>NZ_JBFULK010000008.1:0-212061 GCF_056400365.1 Paenibacillus sp. P5_B5
GGGGGCAGGTTTGGGATTAGCAATCCATAAGAAACAACCCAAGTTGAATTATGCTAAAATGTAGTAAATGTATAATGTAGATATCCCTCATGAACAAAGGAGAACTGAAAATGAGAAAACTCGTTCTATTTCTGCACGCATCGCTTGACGGTTTTGTAGAAGGGCCGAATGGTGAAATGGACATTRGCTGGGTTTCCTACGATRCTGATTTGGAGAAACACGCGAAAGAAATTCTGAGTACTGCCGACACTGTCATTTGGGGGCGTGGGACTYATCAGATGATGCACAGTTACTGGCCATCTGTGCCTTCGAACCCATCAGCTTCGCAGCATGAACGGAATCATGCCGAGTGGATCGAAAAGACAGCCAAAATCGTTTTTTCCACGACGCTGGAGAAAGTCGAATGGAATAATTCCAGACTCGTGAATGAAGATGTCGAGGAAGAGATCAATAACCTCAAACAGCAGCCAGGCAAGGATATGGTCATCCTCGGCAGTCCTAGGTTCGCACACCACCTTATGCAGCTTGATTTAATTGATGAGTATAAAATTACGGTTTCTCCYGTCCTGATCGGTAAGGGATTGCCGTTATTCCAAGGTCTCAAGGAGAAGATCAATCTTAAGCTAATCGAAAACAAGACCTTTGATTCTGGAGCCATAGGTCTCGTTTACCAGACGGTAAGATGACTTTGTCACTTAAGGTGATTACGCTAACGAGGAACGATAGTTCAATTAACATTCTAGTGAAGACTGTCGAAAGAAAGGTGGACTTATGAAATACACTTGTCCTTGTTGTGGCTACAAATCATTAGACGAAGAACCAACTGATACTTATGAAATCTGTAAGATATGCTTTTGGGAAGATGATGGTGTTCAATTTAGAGACCCTGATTATGAAGGGGGAGCAAACGAAGTTTCTCTAAGACAAGGTCAAGTGAACTTCATAAAGTTTGGTGCTTGTGAGGAACGTTTTATTGAATTTGTAAGAAATCCAACAATCAACGATATAAAAGACCCTGATTGGAGACCGTTATAAAGAATTTGTCGTTCAACTAACGGGAAATGATAACGTAACAACAAAAGCAGGTTTGGTAGAAAAATGCCGATTTACAGTAATTTATTCGCCAAAGCTGGAAAAGCAAGACCATGTATAAAATTGGTTATACAGGGAATTTTAATTCAATCCGTATACGAAGGAGCTGAAGTAAAAATATGATCCATCCCAAAGACGACTACGGGGTATTAGGTAATAAAATCGAAGTTGATTCGGATGTGAACGAGGATCGTAATCGAGAGGAGCAGTTGGATGACTCCTTTGAGGCCTGGTATGGGAATATAAACTACCAGGTGAAGCAAAAGCTAGATCTAACGAGCGTTCCGCAGGACAGTGTATTTGATTCAGCCGTCGGCATGGATGAGGATCCATCCCAGGATTCAGAGCTCAACAACCATAACATTGAGTCTGCCACTGAATGAAGTTCCCCCCCGTCAAGTAGACATCTTTAAGCCACAGCCTCCGTTCGGTATTCTACTGGGCTAAGGTTGTTTAGCTTTTTTAACTGCTTAAGATTCTGACTTTTCACGGATATTTATTACACAACGGAAACGATAGTTCAATTTCCAAAAGGCTGCCATAATAATGGCAGCCTTTTAAGCTATACCAGCTAATAGCTTGTCAAGATTACCAGTAAAGTGAATCTAAATCATATGGTATAGTTAAAATAAGCATGCCAAATAACCCTCCAAGTTAATATGTATATTGGAAGGTTATACCAGTACTATTTTATTAAATCGTACGAAATGCATTTTTACTTTTCAAGATGGCATGGAGCCAATGGACCAGCTTATTTGCACATGCAACCAAAGCTACTTTATGCGGCTTTCCTTCTGCTCTCTTGCGATCGTAAAACTCTTTGACTCGCATATTGCGAGAACGGATAAGCCCACACTGGACAGCTAAAACTAGCGCATAACGAAGTTGCCGAGAACCACGTTTGGTGATTCGATTTCGGGTTGCCGTAAACTTACCTGAAGCGAAGACACTCGGGTCGATACCCGCAAAGGCGACCAGTTTTTTTGGATGATCAAATCGGTCAATTTCTCCAATTTCCGATAAAATTGTTGCCGCAGTTTTATGGCCAATACCTGGGATTGACTGTATTAAACCAAACTCTTCGATTTCTTCAGCCAGGGCATTTATATTCTGTTCCAACGCAGCAAGATGCTCCTGGTACTGAAGAATAAGGGTTATGAGAACTCTTAAATTGATCAAGTGGCTAGCGTACATGGTTTGCTCGAATGGGTTTTGCTTTGCCGCATCTAGGAGCCGCCTTACTCGTTCGTTAATCCAGCCCTCTGAGCGACCTCGTCTTGTCGAAAGCAATTCTTTAGTTTTGGCGTTAAGCGTTTCTTTGTCCGTCTGTAAAACCAAATACGAGGTTGGGAATTCATTTAAAAATCGTAGCGAAATACCTGAATACATAGCTCCAAAGACACCTTTGTAAGCAGGAAATACCTGATCAAGAACAGCTTGGAATTGCAGTTTAGTCTATACACACATCTTTGAAAGAGACTCATATTGCCTTGTTAGATAGCGCAGGTTGAGTAGCTGCACACCCCTTTTCTTAAAAGGCTCAAACTCTTCTTTGTAGTACAAATCTCCCAAAAGGTAAGCGTCAGCAGCATCTGTCTTTACTTTACGAAGCTGAGACTTCCTAAGCCGATTTGAGATGAGTGGATTAATCACAATGTAAAGATAGTGATGTTCCTCTAGGAACTGAACAACGGGGCTTTGGTAATGCCCAGTTGCTTCTAGAATAAGTAAAGGACGTTGTCTGGATGCAGACTCGACTTCCTGTACGACTTGAAGTAACTTCGCTAGACCTTCTCGAGTGTGCTCGAAATGAAACGTCCCTCTGAATGGCTTACCACGCTCTAAAAAGGCTTGTCCATGGCTTTCTGCTTTAGAAATATCTAGACCGATAACTGGATTCATTAAATCTCTCCTGTTTTTGTAGATTTACCGGCAGCCCCTACGGTTTCTTCTTGTCGCTCCATGGCATCGCTTGTTATACGGGATCTAGCGTCCCAACCAGCCTCAATCATGGTCATGACAAGTAGGGGTGAACATTATAGCGCTCGGGATCATGTCCCACGGGCAGGTACGTTCGACCAGGCTACCTTAATCCTCTATGCAAATGAAAAAAGGATCAACCAGAAAGATCTGGTTGATCTCATAATACGAACGGGCAGATTAATTCAAGAGTGAGTCTATCATTTCTCCTAAAATTAGGTTATTATTGGAAGAATTATTTGTGAGGAGAGATGCAGATGTCGGACATACAGGCAATTGTATTAGACTTGGACGGAACATTGCTCGGCAGTGACAAATCCATATCACATAGAAATTATCAGACTGTTAAAAGATGTTTTAATTCTGGAATTCATATTATTGTTGCCACGGCGCGACCGCCTAGAGCGGCTAATCAATTTGTGAAGAATTTTCCTTTTGTAGACTACTTGGTTTATTACAATGGTGCTCTAGTAACATGCAAGTCTAAGCAAACTCAGCGGCACATTAGTATCCCAAATGAGATTAGCCAACAGATTAACAAATTCATCGAGTTACATGCTCCTCAATCGTTAATTTCATACGAGGTTAATGATTCATGGTATGCGTGTAAACCAGTTCACGACTCGCAGCGTGCTCAATTCGGTCTCCGTTCGAATGATCCGAAACCCCAGGTTATTGATAACGATTTTATTAGTTCACTCTCCCCAACCAAAATATTGGTTCAAGGTTACAGCACATGGAGGGATATAATAGAGCAATTCGGCGACCATGTGAACGTAATCGCAACCGATGGAGGGGTACTGGTTCAAATCATGCAAAAATCAGCATCAAAAGAAGAAGCCGTGCAATGGGTGCTTAATGATATCGGGGTGAAGTCAGAAAATGTAATGGTATTCGGGGATGACTTTAACGATTTAGGACTATTCCAAATGTGCGGATTTCCGATCGCAATGGAAAACGCGATAATTGAGCTGAAAAATTGTGCAAAACACATTACCGAATCAAATGATAATGATGGTGTTGCTGTTTCTCTTGAGAAATTTGTGCTGTGAATCACAAGTTGATAATGATTCAACTAACGGGACACTTTAGCTCAATAATCATCAGGAGAAGGCTGCCGTCAGCAATGGATCGGCAACCTTCTCAGCTAACTGGCAGTTTTCGCTAGCAGGAGATAACAAGCAGTTATAGAACATAATGGCATCGACTTGCGAAATCTATGTTATGGAGTGACGTCAAGTATTTAAATTGGTACGACAGTCTCGATGCAAGGAGCTCTCTCATGACAAACTAGCAATATAGATTTGAATACGAGGAGGACCTAAAATGGATGAAAGCTTATCCCAATCAACCAGTCCACTGACTACGTTGACCGCAGCACAGGTGCTTGCGCTTAATCATGTTAAATCGAGCGCAATGCTAATGCGATGTCGCGCGCGTGAGTCAGCGGAGAAAATTCTAGTGCGTACTGGCGTGACCCACGTGACTTTTGACGATCTCCTGTCGGGCATCGGTATGCACGCTCGTGTCACATTGAACTTCCATCCGGACCGAATTCTGCCCAGCGGTCTCACCGTTGTTGAGGGCTTACTGCGAGATGGAACCTACCATAGCCAATTTGTGACCGGCGTTTCCAACGGAAGTCGCACAGCGTTCTTAGGCGGGGATCGCGATCGCTGGGAGGAAAAG
Organism: Paenibacillus sp. P5_B5; assembly: GCF_056400365.1. Classification (NCBI taxonomy): domain Bacteria; kingdom Bacillati; phylum Bacillota; class Bacilli; order Caryophanales; family Paenibacillaceae; genus Paenibacillus; species Paenibacillus sp. P5_B5. Next base: position 4,762 of record NZ_JBFULK010000008.1, read on the forward strand.
CTTTTCGGTGGAGTTTACCAGTCGGACGGCGTACGAGACTACGAGCGACCGAAATATGGTGCTCTCAACCTAATGAATTATGTGGATGGTGCATCCCCACGCTTTGGCTCATGCTACCTTCGACTGCGCCCTCATATATTGAGCCGTTGCACATTTACATTCGGCGATAGTCATACCGATTGGAAGCATATAGGGACGATCGATATATTCGATACTGTGCTAGCCGAGCTGCTAGGAAACACCGACATCACCCACGAAGCGCTTGGCTCTCCAAATATTGATGTCCCTACGTTTGTAAAACGTCTTCTCAAGCTACACGAAGTCACACCCGACGATGCTTGTTCTGTTCTTGGACGATCACTAGATGACTACATTGAGACTCAAGTCCATGGAGACATCAAAATGTCCAGGGATGTCGAGGCTCTAGTCGCGGACTCGTCGTTTAAAGAGACTCAGATTGGTGATCAACTTGAAAACTTATGCTCTAAATACAATGTAAACCTAGCTTGGCATCCTGGTTTCAGGCTTTCGGCGCAGGCTGTGCCGGACGATTTTCGGGGTCCGGCGATGCCTCCTTTTGCAGAACGTGTGAATCGGGGGTTCGCTATAAGACCAGGTGAGTTAGACGCAGCCACCTTGGGCAGGGCAGCAGCAACTCTCCACTATAATCCAGAAAGTTGGCAAGACTGGGGCACCCCTAACGAGACATCCCAGCACCTCAAACAGCTGTGGCACATCCTTGTGAGATACGGACGACCTGTATATTGAAGAAATCATATTTCCGACATAAGAAGCCCAATAAAGCGCCTCATTATTGAGCTAACAGGACACGTTACTTAAATAGGATCGCCGGCTGTCGAGCAGTCAGACGATCCTTTTTCTTTGCTGAAGTAAAGGTCAGAAGTTGAATAAGAGTGTATTGTTTACATAGTTACGAATTCTGCTAAAATATATAAAAAGGTTAGTTTGGTTATGTTGGGAAAGATAGTGGAGGAATCTAATGCAAATCAATTTATTGAAGTTTCAAAAAATGGATTTTGATTATTATTTCTGTCTTGTATCTAACGAAGAAGTTATGGCACAAATCACAGAACGTTCTATTACTTTTGAGGAAGCCCAATTAAATTTCCAAAAATTATTAGAACGTAATGAGAAATATGAAAACTTTGGTTCATATAAAATCTTCGATAGTTCTAGAAAAGAATTTATTGGCCTGGGGCATTTAACTTTGAACGAAGGTTTTATTGATGTAGCTGAAATTGGTTATATGATAATGCCTGAAAACTGGGGAAAGGGTTATGGGACTGAGATTGCCAAAGTATTAATCGAAAAAGCTGTGAAATCAGAATTAAAGATACTAAAGGCCATTATAGACCCCGGAAATATTCCATCCAGGAAAATTTTAATTAACCAAGGTTTTATCTCCGAAAAGGTTTGTGAAATAGACGGCTTACCAGGAGAAATTTTAAGTAAAAATTTATAATTCATTTCTCTTATAGAACTATAGGGCGCAAGTGCTAAAGATCAAGACTGCTAATGAGCAATCTTTTTTGTATGCAGTTAACGGTCTGGATAGTTGAACACTATTAAAGCAAAAACGGAGAACGCTAGATCAATTTAAGATCCAGACAAGGCTGTCGAGTAATCGGCAGCCTTTGCTCAGCAAATGGGCAGTAGAATACACTCAGAATGAGCTCGTTGAGGAAGTAATTTAAGCCGATAATGTCTATCTCCTCGAGAAAATAGAATACTTAACTTTTGTTTGAGATCATGCAGGTACTTGACAGCCGTATGCTATATTAATTAAGTGATTTTACGGGTAACCATGTATAGGAGGCATCTAATGTTTCAGCATAGCAATCAGAATTATACAGAAGTAAACTTTGGCACTCAAGATTTAAGGTATGGTGAGTTAAAAAGTTGTACATTTAACCGTTGCTCGTTTGCTAACGGGTCACTTGAGGAAATTACATCCAACAATTGCCGTTTCATTGAGTGTGATTTTCGCGGTGCATTGTTAAATGGCTCCATTCATAAAGAATCCGCGTTTGAGAATTGTAACTTTAACGGAGCTAATCTATTTGTTTCGAAATTTGAAGAATGTAAAATGACGGGTTCAGATTTTTCTGGCTCTAATATGGATGGGATCACAATTGTTCAAGGCGATTGGTCATATACAAATTTGAGACAAGCTAGACTAGTTAAACAGAACTTACGTGGGATCAAGTTTTATGAAGCAGACTTGTCAGGAGCCAATTTAGAAAAAGCCGATTTAAGAGATTGTGATCTGACTATGGCGTTACTTTCAAAAGCGAAGTTGCAAGGTGCTGATATAAGAGGGGCTAAAATGGAAAGAGTGGATTTCAAAACATTATCTGTTATAGGTGTGAGAATGGATAGAGAGCAAACTGTATTGTTTTCTCTTTCTCATGGAGCCAAGGTAGATTAAAGGGATAAAGGAGATGAATGATGAACTCAGTGTCTGATCAAAAACCGTTAGATTATGTAAGACAAATTGAAGAATCCGAACTCGCCATATTACAATAGGATTAAGGGTTTTAGTTCTCAAGATATTCCTATTTTAGATAAGCTGCTGAGCTACTATGAAAATTCCTATCCATGTTTTGATATGCCCCTGTTAGTGGTTGTATAAGATACGGAGAAAGCTAATACCATGAAGAGAGCTATACTTATTTTTGACATGTTCAGCACCTCATGGTTATGTTGCTTTTTTTGTAAAGAGATTTATGTACTAAATTTCCTTAATCTAATTTTAACTTGAATATTCCTTTACAGGAATATTCCTAATGTGGTATATTTAATTCATCAAATAAATACAAACACGAAACGAAGGACGCTTACCATTACAGCAAGAGAACGGATGATGAACATGAATGCTAACATCATGAGTGCCCTAGCTGAGCCTAACCGCATGCAGATTGTTGATCTTTTGCGCGAACGTCCGCTTACCGTAGGTGAAATCGCTGAACGGCTGCAACTACGCCAGCCTCAAGCTTCCAAGCATTTGCGTGTACTAAGTGAGGCTGGTATCGTAGAGGCCGAGGTGAACGCGAATCGCCGAATCTACAGACTGCGACCGGATCCTTTTCGGGAGCTGGACGAATGGCTGGAGAGATACCGTATTCTCTGGGAGGAGCGGTTCGACCGCCTTGATGACTATTTGCAGAAGCTACAGAACAAGGAAACTCGACAAGAGCAGCCAGATTGAGCTTAGGATCATAAATGAATGTTGTGCAAACGTGGCAGAACAATTTGACCAAGTAATAAAATCGAGGAGGATGTTAAAAATGACAAATCAAATGGTATCTAAGGTAGAGGATAATGTGCTTATTCTGGAACGTGAATTCAATGCTTCTCGCGAGTTGGTGTTCCAGGCGTTCACGCAGGCGGAGCATCTAAAGCATTGGTGGGGGCCGAGAGGATGGACGCTTCCGGTATGCCATGTTGATTTTCGCGTAGGCGGGGTTTGGCATTATTGCATGAAGTGCGAGGATAAGAACCAGGGCGATTTCTATGGCATGGAATCATGGGGCAAGAGTGTGTATCGTGAAATCGTAGTGCCGGAGAAGATTGTGTATGTGGATTATTTCTCCGATGCGGATGGTAATGTGGCGGATAATATGCCTGAAACGATTGTAACGCTGACATTCATCGAAACAGATAATGGGACAAAGGTCATTAACCGCGGGGAATATACGACAGCTGAAGGACTGCAGCAGGTGCTGGATATGGGCATGATGGAGGGTATCACAGATACCTGGAATAGATTGGTCGAGCATCTGGAGTCGATTCAGAAGAGCGGTTGAGTGGAGAATGTCTGGCGGAAGCACGAAGTTACAGACATCAATAGACAGAGAAAAAGGTCATTCCTCTTAGGGGATTGATCTTTTTTTGATGTATGTGTAATAAGCGGGGGGGACGCGCGCGAAGATTACGAAACTCAAACTTGAAACTTCCATGACTAACTTACTTCTAGCTGGAGATTGTATTTTATACAACTTATAATTCAACTCATATTAGTTAAAAAGCTTTATTTATAAGAAATCGAAACATATATTGGAAATTTAGCGTCATGAGTTAATAAGATAACCTTGCAAGGAATTGAAGGAAAGATAGGGATTCTGAATTCAAAAGATTTTATTGCAAATAAAGGCAACAAATATATGTGGCATTTCTGGGGTAAGAAAGATGAAATAACTGCAAGTAAAACACTAAAGGTAGTAGCAATTGAACTTAAAACAAATAAAGAATTTCCTGCATTAATTGAAGGGGCGGGTACCGAGAATAAAAAGCATGTTTGGGAGTATAAAGGAATAGGTGGTCCTGTAAATGGAGCAATTGCACATGTACCTTCAATTATGGAGTTATCAACAAAAGGGCTTTGGCAATTAAATGCATTTCTTGATGGAGTCTTGTTTGGGAGTATTCATGTAAACGTAGAGTAACCTGGAGGTATGGTATGAGATTAATAGCTTGCGTTTTGATATTATGTCTATCTTTAACAGGATGTGTAGCAGAATCAGAGAAACTCGATCCACAAAGCAAAGAAGAACCAGCTGAAATAACTCTGACCCCTGTTGACCTATTCAAAGGCGATGGAGCAAAATTCAAACATTTCTTAGGCGCCATGTCCGGATCATTCAGATTACGTTATGAAGGAAAGAAACCAAATGCAAACTTAGATATTGATATATGGCAAAATGGTAAGAAAGTAGCCTCATCCGGCTCCATTGGCGATTTGTTCTATAGTTCGGACGATCGGGCAAGACAGGAAATAGAAATCATCATATCTATTGATACAGATTACAGTGAGTCTCAGGACAATTTTATGAAGATTAAAGTAGGAAGTATAGACGACTCAGGTTCTAGCCTTAGTACCTTTACCATTCCATGGGATAAAAAATTTACTACACTAGGATCGATCTCTAATAATGAACCCCGTAAATTTTCCACTGATGAATCTGTTCATGTATGGGGAATGCAAGCAACGAGCACCAATAGTATGATTACTGCGGACCTTTCACCGGAATCGCTAAGCAGACTCGAACGAGCGATCATTTTCATGTTGCGTTTTAAAGATTAATTATAGAAGTATAATAATCTGATTTTTAAAATTTTTAGTTATCAATTATTCAGGAAGATATTACAAAGAGGGGGAGTCTGAGAATGTTTCAAACTTTAACAGGACAACTCGCCTAAAAGATGATTTAAGAAAGGACCCCAATCATGAATAAAAACTTAATGATCCTGCTTTTTGTTTGTTTTATTCTAGCGGGATGTAGCTCTGATAAAATCCAAACACCTCGCTTCGAGGGTCAAAGCTTAGTTATTGGCGTTATAGGTGATGCTTCGAATATAAGAGAAAACAATGTGATCTTCAGAAGCTTAACCTTCAATCAATTAGAGGCTCAAAAGCTTTCACCTGATTTTGATGCTATTTTCATAATGAAGGAACATCTTACTGATGCAGCCAATCCAAAATATGCAAAAGTATATCAAAATGCAGGTATTCCTTTTTTCTTTATAGAGTCTAAGAAATCATATCTCCCTTTTATAAATGAAGAAATGTCTTACGATGATGTTCCTGAACTTACACCGGATAACTATGCCACAGGCTACTTTCAATTTGGTAAGGAATATCAATATTGGGGTTATGGGTTATATAACGATAAAGCAAACGAAACCAATATTGAAGATGTCTACACGCGAATTTTTACAACAATTGATTCCTTGAAGTAGCTGTTTAAGTGTAGCGATGAAGCTAATAGGATGACTTAGCCTAATAAGAGCAAATAGAAGTATATAGTGGAATTATCGTAGACGAGATTGGATTAAGCGGAGACCCTGTATCGTTTTACATATTTTTAGCAATTACGGGTATTGGGATAATCAATCTTATTATGTATTTTGCTACACAAGGAAAATCAAACAAATAACATAATATTCTACATAAGAAATTATTTACGAAGTTAGTGAATAAGACGTTCTGTGACATACCCAAAAACACGATAAAACAAAAGTAAGCGCCTAGTTATTTGGCGCTTACTGATTAGTAAATTCGAATAAATTCTTAACGATTACTTCAAGATCATCAGGGTGTAGACTATCGATATACTTCGTATTATCTTCTTCGAGTGGGAAATGAGCGTACCAGATATCGCCAAGTTGATATTTCATTCTTTATCTTCAACTGAGTGGATTGTAGTTTCCCAATCTAACTCTTCCCGAATAGGATCATCTTTTGATATGACAGTGAGTCCTTCTTTATTTTTCACTGTATTTGCTTGGGCTATCTTTTTAATATTTTTAAGGTTAGATTGTAATTGATTCTCAAGAGTACTCATTTTACTTTCCTCCCGGTTATTTACCATGACTCCACCCACCATCTAATAGGCAGTGTACTCACGAGAGATCATTTTCATACTTATTTACATACCGATATTTACTAAATTATATCATAAATAGAAGGAATAGAGTAAGAATTATAGAACATAAGTTTGCAAGAGATTTCGAAGATGTCGGGTACATCATATAACAACGAGTTCACGCATCGGGGGGGCGAGCCCACTCGTGATGAATGGATTAGCAAGGTACCAATAAAACCAATTGCTCGATTAGAGGTTGGTCCAGAAGATTTCTATTTTTTTGATAGGATTACTAAACATAAAACCAATGAACCCATAATAAAAACCTGGATTCTATATAGATGGAGAAAGACTGTTGCGAGTAGTTCAATGAGGACTGGTAACAGCGAATAACAACGCATCTAAGCTATGAGCTTTGCCCTTTGTTGAGCTGACGAGCAGTTTAGTTGAGCAATTATCAATAACTAGAAGGTATGCAGGTAGAACTGAGACTTTCATCAAAAAAAAGCCTTTGGATTAAAATCCAAAGGCTATTTGTATGGCTATTTTTTTCAAGACCTTATTCAACATCATAACTAATCATAAACAAAAAGTCTATACTTTTTGTTGGATATTATTTACTATTATGATGCCGGCAAAACATAAAAAATGGAGTGTTGTTCAATGGATATTACTTGCCACCTCGATCAGGCTGATTTACAAGATTATATAGGGAAGGTTTTTGGAACCGCTTATTTAGTTGCTAGTGTATCGAAAATGCATGGTGGTGCACAAAAGGTGGTCTACAAGATCGAGTGCAGTAATGGATTTTCCTGCGTTTTGTATGTGTGGGATCTTTCCATGAATTATTTTAAAGATGAAATAGCAAATGATGATATAAATAAACATTCCTATGGAAGTGATCTATTTGAATTAAACAACAAGTATTTAACACAACATGGAATTCAGACCCCTTCTCTTTATGATCTGAATAATGATAGAAAGCGTTACCCTTTTGATTATGCCCTCGTTGAATATGTAGATGGACATAAAGCAGAAACCTATTTTCATCATTCCGATTCACGAGTTCAAGATAAAGTGTTTCAGCGGTTGGGGGATATGCTTACTGGCATGCATAGCAACGAAAGGCATATCTTTGGGAAAGCGAATCATAGCGAGATCAACAAAGAAAGTTGTCATCTTTTACAATTGGAAAATGCGAAAGTGCAGTTATCTTATGCCTCACAACATATTGAGAATATTGGGGCCAATCAGAGCAAGCTACTTGATATTTTGTATGTGCTTGAATCAAGAATTAAACCTAGAACGCAGTACGGGTTCATTCACGGTGAACTGGGTCCTGACCATATTCTGGTTAATGACAAATTAGAGCCCTTTTTGATCGATATCGAAGGGGCTATGTTCTTTGATATTGAGCAGGAACATAGTTTTTTAGAGTTTCGATTTGGGGATTTCTACCGGTATCTAAAGAACGATACTCTCGATCCTAATAGAATGTTGTTCTATCGATTCCACCACCATATATCGTTAACTTCGGGTGGTTTGAAGCTGCTTCAAAGAGGATTTCCGGATCAACAATTTGCAAAAGATTTAGCCGATTATCATTCAGAGTGCGCCATGCGGTTTATTGAAGGGTATAACATAAAATAGCCGTAAACATGCAGGAGTATACTCCTGGTCGTTCAACTAACGAAGAACGATAGTGGCGATAGTGGAGGAGCTTGCCAAGTGGCAGATCCTCTTTTCTATTGAAGTAAAGGGTAAAGGGAGTTTAGTTGAATTGTACTAAAAGGAAATTTTAACTGGTTGAAAATCAGGAAGAACCTCTAGGGAAATGGCCGAATAGTTGCACTCGACCCGTTTGTAGAGGCTGATTACTGTAAAACGCGCGAAGCACGGGTCATGAGAGCCATCATAAGCGCATTGATAACCCAGATAGCAACTAGTGAAATAGTTACAATCACCCCAAACGTTAAGGCAAGGTAGGGAAGGGAAGTAACTAGGGCTGGTACAAAAAATCCGGTTACTAAAAGGGTTTGTGTTATGAAAATGCCGAGGAACCACTTCCAACGCTTCATTGCTGTCTTTGCTAGGTCAGATTTTCCCCTGTTCATTGACAGGTCATGGATTCCTCTGCAGATTTGATAGATGAGTATTGCATTGACAATCAATAGACCTGTGTTCAAAATGAAACCAAGAACATCGAGTAGCAAAGTGGCATATCCGGCGGGCGGCTGATAGAACATGAAGAACGAAAGAATAAGGGCAATAATGGCCAATGGCCTGCTGGCCGAGAAGTAAGAACCATAACGCTGCAGATCATTAAGCCCCAGCAGAATCAACAAATAACCGATCGTATCCGGCAGGATGTCGAAACCGCTAAATCGATACGTGAATAAAAATAAAAAACCCCACATCATTTTATGAAAGCCCATTTCAATACCTCCATAAATTCAACTTAGGAACAGTATATAGTAAAGGATACCATAATTATCCTTTTGACGTCCTGAACTTTTTTCAGGTGTTTTCGTTAGTCATAGTTGTCATTGTTGAATCTAACTGAGAACGATAATTGAATAAACTGATTTATGTCTTAAACAAGTTATATCTCGCAAACAGCAGCAAAAGGTTTCATAGGTTTCGATTGTTGGAAACAAAAAAGCCGCCAATAATACAGCGGCAGGTGAACATTATATTTATGATTCTAGAATCTCATTAAGAACTATGGTAATTTCTTAATGAGATTCAGTAAGAATACGAACAATCAGTTTGCTGTCTTCTTCTCTGTAAACGTGTTCATGATAATGGGGTTGGTGGATGTCTATCCATCCCTTTTCAACGGCCTTCTTGTAGTAATATTTTGCGCGTTCCTTCTCACCAATCAGATAAAACATACAAGCTACGTTCCAATACAATGCAGCGTCTCCATTCCAATCCCAGCCTTTATCAAGTGCTTGTGCATAACTCCAAGCTGCGCGGACATAATCTTTTTCCACGCCATACTTCATATCACCACGCATATAATGGTTTCCGTTGACAAGGAGGTTGTTTAAAGGACGGTTCCACCCGAACAGAACTGGGAAATCCGCAAGTAGCTTGAAGCCTACAAGTAGCGCTGTTCGCTGGGAGCCTATATTGTTGGACCAGCACTGCCAACCAACTCTTTTTATGCCTCGCTGTTTTGCGAGTGAGAGTGCGCCTAATGCTGTTTTTCGCGCCCATCCGTTACCTCGATAGCTTTCTTCCGTTTCAATGCCTAATTCACACTCATTTTCAACTACCCAATCAGTAAGGCACCAGCTAATAATTGTCGGACCTTCATCCGTATCTTGAATAGCAACACATCCAAAGCCATTGTCTTCGTAAGCTTCTAATGAGGCCAGCCTTCTAGAATTTCATGTATAACATCATCAAGCCCAATTAAATCTTGACGTTTCAACAAGCTGCCATTTACCGGGACAATACTTTTATCAGTGTGGTCGTCTATATTGCTCAAGTCATGAGTGAAGGTCATTCGCCCGCTTCTCATAGGCAACAGATCTTTCATAACTACTTCGAGAGTACCTGCCCACCACTTCTCATCTGAGGGATAGAACAGTACATAGTCTAACTCTCCATCAGACGCAAGTTGTGGCAACAACTCCTCTTTGAGCAACTTATTAGCTTCTTCAAAGAACAGACTATTATCTGGACTGCCTCCTAGAAAAATACCCTGAGGATTTATCAACAAAGCTGTTGAATAGTCGTTAGACACAAAAACCCTTCCAGAAACAGCACCTGAAATAACACCTTTGATTGATAAATGATGCTTCAACTCTTCAAAAAGACTTTCTACTTTATAAAAATTTTCGCTAGTTAGTTCAATACCTTGAACCATGTTCTTAGGACAAGTCATGTCCACATTCCTCCCATAGGCTTATGAGAGGTGTTTATTCAACTATAAATATAGACCTCTCATATGCTTGTCGATTTGTTTGTTCGTATTCAAACACCATCACTCCTTTAAACGTATTAGAGGATTAAACTCTAAGGTGATTTTGCACTTGATGCCCCAAATTAATTATGGATAAAAAAACAGATTAATCAAGGGGTTATCTGAAACATCAATTTCTATCGAGCAGATCAAAGCGATGGGGAATCTGAGTGAAAAGACGCTCAGGACAGTGCAAATTTTCGTGGGTGCATTACCTATTATGTTAGTCTATCGTTCTTACAAAAGTATTTTGTTAAAGGAATAACGGTAGGTAGTGTCAAAGAATAACTATAGGCACATCTGAGAGGGGAAGGACTATTTATGAAGAAGGTTACAGTTGCGTTAATGTGTATTTTCTATTTGCCATGTACTTAGGTATACCAATTTCTTCTCTACGATAATAGAGCTGTTACATAACGATGCGATTGGGAAGTTAATGTCCATCCAACATAATGAGAATGTAGGATACTGGCATCAAGCTCATCGCTTCGTACGTGGGAATTGGCGGAGAGCGGATGAATCCAGTCCAATGATTCTAGCCAAGTCCTGCAATGATTTAGATATCTTGTCTTGGCTTGTAGATTCAGCATGTGTTAAGGTTTCATCATATGGTTCTTTATCTCATTTCACTGCTGAACAAGCTCCAGAAGGAGCGCCACTTCGCTGCCTCGATGGATGCCCGGTTGCAGATGAATGCCTATACTATGCTCAAAACAATATTTAACAGATAATATCTATTGGCCTACGTCGGCTATAAGTAATGATTTGAGCTTTGAAGCACGTCTTAAACATCGGCCAATCATTCGGTTCAAAGTCATTTTATGGCTTTTGTTGCGGAACAATCCAGAATGGAGGGCAATAGCATTAATTTGAAAGATTATGCACAAAGTATTCGATCATGAAAGGGTGAATGAAACGATGAATCAAAGCCCGCAATTCAAGACGATGCTTAAAAGCTCGTTGACAAAGGTATTTGTAGATGAATTACCGAATAAAGTCACCTATAGTTCGGCATCCGCACTTTATGGCGAAACGTTCTCATTTCAAGTTGCTTATACCTCGGACTCGCTCCTCAAGAGCATAGCTGTTGAAGTGGATTCATCTCTTGCAGATAATGCGAGGATCAGATCTGTCGGACTTGTTCCTTCGGAGATGCCATGTACCAAGAATCATGACGTTGATGTATTACGGACCACACCTGGATTATATCCGGATCCATTATATGAACTTGATCAGTATGGTATTACATCCATTCCAGGGCAATGGCGCTCGGTATGGGTGAGCATTACACTCGATGAATCGGTAACTGCGGGTGTTCATTCGATCCAAATCAACTTTCGATCAGCTGAAGGAAGCGTGTTAGGGGTATCTGGTATATTCGAACTGCAGGTTATCCCTGTGAGTTTACCTCCGCAGAAGTTAATTCATACGGAATGGTTTCATGCTGATTGTCTTGCAACACAGTACGGCGTTGAAGTTTTTAGCGAAGCACACTGGACGCTTCTGGAACGCTATGCGGACACGATGGTCAAGCATGGCATGAACATGATATTGACACCACTGTTTACTCTACCTCTCGATACTGCTATAGGGGGAGAACGACCAACAGTTCAACTTGTTGATGTTACTGTCGTGGGGGAAGATAGCTATGAATTTGGATTTGATAAACTTACACGATGGGTGACAATGTGCAAGAAGCTTGGTGTGCAATATTTTGAGTTTTGCCACTTATTTACACAGTGGGGAGCGAAGTGTGCGCCGAAGATCATGGCAACGATTCAGGGAGAAGAAAAGCAACTGTTCGGTTGGATGACGGATGCTACCTCAGACACTTATCGCAGCTTCTTGGATCAACTTCTGCCTTGTCTCGATCGCTATTTGAAGGAAAACGGAATCGATCACCAAAGCTGGTTCCATATTTCAGATGAGCCCGGTCTAGAGCATTTGGAAACGTATCAAGCTGCAAGTGAGATCATTCATAAGCATCTATCCGATTATCCGATTATGGACGCTTTGTCAGATTTCAAATTGTATGAGAGGGGTCTAGTGAAGAGACCGATTCCAGCGAATAATCATATTGAACCATTCCTAGAGCATCAAGTTCCTGATCTCTGGACTTATTACTGCGTTTCTCAGAATCAACAAGTATCGAACCGCTTCTATAACATGCCGTCAGCCAGAAATCGAGTGATCGGGTTGCAATTATATAAATTCGGATTACAGGGCTTTCTGCACTGGGGATATAACTTCTGGTACTCCCAGTTTTCTATACATCAGAATCTAGATCCTTTTCGGACAACAGATGCGATGAATGCCTTTCCATCGGGTGATGCTTATTTGGTTTATCCGGGTAAGGAAGGTCCGATTGAGTCTATTCGACTGGAAGTTCTCTATGAAGGATTACAAGATTTGCGTGCACTAGAATTGCTTGAACAGAAGATTGGTAAAGAAAAGACGATTGAGTTAGTGGAAGAAGGCTTGTCAGAGCCGTTGACATTCAAAGTCTATCCAAGAGGCAGCGGAGAATGGTTGTTAGCGATAAGAGAGCGAATCAACCAAGCGTTAGCCATTCATTACGCTTTAGAGACCAAATAGTAGATGAGGCAGGGATAAACATGGCTACACGAGGTTCAAGTGAAGATAGAGCAGTGGAAATGAGGGGAATCAATATGAAGAAACAATTACAATTTGGTGAGGATGGTACATTCACAATTGTCCAGTTTACGGATATTCATTGGCAGACTGGCGAAGATCAGGATCAGGAGACACGAGCTCTCATGGAGCTTGTTATTCAATCAGAACAACCTGATTTGATTGTTTTTACAGGCGATGTAATTTATAGCGATGGCTGTACGGATCCAGAACAAGCGTTTCGAGATGCTGTTGAAGTAGCCGAGCAAAGCGGTATTCCTTGGGTAGCTTTATTCGGGAATCACGATTCGGAAGTAAATATTTCACGAGAACGATTGCTAGAAATACAGATGGAGCATCAGTTTACGTTAGCAGAACGAAATCCAGAATTAAGTGGATTTGGAAATATGGATCTTCAGGTAGTAGACAGTACAGGGCAAGTGGCTGCAGTACTCTACATGCTTGATAGTGGAGATTACTCAACACACCCGCAAGTTGATGGATATGCGTGGATTCAGAATGATCAGATCGAGTGGTATAGGGCTAAATCTAGGTCTTTCACTGAGCAGAATGATGGTGAACCTATTCCTTCCTTGGCTTTCTTTCATATCCCTTTGCAGGAATATCAAATGGTTTGGGATATGGAAACTTGTTACGGTCAGAAGGGAGAGCAGGTGTGTTGCTCGCGAATCAATTCAGGCATGTTTGCAGCGATGCTAGAGATGGGCGATGTAATGGGAACTTTTGTCGGGCACGACCATATCAATGATTTCTGGGGTGTTCTTCATGGCATTCGGCTCTCTTACGGACGAGCAACTGGATATAACACATATGGAATGTTTGGGTTTCAACATGGAGCTCGTATTATCCGATTGCGTCAAGGAGAGAGAGAGTTTGAATCTTGGCTACGCCTTGATGATGGTTCCGTTGTCACGATCCAACCAGAGCATCAACCGGGTTAATGAATGAAGAGACAATATGATCAGAGTATGAAATTGAGGTACTTCAACTTGTTTGAAGTGCCTGTTTTTAACTTCTCTTACCGGGAAACACAGGTGAATGTTATTAGTAGAACAAATTTATATTACTATCGATCAAATTATTTTAAAAACTGAAAGGAAGTAATTATGTGTTAAACAAAAAAATGAAGAGTTTTATTATTTGTGCAGTAATACTTACATTTATCTTTGGAGGAAATGCGGTAGCAGAGGATATAAAACAGACGATAGAAGTCTATTTTAATAAAATACATATAGAAATAAACGGTAAGCGCTTAGCTGTGGATAATATTACCTATAAGGATACTACCTATGTTCCATTAAGAAAAGTCGCTGAAATGTTTAATAAAAAGGTTGGTTGGAACGAAGATACGACTACAGCTAGTATCGATGACTCTGAGCGTATACCCAATATAGAAATGACTTATGAACAATTAATCAATGAAATCTCTGCAGGTAAACAAAGGGATGTCCTTAACAAATTAGATAAAATGAAAACAGAAGACCGTAGTAAGTTATTTCTTTCAGTAGTTAGTAATATGTATACCTTTAGTGATACGCCAACACAGACAACATTAGAGAATGTATTAGAATCCATGTTAAATAGTCCACTGGATATTAATATCCAGGACTCCTATGGTTTTACACCTCTTCTTATTGCAGCCCAAAGGTCTACATATCTTGTCCCGTTAATGCTTGAGCATGGGGCGAACGTTAATATTCGTAATAAAGAAGGGCACTCACCATTGATGATGATTGCATCAAAACAAGATTATAATCTTTTTAAGCTACTTATAGATAGAGGAGCTGACCCGCTTGCAATAAGCAATGACGGTTCTAATGTGCTAATGTGGGAATTACTCCCTTTTATTAACATGGGATTTAATGAAGATTCTTTCAAAATTCAACAGATGCTAGTTGATTATAAAATAGATGTTAATCACAGAGAAAATGATAACTACAGAAACACACTGACATTAGCGGTACAAGGTGGCCAGCATGAACTTATTAAGCTCCTACTTAAGGGTGGAGCAGACCCGAACATAAGCGATTTTAATGGAACTACTCCTCTATTTTATGTAGCAGCCGTTAATACATCGTATAAAGATGAGCAAACAGCAATCGATACGATGAAAATGATGCTAGAAGCAGGAGCAAATATAAATGCATCGAATAAGGATGGCGACACAACCTTACATTACATCATGCGTCTGAATAATTCTCATGATATATTAACTGAGGATCTAATAAAGTATATGTTATCTCAAGGTGCAAATAAAGATGTAGCCAATAAGGAGGGAAAGACTCCTTTGGATATAGCAAAAGAATCAAACAAAGCTAGATTAATCAAGCTATTATCATGATCTGAGTTTCATATACATTCATTGATTAAGATGTAGTCAGTACTCGAATGTCTTTGTTATTATTGGTACCAAATTTTAATGTGCAGATTGTGTGCTTTTTATTTCATTAAGTTGTAAAATAAATGTTAGATTAATTTTAATTAAGAAAATAATTACATTATTTGAACGAAGGAGGCCAACCAAATGGATAACAGTAGAAGTAAATTAGGTTTTGTAATAACTGCACTTTTGTTAGGAATTTTGATGTCTGCAATGGATAATACAATTGTTGCTGCTGCAATGGGAACCATTGTATCTGATCTTGGAGATTTCAATAAGTTTGTATGGGTGACCTCCGCATATTTAATAGCCAGTGCAGCCGGGATGCCGATTTTCGGTAAATTGTCTGACATGTATGGACGCAAACGTTTTTTTATTTTTGGGGTAGTCGTATTTCTTATTGGTTCAATCCTATGCGGTACGGCGGATACGATCGTGCAATTGAGTATCTATCGTGCGATCCAAGGAATCGGCGGCGGGGCTTTAATGCCGATTGCATTTACAATTGTATTTGATATTTTTCCACTGGAGAAAAGAGGAAAAATTACTGGATTGTTTGGAGCAGTCTTTGGTACATCTAATCTTTTTGGTCCACTACTAGGTGCCTACATAACACAGTACTACCATTGGAGTGGCATTTTTTATGTGAATGTGCCAATCGGAATTATCGTTCTTATATTTATTAGCATGTTTTATCATGAATCCCTAGAACATTCCAAACAACGAATTGACTGGTGGGGTGCAGGCACGCTTGTCAGTGCAATCGTAAGCTTAATGTTCGCTCTTGAATTAGGTGGGAATACGTATGCTTGGAATTCAATTCAGATCATTGGCTTATTCACTGTATTTGTACTCTTTACTAGTTTGTTTATTGTAATTGAAAGGAAAGTAGCAGAACCGATCATATCTTTTCAAATGTTCACCAAAAGATTATTTGCTACAAGTACTTTAGCTGGATTATTCTATGGGGCAGCTTTTATAACAGCTGCGATTTATATCCCGATTTATGTGCAAGGCGTACTTGGAGGGTCAGCAACTAACGCAGGTCTAATTCTATTGCCCATGACTCTGGCCTCCGTAATAGCAAGTCAAGTCGGGGGACTTCTCTCAACCAAGACGAGTTATCGTAATATAATGCTTTTCTCAGGTATTATTTTTGTTATAGGAATTAGCTTGTTAAGCACATTGACACCAAATACGAGTCGCATGATGCTAACGACATATATGATTATTACAGGTATTGGAGTCGGATTCTCTTTCTCTGTTTTAAGTATGTCAGCTATTCATGGTATTGATATGAGACAACGTGGTTCAGCGAATTCAACGATGTCGTTTGTTAGAACAATTGGAATGACACTTGGTATTACGATTTTTGGCATTTTACAGAAGAATAGCCTAAGTGGAAATATGACGGATGCATTCGCTGGTTCGGGTGGTGTTCCACAAGGCGTTAATATAGGCGATCCACGAGAATTATTGTCGCAAGCAGGTCGGGCGGGGCTTCCCCCAGATGTTCTTGATCATATCATTGGAGCGTTATCGTCCTCAATCGGGCAGACATTCTTGTGGGCAGTTGTACCAGCTGCACTCGCATTTATTTCTGTATCTATGATGGGCAGCACTAGAATTAAACCAGCTATTAAGGTACAAGAAGCGTCAATTCAAAAGTAAATTGAAAGGGTAGTTTATATGGTCAATAAATTACGAATCAACCACTGGGTATGGGATTGTAAATTTCGACGACGGGAGATCACACACAGTGTCAGTAAATCATGAAAATTCAAGTTCTATTCTAAGCAGAAATGACCCTAGTTTGAGAGCTGACTGCGAGAACTGCTTCGGCTTGTGTTGTGTCGCATTACCCTTCGCAGCTTCAACAGATTTCGCCATCGATAAAGACGCTGGACAGCCATGCCCTAACCTGCAATCGGACTTCCGCTGCGGCGTTCACAATAACCTCAGGCAGCTGGGCTTACGTGGTTGCACTGTTTATGACTGCTTCGGCGCGGGGCAAAAAGTTTCTCAAGTTACCTTCGGTGGACGCGACTGGCGGCAAGCCCCTGAATCTGCAAAGCATATGTTCGAAGTGTTTCCTATCATGTGGCAACTCCAAGAGCTAATTTGGTATCTGACCGAATCGCTGACGTTGCAACAAGCCCGTCCGATCCATAGTGAGCTTAGTTCCGCGCTCGACGAGACTGAACGACTCACTGAGCTAAGTCCCGAATCTCTTATGAAACTGGATGTGGCAGCACATCGAGCAAATGTCAATGCTCTGCTTCTTCGGACGAGTGAACTCGTGCGAGATGAAGCTATTCGCTCGCAGAAGGGTTCTTCAGGTCGTCGAAAAACCTACGGCCGAGGTGCCGATCTTGTCGGAGCCAAACTGAGAGGTGCCGACCTTAGGGGCGCCAATTTGAGAGGGGCATACCTAATTGCCGCTGACCTTAGAGGCGCTGACCTGAGAATGGCTGATCTCATCGGGGCTGATTTGCGAGATGCTGACCTTAGAGGTGCCGTCCTTACAAGTAGCATCTATCTTACCCAAGCACAGATTAACTCGGCAAAGGGCGATGATACGACAAAGTTGCCATCATCACTTACTCGCCCGTCGCACTGGTCCACCTTCGAAGGATAGAATGAGAGGGCGATGGTCGTCTTGCTTCGGTCCACAAAAAGTAAGCTATTCGAACATATAGTCCATGACTAATATGTTCAATCAGCTTACTTTTTTAATTGCTTATTCGATTAAAGTTTTCTATTAGCTTACTACCCCATAAGTCTATCAATAGGACTTCTCAAAATGATGACAACTGATTCGCATCTTCCTGTTTAGATAAAAGCGATGAGCATCATGTCTTTGAACCCCTGAATCGAGATGCATGGCTGAACAATGATTCTTATGTAATTCCTCATCTAACCAATCAAATAACTCATTCGCATATCCTCTTGAACGGCTGTCTTGATCTGTGATGAGATCATCCACATACAAATATTTTCCCCAAGCTAATGAATGATTTATTCTGTAACCTGCAGCTGCTTTTGCTTCCTCATTTTCAAATATAACAATTAACTTATAACCGTATTCCAACTGTAGCTGTTTGATTTGACTTAAATAAGTTTCTTCTTCAAGATGGGGGCGTAACTGTTTCATCAAAGTATAGGTTGCGAGTATTTCTTCATCTTTATTAGCAATTATTACAGGCATGTGCAAATTCCCCTTTGCTACCTTTTCTATATAACAATGTTAGTAGTTTCCCTCTATGAAGATTCGCTACCCGCCTCTTAAAATCCTTGCTTGGCTGCATAATTCCCCCAATGTGGTTTACGTCCATCAATATCGGTAAACCCGTAATCATCTGATAACCCCCAACTACTTAGTGTACTGCCAGTTTTGAGAAATGCATTCGGATCTGCGGCAAAAGCAGCAATTCCTTTCCCGATAAAGTAGGGTGTCTCAGATTCGATAAAATGGGGATCTTTATTGACAGCGTTACGCCAATTATGCTCGTTCACTCCAAAATGATCGAGCATCGCTTCAGAACGCAGAAATCCCGGTGTCACAGCCACCACGGTTATTTGATGTTGTCGTAGTTCTTCCGCCATCGCTTGAGCAAGGTGAATTACAGAAATCTTGGCTAAACTATAATACAAATTACCTCGGAATCGATAGTCAATTCCATCCGTAATTTCAATAATTAGACCCTCTTGACGGGCTACCATTAAAGGTGCGGCATAATAGCTTGTAATCATATGAGAATGAACAGCACGTTGTTGCATGAGTAAGCCATTTGATAGGGAGTGTTCCCAAAATGGTTTATCCCATTCCGTAAGTGAATCGCCACCCCAAACATCATTCACGAGGATATCTAGCTGTCCATTCTGTTCATCGCTCACTCTTTTAAATAAAGCTTTAACCTCATTTTCAACCGTATGATCGGTTTTCACTGCAATACCGATACCACCCTGAGCAGTTACTAGATCAGCGGTATCTTCAATTGTCTCTAAGCGACCTAAACTAGATGGATTCCCTCTAGTACTTCGCCCAGTGCAATATACGGTTGCGCCAGCTTTACCTAACATAACCGCAATTCCTCGTCCTGCTCCTCGTGTTGCTCCTGCAACAACAGCAACTTTACCTTGCAAAGCCTTCATCTATTGTCACTCCCCTAATTTTTGATTTTATCCTCTTAACCTTTATTTCCAAACGATCATGGTAAATAATGTTACACTACTCCCTCTTTTATGAAAACACTTTACGACATGTTTTCATAACCAATTTTATACATTAAACCAATTTAATCTAATAATGTTAAATTAATTTAAAATTGTATATATTAATTAATTAATCCTATATTTAACTATATTATATAAAATTATAAATTTTACAAAAGTATAGGCATTATTACTTATAATAACTAAAAATGATTAAATTATAAAATATGATATATTGATCCAGTAGAAGTGCTGAAATTCGACCTGCAGAACATACGTTCGAGTTCAAATAAAGGGTCAATAGCGTTAAAAGCGATCAAGAAACGGAGTAGAAGAGGATCGGGATAGGATCAGAACAGATCAAGATACCCGTGAAATGGTGTTAAATCATTATTTTTGGTTTTTGGGGTTAGTATTTAGGCTATTTTGCTTCAAATATGCTATAATTTACTTAGAAATAACAGCGTGAAATACATATTTCACGCTGTTTCATTTTAGAACAACGAAATAGATTTAATTCAACCAAGATTACACCAAGGGAGCTGACGATTTACGATATGAATAGGGAAGATAAATACGATAACGATCATTATATACATACATTCAAAGTTTGGATGCAGGATGCGGGATATACCGAATCGACTCAAAAGGCTTATTTACATACGATTAACCTGTTTTTGAATAGCGTTGATAAGCGAGTAGAGGATATCACCAAGCTCGATATTATGTCCTTTTTGACTGAGGCTCGTAAGAATGGATGTAGTGATATTACGCGTAATCGCAAGCTTTTTGCGATCAGATCCTTCTATAAAGGCCTTAAAGATATGGAAGAAGTGCAAAACAACCCTGCAGCGGACGTAAAACTATCCAAAACAGAACGAAATCACCTTCCTACATACTTAGAAGAGAAGCATTTGAACACATTTCTTGAACAAGTTGAGGGTTTATATAGTTCTAGGAACATTGCTGTATTCCTACTAATGGCTTATGCTGGATTGCGTGTTGGTGAGGTTCATCGACTGAATTTAAGCGACTTTTTTCCTAGTCGTAATAGCCTACATGTAAGCGGTAAAGGGCGTAAATGGCGTGCAGTACCACTACCCGAGGCGTTAACGGACATGCTTCAGAGCGTAATTGAGGAGCGCAGAGATCCGAATCGGAGTGTTGAAACAGCTCTTTTTATCTCACAAAAAGGTTATCGATTGTCCATTAGACAAATCCAAACCATAGCGCAGCAAACCTTTGAGAAATTACAGGAAGAAGACGAATCTCTTCGTGATCTCAAGCTTTCTTGCCATAAATTAAGACATTCCTTCGCAACTTTGCTGCTTAAACAGGGAACGGATATTCGTGTTGTGAAGGAATTAATGGGGCATGAATCGATTGAAACAACGATGATCTATACGCATGTTAACGATGAACAGAAGGAAAAAGCGATGCAAAAGATCAAATTGCCTAAAATTAATTTTGCTGCTAAATAAATGAATGTGTAACTTTTCGGACTCTCGCACGTGGATATGATGAAGGGGGGAGCGAATGAAAAGGCAAACAATCGATAGTATTTATCGATCCTATTTACAGGATATATATCGCTATTTGCTCTTCCTGAGTCATGATCATCATTATTGATTTTACGCGTACGCAAAGTCGCCATTCAGTGAACTCTAATGACTATTTTGAACGAATTGCAGATGCGCATAACACCGAGGATTTGCTGCTAAAACAGGAATTTTGTGAATTTATCGAGTGAGGTCACGTTTTCTTATAGAATGAAATTATATGATGATTTGAGAAAGCAAATTGGAAACTCTTACATAACATTCGGCCAATACTCACAAACCATCTTACTTGGTTTACTTGGAAATCCTAAACGACTCACTATACCGAACAAATTGGTAATAGTAGTATGCTATATAAGCATCCGAATAGTAAGTACGACATAGGCAATGACGATTGGTCTGTACTGGATAAGCTACCTGAAGGAACAGTATCTGAAGCTTATTTATCTTTGGACCAACTGTTTACAACGGATGAATTACTGTTGAAACTAAAGGATTTTGGCAAGATTACCCACACTTGGTTAGCGGTCGATATAGGTCTGAATAAATACGGTGAACCTTTTACACAAGCTATTGGATTTCCGTATCAAACGAATTGGCTCCGTAGCGAAATGACTGTGGTTCAACTGGAAGAAAAGAAGTTGGGTTTGTTCCGAAAAACATCCACAAGTTCAATTTAATATCCAATTATTGAAGAATATGGTATCTGTGATATCCGAGATCAGAATTTCATGAATACACTTCGTTTTTTTACATAAATAAAAGAGAATTTCCAATCAAGTTTCAAAAAGGGTCTTATGGGGCATTGACCGGGAAATTCAGTACCTGGAAACGAATGGGATAAAGCTATACGGTGTTGTCGTTACATGTCCAACTAAAGAACTACTCAAGCTTAAGGGTCAAAAGTGGATTTCGAGCATGAGAGTAGGGGAAACAAGGTTGTGGAATTGAGGGAGTATGTAAATGTACAAAATGATCAGTTTGCTGTTTGCTTTAATAATCCTTAGCGGCTGTAAACAAACGGTTCAAGCTCAACTGCCTGAGGATTTTGTTAAAGGGTTTTCAGGTAATAATTATAAGATCGAAACGATTCATCGATTTATTCAGTCCATTAATCTTAAGGATTCAATAACTTATCGTTCTTATCTCTCTACCAAAGTAAAGGCTACTGAAGTTCCGAAAGCAAAGATTGTATCGGCAAATTTTCAGATGATGGGTTATGGTGACATTACAGATACAGCTTTACTAGAGCTTACAACGGACACTCAACAAGCGTTATTGTACAGGTTAGATGAAGTTGTCATTGAATATGAGCCAGCGCCCATTCTTGTATTTACGCCAGTAGAGCTTAGAAAACCAGAATATATGGACGAAAATCAGTATGTTGGAAACGAACGTGATGTTGTTCGGATCTTGAATATGTTTATGAAATATACTAATTTGCGTGATGTTGAATCTCGTCTAAACCTCTTAAGTGATAATAATTCACTTAATCAAGATTACCTTTATCCAATTATTCTCGGAATGAAAATTCGTAGCTTTGAATTTAAAGATAATGATCAGACGGCGATTGTTTATACAACCATGGAGTACGAAGGAGGAAGCGATTGGAACCCCATGTTTGTACTATTGAAGGAAAATGAAGAGTGGAGGATCGGGATGATTGATTAAAAAAGTAAGACAACCCGAAATTGATGATTCGAGGTGACCTCATAAAGAAGCTGGATAGAGCAATCAGAAATTATATCTGAATCTCTATCCAGTTTTTTCATGTGTTTATTAAGAGTTTTGCTCCAAATGTTTAATGACCTGTTCTAAATTCATTTCACTCATGGAGTTAATTCTTAAATCATATTTTCCAAACTTGATAGATTGGGTTACTTCATTAGGAACGATCACACATTTTAGCCCTGCTGCAATTGCTGCGGCTGCGCCATTCGCTGAATCTTCGAAAGCAACAGCTTCATAGGCATTTACATTCAAAGCTTCTATTGCTTGTAAATATAAAGCAGGATCTGGCTTGACTTTGTCTACTTGGTCGCCTGTCTTAATAACCTGAAAATAGTCATAGATTTGAAGCTTTATCAAATAATCTTCCACCCATTCTCGAGAGGAACTTGAAGCCAGCCCGATTTTTAATCCTAATTGTTTGGCAGTAGATAAATATTGTTCTACACCATCTCTTATTTTCACACTCTTCATTTTGGATTTGTGGCTTTCTTTTGCTAGTTTTCTAATATTTTCTCTGGAGGATTCTCCTAGCTTTTCATCGATATACTGATTCAATACGCCATTATCAGTTCCAATACACTTAGTAAATACCTCTATAGGAAATTCTACATTGTAATTCTGAAATACTTCTTCATAGGCTTGAAACCATACGGTTTCAGTATCAATAATTAATCCATCAAAATCAAATACAACTGCTTTAATCAATTTAGAACCTCCTAGTAAATTATTGATATCCTCTTAAATATAATTGTACCATAGATTAGGTGAGTAGGAATGGGGAAAGGACCACCATATCATTTGAATAACCATCGCACACATGTTGAGTAAATAATTTGACTATTATCGAATCTTTGTGATTTAATTCACTTATTAGTAATCGAAGTATGTGATAATATTCACTTGAATTGATTAGTTTATTATACATTAGGGGGATAATTATGAAAAAAACGTTATCTATTTTAGTCGTATCGACGATGATTGCTGCCATGCTTGCAGGTTGTTCTAAGACTCAGGAAACTGCAGCACCGACTACAGCACCGCAAGAGACTGCAGCAGCTACACCAGCAACTACACCAGCAGCTAAACCAGCAACATCCACTGAAGCAGGAATTGTTAAGATTGGACTTGGTCAGTCTACATCTATCGCGAAATCTGTGGATATGGGTAAAGACAAAGATGGCAAGGTAGTGCCTGCGAAGGGTCAAGTGGATACAGTGATCGTAGCAGCTGCTTTTGACAAAGATGGCAAGGTTGTTAAAGTTGCTATCGATAGCGCACAATCCAAAATCGAATATAAGGAAGATCTTCAAGTAACCACTGATCTGAAAGCTGAGCAAAAAACAAAGGTTGAGCTTGCCGAAGGTTATGGCATGATTAAGGGTTCCAAAATCCAAAAAGAATGGTACCAGCAAGCAGATGCGCTTGGTAAATGGATGATTGGCAAGACAGTTGATGAGATCAAAGGAATGAAGACGAAGAAGGTAGATGATGCTCATCCTTCCGTTCCAGATGTTGCTGAGCTTGCATCTTCTGTAACAATTACAGTGCAGGATTATGTTGGAGCTCTTGAAGAAGCATATAAAAACGCTGTAGAAGTTGGCAAAGGCGCTGAGAAGCTTGGTCTTGGTCACAACATCACGATAGCTAAATCCAAAGGGCTTGGAAATAAGGATGGCAAGGAAGTACTTCCGACAGCTCAAGTAGACACAGTTATGATTGCAACAGCGTTTGATAAAGACGGTAAAGTAGTTGGAACATTGATTGACAATGCCCAAACCAAAATTAATTTTGATAAAGAAGGTAAAGTAACTTCAGATAAAAACGCAGAACAAAAAACAAAGGTTGAACTTGGCAACGAGTATGGTATGATCAAGGCTTCCAAAATCCAAAAAGAATGGTTTCAGCAAGCGGACGCATTGGCTAAATGGATGGTAGGCAAATCGGTAGATGAGATTAAAGGGATGAAAACGAAGAAGGTAGATGATGCTCATCCTGCTGTTCCAGATGTTGCAGAGCTTACATCTTCGGTAACCGTTTCGGTGCAAGATTACATCGCTGGTCTTGAAGAATCCTTTAAGAATGCAAAATAATAAATGATAATATCGGTTTGATAATGATAAAACTCCTCCATTCGCAAGTGGGGGAGTTTTATCTGGATAGGGCGTGATTTTCTATGAATAAAAGGGGAAAATATTTCACTTTGTTGTTGGTGGTGACACTTTTATTATCTGGCTGCCAACATAAGCAAGATATCGAGTTCAGCAAATATCATAAATACAGTGATAGCTTCTTTGATTCTTTTGATACACTGACGCAAGTTGTTGCTTATACGGAAACCGAAGAGGAGTTTGAGCGATATTTTGAGAAGGCTCGTGAGCGATTTCGAGATCTCCACAAAAAATATGATATTTACAATGATTATGATGGTGTGAACAATATCAAAACCATTAATGATCAAGCCGGGATCAAGCCAGTTGAAGTCGATCAAGATATCATTGACTTGATTCTTTTCTCAAAGGATTGGTATCAGCGCACTGGTGAAGAGACGAATATTGCGATGGGAGCTGTTCTTCAGATTTGGCACGATTATCGGGAAGAAGGTATAGATGATCCAGAGAATGCCAAACTCCCTCCGATTCAAGAGCTTCAGAAAGCCGCCGAGCATATTGACCTCGATAAGGTTATCGTCGATAAGGCGAATAGCACTGTATACTTGGCTGATGAACGAATGAGTCTTAACGTTGGAGCGGTTGCCAAGGGATTTGCTACAGAACTGGTGGCAAATGAGCTACAGGAGGAAGGGTTAGTGTCTGGTATGATCAGCGCTGGCGGTAATATTCGTGCTATTGGCCAACCGCTGGATGGTGTTCGTCAGCGATGGGGAGTTGGCATACAGCACCCCGATAAGTTTATCGCTATGGAGCAGGAGAATCTGCTCGATACCGTGTTTCTTAACGATGCTTCCGTCGTCAGCAGTGGAGATTATCAGCGGTATTATGTCGTGGACGGGAAATCGTATCATCATCTGATCGATCCGAAGACACTAATGCCAGGACAATATTATCGTGCCGTCACGATCGTGACAAGAGATTCGGGAGTAGCGGATTTTATATCGACAGCTGCTTTTCTTATCCCTTTTGATCAGAGCTGGTCGCTCGTGCAAAGCAAGGATGGAGTCGAAGCTGTATGGGTGATGCCCGATGGAACAGTTGAAGCGACCGACGGGATGAAGGCCATGATGAAAAGCCATGGGGCATCAGGGGCGAAATTAGAAGGTAAGAGATGATGAAAAGAATAATAAACATGGGTTCTTTTATTCTCTCTTTACTCTGCATCGTTTAGTTCCTTATGGCTGCAGCATCCACAAGATTTATGTTATTTGCGACTAACATATTAGGTATACATCCATTGTATCTCGTCTTGTATACCACGTAATTCGTACTATTACTTGGAGTAATGGGCCTGCATGGTGTTGTGAATACGAAGTCATTCTTAAGGAGTATGATAACGATCCTACTTACTTTAGGGTTATCTCCTGCATTCCCGTGAAATTATAACGAGGAATGAGGAAAAATCTTGTAACGACAGGCTTTCTGGGCGAAAATGGCTCGCCAAATCTCTCCAATTCACGCTATAATTATAACGTGGATTGGAGAGATGACAGCATGGCGTTGGTCTATTTGAAAAACAAAACTAACGGAATTACATACGTCTACGAGTCCGAAAACTACTGGGATAAATCAAAACAGCAATCACGCAGCCGCCAGGTTTGTATCGGCAAGTTAGATCCACAGACCGGTGAACTAATTCCGTCCAAGCGACTTGCCGCGACGGAGCGTTCATCCAAACGCGGCCCAGTTCCTGCAATGGAAGCCAAACGCCTATACGGCGGCGCAATGCGTTTTTCAAAATGGGCCCTCACCCATCGGCATCCGTACGGCAAAGACATTCCTTCCAAGCGCAGCAGCGATTTCTTTGCTGCGATTACGGAAGAAGCCCGGGAGCAAGGGCGCCTGCAAGGAAAATAGATAAAGCAGTACAATGCTTTAAGGGCTTGATAAGATTCATATTCAATCACTCCTTCTAAAATAATTAAACGCAAAGGAATCCATTTGGTTTCGCTTTCAAGTTGGAAAAAGGAGCTGGACTTATGTACAAAATATTCATTGTCGAGGATGATGCGAAAATCTCCAGCCTACTGCACTCTTACATGTCCAAGTATGGATTCGAAGCGAGGGAGGTAGTCGATTTCAATCATGTGCTGGAGGAGTTCCAGGAATATGGAGCGGATCTGGTGCTGCTCGATATAAACCTGCCCAAGTATGACGGCTTCTACTGGTGTCGACAAATCCGTACGCATTCGCATTGCCCGATTTTATTTATATCCGCCCGGGACAATGAGATGGATCAGGTGATGGCGCTGGAGAACGGGGCGGATGATTACATAACCAAGCCCTTCCACTATGAGGTCGTCATGGCCAAAATACGCAGCCATTTGCGCAGAGCTTACGGAGCATACGCTTCAAACCAGGAAGAGAAGAGGCTGGAGTCCGGCGAGCTAATCCTGTATCCCGAGCGTTACGTCGTAAGCTACGCGGGCCATGGAGCTGAGCTGACTGTGAAAGAAAGCCAGCTGCTGGAGGCGCTTATGCTGAAGCAGGGAAGGGCAGTGAGCAGGGAGAAGCTGCTGGACCTGATGTGGGAAGATCATCATTTTATCGATGACAACACCTTAAATGTGTACATTACAAGGCTGCGCAAAAAGCTGAAGGAGCTTGGCTCTGAAGATCGGGTGGAAACGGTCCGGGGAGTGGGCTACAAGCTTGCGGTAAGGCGGGAGGACCTGCAATGAAGCTGTTCTGGAAGGAGCATGTTCCTTTGCTGCTGTTTTATTCGGTTCAGGTTGCATTAGTTCCTTTGCTTTATTGGCTTGCCGGAGAGGGACGGCCTTTTGCGATCGTCTTATACGGCTTCCTGCTAAGCACGGTTGTACTTGCATTATATTTGATTTACCGATACTACCAGCATCGGGAGATGTATCGGCGCTTGGAAGAGCCGCATGCTGCACAGGAGGAGTTGCTACAGCCTATGGATGAGGCGCCACTGTCCGATGCGGTCCATGAGCTGCTGCGCAGCTACGACCGGCATTTCAAGGACCAGCTGCAGCAGCAGCAAAGCGGAAACGAGCAGCATCTCGTTTTCATGAACCGCTGGGTGCATCAGATGAAAACGCCGATCTCCGTCATTCAACTGCTGCTGCAGGAGCTAGAGGAGCCGGCTGCCGACTGCATCCAGGAGGAGCTGGACCGGCTGCGCAAAGGGCTGGAAATGGTTTTGTACACCGCCAGGCTTGACCGGTTCGAGCATGATTTCTCAGTCGAAGCCGTAGATCTGCGTCAGATCGCCAATCAGGTTGTTGCCGGCAACCGCAAGCTGTTTATCCGCAAGGGTATTACCCCATTGCTCCAAATCAGGGAGGGGTTGAAGGTGTACTCCGATGCGAAATGGCTGCGATTTTTGTTGGATCAAATTGTGGTCAATGCCTTGAACTACACCATCGGGACAGGCAAAATGATTTCGATTTCAGCGGAAGAGCTGGGTAAATCGTGTAAACTAACCGTACAGGATCAAGGTATCGGGATTGAAAAGGAGGATTTAAATCGCGTGTTTCATCCTTACTATACAGGGGAACGCGGGAGACAATATCACGAATCTACCGGAATGGGCTTGTATTTGGTTAAAGAGGTGTGCGGACGACTCGGACACGAGGTTGTACTGCAATCAGAGCCGGGAGCAGGTACGACCGTAACCCTGTTGTTTCAGCATCGCACATAGTTTTGCAAAAATATTTTATGAAAGGAATGCTGATAGGAGCCATTAAGGGTTGAAACTCCTCTGATTTGGTTTAAGAAGATAGCCTGACTGCCATATGGGCAGGAAAAGAAGTGCAGGAAACTTTGATTGTTCCTGCACTTCTTTTCCTGTCTGTTTAGTAGAACGGAATGAATTTGAGCAGGCTACCGAACGTAAAGGCGAACATAAACTTAACTGTGATGTAAGCTATAATTAAGGTAAATCGATAGTTCCCACGCCGCTGATAAGGTACATTAATAGAGAAAGTACCAATGATCCGCATCTTTGAAAGGAATGAAAAGCATGAGTATTTTGCAAGTGAAAGCTCTTAATAAAGTATACCCGGGAAAAGTCGTGACACATGCATTAACGGATATACATCTGACCATCGAGCAAGGGGAGTTTGTAGGTATCATGGGACCGTCAGGCAGCGGAAAAACAACACTGCTTCATATGGTTTCCACGATTGATGAGCCCAGCTCCGGCGAGGTGCTAATTAACGGTAGCAATCCTTTTCAGCTAAGAGCAAAGGAACTGGCATTATTTCGTCGCCGGCAGCTTGGCTTTGTATTTCAGGATTTTAATCTGCTGGACACCCTTACTGTCGCAGAAAATATTGTTCTTCCACTGACGCTGGACAACTATCGACTGTCGGAGATGGAAGAGAGGCTGGGGCAAATTGCCGAGCGTTTGAACATTACATCGATATTAAACAAACGGACGTATGATATATCTGGAGGGCAGCGCCAGCGGACTGCCATAGCCAGGGCGGTGATCGCGGCCCCATCGCTGCTGCTCGCTGACGAGCCCACAGGAGCGCTGGATTCAACCTCTTCGAAAGTTGTCATGGAATCGCTGGCCGACATCAATGAACAGCAGGGCACTACGCTGATGCTGGTCACTCATGATCCGCTCGCAGCCAGCTACTGCCATCGGATTGTGTTTATTAAAGATGGGCGTTTGGCTGCGGAAATTCACCGCGGGGAAAATCGGCAAACCTTTTTTCAGAAAATCATCGATACTTTGTCTTTCTGGGGAGGGAATATGAATGAATTTTCCTCAGTTCGCGTTTAATAATGTCAGGCGCAACGGCCGTGCTTACATGGCTTATTTATTAAGCAGCGCATTTATGGTGATGATTTTTTTTACGTTTGCCGTTTTCATCTATCATCCTGAAATTCGGCGGGCGCCGATGGGCGTATTGACGTTAATCAGCATGCAGGTTGCCGCTTACGTGGTGTTTATTTTTGCGATCTTTTTTGTGCTCTACTCGATCAGCGCTTTTTTGAAGTCCCGCAATAAGGAGTTTGGGATTTTAATGATGCTGGGCGCACAGGCAGGACAAATTAATCGCCTGATTTTTTTGGAAAATATGATCATCGGCACAGTTTCCATTGTCACCGGAATCGCCGGCGGGCTGCTGTTGTCCAAGCTGTTTTTGCTGTTCAGTACAAAAATGATCGATATTAACGAGCTGGCCTTTTATTGGCCAGTGAAGGCAATTGTACTGACGGCGAGCTGCTTTGTTGCTTTATTTATGGCGATATCGCTATTTACGCTGCTGTTTATTCGCAAAAACCGGGTGCTGGAGCTTTTGAAGGGCAGCAGCAGACCGAAGCGGGAGCCGAAAGCTTCGATTTGGCTTTCCATATTGGGCGCAATTTTGCTGACTATTGGTTTTGTGGTCCTTGGCAAAGGCACTCTATCTCCGGAAGTTCTGATTATCGCCGCTTTTTCCGGCATTTCCGGCACCTATTTCTTTTACTCCCAGCTGTCAGTTCTCATCATTCGTTTGCTCAAACGAAATCGAAAGCGTGTATGGCGCGGCACTAATTTGCTATGGATTTCCGAGATCAGCTATAAGCTGAAGGATAATGCCAGAATGCTGTTTCTGGTGACGGTTGTTACTTCGATCGCTTGCATAAGCGCAGGCTTCGTACTGGCCGTTGATCAAGACAACAAGCAGCAGTTTTTGAACAATAAATTTGCTTTCAAATATGACGTATTTCAGCCAGAGCATATCGATGCGGAGCTGGCGACTATTGAGCAGTCAATGCAGGAAGCGGGCATCGCTTTTGAGCGGTATCGGATAGACTCTATTGGCGCCATGCTGCGGAATTATGCCCACGACCCAACAACTAGTAGCGATGTAGAGATTGTTCGGGCAAGCCAGTTTAATGAACTGGCAACTTTGCTGGAGGTAGCGCCGTTGCGGCATCTGCCTTGGCAAACGGCTGTGGCGGTTTATCCGGGCTCAAATCGTTTGCCAAGGCAGCCATTAAAGCTTGAGGGAACCGAGTCCAGCATTACGATTGTGCAGGAAATCAGCATGCCCCAGATGGGAGGCGTTAGTAATGCAGGGGTTATGCTCATTGTTGAAGATGCTTTCTTTACCCAATTAACAGCTGATTTACCTGCCAGATCACGGTATTTCTATCATGTACCTTCCTGGACACAGCTTCCCTCACAGCAAGATGAGCAATCCAAGATCGGCAGAGAGCTGTACGCATGGAATCAGAAGCAAATGGACGAGAACCGGGGCAGCGTCCCAGGCTGTCCAAATTGTGCTAATCATTTGACGGTTCGTTCCGACAAATACTGGAGCACGAAAGATACGACCTCAGTGTTCAGCTTTATCGGGATTTTTATCGCCTTGATCTTCTCAATTTCGACGGCAAGCTTTTTGTACTTCAAGCTTCATACTGAGCTATCCGCCGACAGCCGAACGTACCATGCACTTTCCAAGATCGGGCTGAGCAGCAGAGAAATGAGCGCGGCGGCTACGAAGCAAATTGCTTTTATCTTTTTTATTCCGATTCCGATATCCACGATACAAACGTTTGTGGTTTTGAAGCCTGTACTGGGATATATGAAGATCTCATATGTCAATTCGGCTACTTTTACAGTAGCACTGGCTTTTCTGGTCGCCCAGACCGTCTACTTTGTCATTGCGAGATCACGTTATGTGAAAGCTTTACAGAAAATGATGGTATAAACAGCTGCCAGGCCTTTGACCGTATTGTGGAATGCGTTCAAAGCCGGATATACGGCGGCAAAAAACAATCCGTAGCTGAAGCGTAAAATGCCGAAGCCGATCAGGTTGTGCGTCGCAAGCTCCAGTAGATTGCCGATACCGCCCCCCAGTAGTCCAATCATCAGCATTTTACTATAACTGAATCGCTGGCCTAGCTTTCCCCAATGGGGTGCCATATCAGAAATAGTAAATTCTTCTGAAGTAGATAGCAATTCAAATACTTTCAGTCTTTCATTAAAGAACCTGATCTTCACTCTATTATTCTTAAAACTCCATTTAATAGACTCGTTCGAATTATACGTATAATACAACAATTCTCGAATAATATAGTAGTTGTTTAAGAAAACCAAAGTGTTCATAAGTTTATTTCGCTCATGATGTTTAACAGAACTTTGTTAAGTATTAGGTTTGTCGATAAGGTAACATTTTCCTCATTCCTCGTTATAATTTCACGGGAATGCAGGTTATCTGCCATTATAACCGTAATCATTGTGATCGGTAATTTGTTTGATTTCACTTAGTTTTACATAATATAGAATAGAAGAAGCCATCCAAGGTATCCTGGATGGCTTCTTTATAGAGTAATTCGAGTATCAATTCTATGAATTTTAACCAGATAACGTGTCTTTTACGTTAGCAGCACTCTTGCGATCTTTCATTTTAAGCGTACCAGCCGTAGTGAGTAGTAGAAGACCATTAAGTACAAAAACAAGTGGGATCGAAATTGCGCCAGCTAATGCGCCTCCTGCGATCGGACCAGCGAGAGTGCCTAGCTGGTTAGCAGATTGATTAAGACTAAAAGCTCTACCTCTAAATTCAGGGGTTGTTGCTCGAACAATCAGTGCGTTCAAGGATGGATAGACCGCTGCAAAAAATAGACCATAGATGAAGCGTAGCACACCAAATCCAATTAAGTTATGGAAGAAGATCTGCAGGATATTACCGATTCCTCCGCCAAGCAAGCCGATCATGAGGGTATTACGATAGCCGATTCGCGCGCCAATTTTGCCCCATTGTGGTGCAGCGATAACGGTGGCAATACCAACGGCTGAGAAGATGATACCTGAGCTTAGTGAAGCGTCACTCTTGGACACACCCATATCAAGCACATAAAGGGCCAGTAGAGGCTCGATCAGCATGATGGAGGCACTAATAATCATGACAACAATTAGCTGATTGAACAACGGGCGGTTGGCAGAAGCTTGCTTCAGATCATCAAGTACATGAGAACGAACTCGACTGCGATCAAATTTCTCTTCTTTTATGCCAAAAAGCGCAATTAAAGCCGAGATCAACACGACAGCACCAGATAGCAGGAAGGTCATTCGAAAACCAAAATATCCGCTGAATATACCACCAACCATTGGACCAATGATGCTGCCAGACGCACTTGCAGTTGCCATAATACCAAGTGCATAACCAACCTTGTTCTCAGGTGTATTCGTTTCGTTCCGACAAGTGCGATTGCTGCAGGGACGTAGCCAGCCAGAAGTCCTGATAATATACGGACAGCTATAAGTTCATAAGGATTATGTACGAAGGAAGTTAGCACATAGATCGCGCAGAGTGCAAATCCTGAGCGAAGCAGCATCGGTTTACGTCCATATTTATCCGACAGCGAACCCCAGAAGGGCGCAATTAATGCGCTAGCTAGAAATGTAATGCCGAAGGATACACCTGCCCACAGAGCTAAATGCGTCTCAACATGCAATTCATCACTAATAAATAATGAGAGAAAGGGTACAGACATTGAGAATGCCATACTACAGAAGAAAACCCCTGTCCAAAGTACATACAGATTTCTTTTCCATGATAAATTCATGTTTACACATCCATTACAATGTCTTAAGTACAATTGATGCTTAACATTCTACCACTTTGCTTCGACAAAATGAATGTAATTATCTGTATTATTAAATAATTTATGACTCACCTATTGTTAACCTTCAACTAATTTATTGGTTGACAATAAAATTGTATTCGTAGATACTATAAAAGTAAAAATCAAGTAGGGGAAAGGTGAACATGATCTATCAATATCAACGTGGTCAATCGTTTTTTCATCGGATAGATCCACTTTCCAAATTTGTTTGGTTAGTTTGTGTATCGATCTTAGCACTAGTTTTCGATACGGGCCCGTCACAGCTTAGCTTATTACTTGTTATCGTTGTGATAGGTAGAGCATTAGCAGGATTAACCTTGCAATCGATGTGGAGAGGCATGCGAATTCCATTCTGGTTCGGTGTACCGTATTTCTTTCTTCAATTGCTATTTCTTCCGGGAGAAACGGTCATTGTTAAGCTGGGGTCGTTCATGCTTACAACTGAAGCATTGAATTATTCAGCTGCTATAACGCTAAGGTTTGTAACACTTGTATTAGCATCCTTGCTGTATATCACATCTACAGATCCTAGGCATGTCGTGCTGGCTCTAGCTCAGAAGCTGAAAGTACCTTATCGATTCGCATTTGCGATCAGCATTGCTCTTCGATTCCTGCCCATGCTCGAATCAGAGGCAGCACTTATCAGGTCGGCACAACGAATGAGAGGAATGGGTAAACCCGTAGGGCTGCGAGATCGTATGTATTGGTGGAAACGATTTGTTGTATCCGTATTTATACATGCAGTACGCCGCGTAGGGCAGACGGCCGATGCGATGGATAGCAAAGGCTTTGGCACCTATCGTGAGCGATCCTATATTCATACTTTGCACATTTCAACAATGGCAATTATATTCACTTTATTGAGTGTGGTTGTCACAATTGGCGTCATTGTATGGTGGGTAATTTAATTAAGTAAAGGGGAATATTCAGGTGAACATTAAGAAAACTTTTACCACATTAGACATCGTGTTAATGGCACTACTAGCAGTTGCAAACGGTGTGATGACGAATTACATGGCATTTCTCAATAAATTTCTAACGACAATAGGTGGGCCGATCGCGACATCGACAATTGTTGGTTTGTATATGATTTATGGCGTA
The DNA here is from genome assembly GCF_056400365.1 of Paenibacillus sp. P5_B5. Classification (NCBI taxonomy): domain Bacteria; kingdom Bacillati; phylum Bacillota; class Bacilli; order Caryophanales; family Paenibacillaceae; genus Paenibacillus; species Paenibacillus sp. P5_B5. The sequence goes on from NZ_JBFULK010000008.1 coordinate 39,528, forward strand.
CTAGCCATCTATATCATTCGTAAGCCTGGCTCTGCGATGATTACCTTTCTTATCGGAGCTACTGTCCAAACCTTACTTGGTATCAGCTATGGTATGGCTTCAGCCTTTATTGCAGCAATCTGTTATGGACTGATGGTAGAACTTGTCTTCTTCTTATTTAGATACAAAAACTGGGGTTACATAAGCATCATGTTAGCAAGTCTTTGTGCTGTACCATTGTGGTTTGTATTTGCAGCTTATATGTATGGCTATTATAAATGGGATACAAGCGTCATCATCATCACTTTAATTGTTAGATGCCTGAGTGGTGTAGTGCTATGCGGTATGTTAAGTAAATGGATTGGTGATGCAATGGCTCGAACGGGATTGCTTAAAAAGTTTGAGATAGGTAAGCGAAGAGGGGTGTAGTTAAGTGGAGGAAGCTATAGATATTCAGTTTCATAACGTGAGTTATACCCACGAAGGGGAATTGAAGCCTTCACTTCATAAGATTAATTTCTATGTTAAACAGGGTGAATGGGTATCGTTAGTTGGTCCAAGTGGTTCGGGAAAAACAACTATTTGTCAGCTAATTACAGGTCTACTTAATCATCAGTCTAATTCGGCTATTCAACTCGATGGTGAGATTTGGCTTAGTGGAGCTGGAGATAAACTGAGGGATGCAGGAACCTTGCCTGTCTTACCTGTCTTACCTGTCTTACCTGTCTTACCTGTCTTACACGCCGTGCCTACCTTGTCAGCTTCTTCATTCGGAATCGTGTTTCAAGACCCAGATGCACAGCTTATTCACGCTATTGTGGAGGATGAACTGGCATTTGGTCCAGAGAATTTGCTCGTTGATCCAGCAGAAATTAGGATTCGCATTAATGCTGCACTTGTAGAAGTTGGTTTATCCGATATGCGAAATCGACAAACGAATCTATTATCTGGTGGTCAAAAGCAGCGTATAGCTATAGCTTCTGTGCTCACGATGCAGCCTACTATTCTTATCTTTGATGATGCAACTGCCAGTTTAGATCGTCCTGCAGCAGAACAATTCATTGCAACATTAGTCAAATTACATAAGCAAGGTCATACGATTCTAACCATGTCAACAAGACTCGAGAAGGCGGTAGTCGAGTTAGCTGAGCGATTAATTGTGCTTAACGAAGGTTCTATTATAGCGAATGGTTCGCCTCAAGAGGTGCTTGAAGAACATAAGCATAGCCTCATCCAATTAGGGTGCTGGCCATCTGAAGAGCATTCTAAAGAGCAATCTAAAGGGCATTCTGAAGATCATGTAAGCAATATGCAATCAATCGATCAATGTTCCCCAAAGAGCGGGAGCTGCCCACCATTATTAGAAGTTCGGGATCTATCCTTTCGTTATTCATCAAGTGATAGCCAAGTTACTGAACCACTCCATCTATTTAATGATGTTAACTTTAAAGTATTTGCAGGTGATTTAATCGCTGTACTTGGGGCTAATGGTTCTGGTAAAACTACGCTAGGTAAGCTTATAGCTGGGCTGTTACCCACAGGAAAGGGGACAATCATGTTCCATGGGCGAGATCAATCTACATGTTCAACCTATGAGTTAGCCAAGTTTAGGGGTTATGTATTTCAAAATCCAGAGCATCAATTTGTTGCTGAAACCGTCATTGAAGAATGTGTATTTGGACTCAAAATGATGAGTGGTCTGAAGCCATGGCAGGAGACGCCATTGTCTATTCTGGCTCAAGGTGAAAGCATATTAGAACAATTCGGATTACTTGAACATCAACATAAGCATCCTCTTCTTCTAAGTACGAGTGAGCAAAGATTACTTAGCGTTGCATCTACAGGTCTTATGAACCCTGATGTTATCATTCTAGATGAGCCCACAGCCGGTCAAGACTATCGTAGTATGGAGCGTCTGATGGTATGGTGTTCCGATTATGTGAAGCAAGGCAAAGCGATTCTAGTGATTACACATGATGCTGAGCAAGTATGTAGATGGTCAACTGATGTACTGAGGTTAGATGGAAGGTTATAGCAAATGTCGCTTTATGTCGAAAATTTAAGCTTCCCTTAAGGTTCATACAGTAGTATGAAACTCCGGGAGGTTTTTATTTTGACTAAAACACGTACATTGTGGACCAGACCATTTGTAGTGTTTTCTATCCTTCTGCTGTTTAAAATCTATTTTAGTTCTTATATTATTTTTGATTCAATGCTTGGTATTAGACCGTTACTTACGGGACTGCCCACAATTTGTGTTTTTATTCTATTAGTAGAGCTGCTAGTTCGTAAGCGTAAATTACTAGCTTACATGATCCTGAATGGTTTGGTAACCTTTATACTCTTTGGTACTGTTATGTACTATAAGTATTACGGAGTGATTGTTACTCATCATGCTTTCAAGCAAATTGGGCAATTAGGTGATGTGAAATCTAGTGTATTTGATATACTCAAGCCGTATTATTTGATCATTTTTGTAGATATACTAATCTTACTTATCCTAATTGTATCTAGCCATAAGGTGCGTAACTGGGGGAGAACTCGAATACGAGTCAAGCCAGTTTATATTTGTGGTGCACTAGCAGTAGTATTATTCATGTCTTTGGCTACTATTCTGACTAACAAAAACATCGTAAATGAGCTTAAAATGGCAGAACAGATGGGAACTCTTAATTACCAGCTCTATTCAATTATTGCTAAACCTACGGTTGCTAAACCTACTCAACATAAAGTAGAACCAACTACTGTAACGCAAGACAAGGTCTTAGCAACTAAGCAAATTACGAATTCGGATATTCCTGAGCATATGGGTGAAGCAGCAGGGAAGAATATCATTATGATTCAGCTAGAATCGTTTCAGGATTTTCTGATCGGTCTTAGCATTGGGGGTCAAGAGATTACACCTGTGCTGAATGATTTACTAAGTGGGTCGTATTACTTCTCCAATTTTTATCAACAGATTGGGCAAGGGAATACATCAGATGCTGAATACTTAGTGAATACGTCTCTATATGTGCCACCAGAAGGCGCAGCTTCACAGACTTATAGTGATAGACAGCTTCCTAGCTTACCTCGATTGCTTAAAGATGTTGGTTATCGCTCTTTAACGTTTCATGTGAATGATGTTACATTCTGGGATCGTGATAAACTATATCCTGCATTAGGGTTTGATCAATATTATGATCGGGACTTCTTCGGTTCCAAGGATCAGATAGGTATGGGTTCTTCTGATGAGGTTCTCTTTGCCAAAACTGCAGATGAGCTTGCTAAGCTACAAGACGATAATCAGAAGTTCTATGCGCATGTGATTTCGATGTCGAATCATCATCCGTTTGAACTGCCTAATTCTAAGAATCCCATTCCACTACCTAATGAATATGACGATACGCTTGTAGGTAACTATTTACAAACGGCTCATTATACAGATTATGCGTTAGGAACCTTCATCGATAAGCTCAAGGAATCAGGTGTTTGGGAGAATAGCATGGTGGTCATTTATGGCGATCATGTTGGACTTCCAATGAACTCACTTAAAGCCAATGAGAAGCAATTGTTAGCGGAACTAACGGGTAAGGAATACAATTACTCTGAAATGTTTAATATTCCTTTAATGATTACAGTACCTGGTGTATCAAATGGTGCAACATTTGAACAGCTTGGTGGACAAGTTGATGTCATGCCAACGATTGCGAATTTAGCTGGTTTATCTCTACAGAATCGCATTTATTTTGGACAAGACTTGCTAAATCATGAGGAAAACTTACTGCCCATGCGTTATTACTTGCCGACAGGCTCATTCATTAATGAGGAAGCGGTGTTTGTTCCAGGGAAAGATATTCAGGATGGAACTTCCTATTTATTGAAGCAACCATCTGCATTCACAGAACAGCATCAACTTGAATTTGATTATCAAAGGGCATCCCAATTACTACAAATGTCGGATAGCTATGTACGTAGCTTACCCTTCAGATAGATTTATCAGCATAGACATACTAACTGGTCCACATGATGGAAAAAACAATGACTGAGGAGATATTCCTGCTTCAAGTAGGATATTTTCTCAGTTTTTGTTTTATTATGCTAAAAAATAAGGTGAAATAGGCAGTATGTAGATGATGTTATTTTCTCAATACTGAGAAGAGATGTATTAGTTTTCATTTAACCTATGTTAAAATAGGAACCTGTGAGATAATGAAGAGAGAATAATCTTTATTGACATTGCTTAATCATGCTGGAATAAGCACACAATAACAAAATATGATGTAAAAAGTGAGGCACTATATGACAAAAACATTTGCCGATATCGGCATTGGATCAGAACTAACTACAAAGCTTAAACAATCTGGCTTGAATATACCAACCCCAGTTCAGGCACAAGCAATTCCTAATCTGCTTTCGGGTAAAGATGTAATTGCTCAAGCTCAGACGGGAACAGGAAAGACACTTGCGTTTGTACTTCCAATCCTTGAGAAAATAAAGCCTGAAGTCTCATGTGTTCAGGCACTAATCATTACGCCAACCCGCGAATTAGCTATCCAAATTACAGCGGAGGTTAAGAAGCTGGCTCCTATTGTTGGTGCGAGTGTATTAGCGGCTTATGGTGGACAAGATGTAGAGGCACAAATTCATAAATTAAATAAACAGAAAGGCTCTCCTCATATCGTAGTGGGTACACCGGGTCGAATCCTAGATCATATCCGCAGAGAAACGATTAATTTGTCGAGAGTCACGATGCTTGTTCTAGATGAAGCTGACCAAATGCTACATATTGGCTTCTTAGCTGAGGTTGAGGAGATTATTCGTCAATTGCCTTATAAGCGCCAAACGATGCTATTCTCAGCAACGATGTCAGATCAGGTTCGTAGGCTAGCCGCTGACTACATGCGCAGTCCTATAGACATTCATATTCAAGGTAAAAAAATTACGCTTGAAGGCACAAAACAGTATGTGGTTGAAACATCTGATCGTGATAAGCAAGATAAATTGCTTAGCTTGATTAAAATTCACCAACCATTCTTAGCAGTTGTATTCTGCCGTACCAAGGTACGCGCGAAGACATTAACTGCAGCGCTTCAAGATAATGGATACGATGCTGATGAGCTGCATGGTGATTTGACACAAGCGAAGCGGGAGAATGTAATGAAACGCTTCCGTGATGCGAAATTGCAAATTCTTGTGGCGACAGATGTTGCGGCACGTGGTCTTGATGTGGAAGGCGTATCACATGTATATAACTACGATATTCCACATGACGTAGAAAGCTATATTCACCGTATTGGACGGACTGGTAGAGCAGGGCAGAGAGGGATTGCGATCACTTTCGCAGCTCCTAAGGATCGTGCTCATTTACAGGATATAGAACGTGGAACTAACTCGACATTAGAACAGATGGAAGCAGAAACAGGCAACCGAATTGCTCGAGTTGGCAGCGGTAGAGTCGAAAGAAATGACAGAAGCTCAAGCAATAGAAGAAATGGACAACGTGGCGAACGAGGTTCATCCGATAGAAACTTTAGATCAGGTGGCAGATCTGACCGTGGTCCGAAGGCTGCAACTAGAGGTGAATCAAGAACGAAGGACAGCAGAACTGACGCAAGAGCTAAAGACAGTAGATTTGATTCGAGAGCTGATGACATCAGAGTTGATTCGAGATCAAGTGCAGGCGGTAGAAGCGACGCAAGATCCACAGGTAGAGGGGACAATAAACCTCGTACTGGTGGAGCTGATTGGGGCGCTAAGGGTTCCAGACGAACTACTGGTACGACTGGCACTAGAGCAGATCGTGGTGCTTCAGGCAAACGGAATGATTCAAAGGTAAGGGGCGAAGGAGATTTAAGTGTAGAAAGCCGTCCTTCAAGACCTGTTCGCGGAGCGCAAGACAGTAATAATCGAAGAGGCTCACGTGAAGGTGCTGAACCAAGAGCTAAAGGAGCAGCAACAGATCGATTTAATCCAAAAGGAAATCAAGACAGAAGATTCTCATCAGCTGGGCCTGAGCGTGCTGAACGTACAGGTCGCGCAGATCGTTCTGAGCGCAGAACGACAACTAATAGCTACAAGAGCGATTCGAAGCCGTCTGGCTCGTTCTCACAGCGGGATGGACGCGGGGCTTCAACTCGCAATAATAAACAACCAGGCGGTAGACGCGGCCGTTAATAATTAATCGACCTCCCCAGTATAATACAATGAGTTCAGTTGTATTAGGGGGAGGTCGTTTTTTATGGAAACGATAATCTGGCAAGGGAAGCCGTTTCATTTCGGATTTCCTAGTTTCACCAAATATACAATTTCAGATAGTAGACTGATTGTGGAGAAAGGTTTCTTCACCAAACGCAGGGATGAAATCAGACTTTACCGTATTCGAGATATTACTGTGACGAGGAGCTTAATCAAACGTATGTTTGGAATCGGAGATATTATTGTCTTTTCCACTGACACAAGCAGCCCTCAATATATCATTCATAACGTTCGTAAGACAGCTACAGTTGCAGATTTGCTAGGAGAAGCTTCTGAAGCAGCTCGTCTCAAGTTCAAAGCATTTGAATTAACAGAAGTCTAAACAAGTAGAAACGACTTAACACGGACAAAGCCGATGGAAATCCAGCGGCTTTGTTTATTTTATTTGATTGACTATTTAGCAGAATTATTATACATTAATAATGAACGGGGGTTTATTATTATGCAAGTACTCAAAGATGAGATTAAAGACATGATTCTCAAAACAGCTGGGCAGGCTTTTCTAGAATACGGCTTTGAGAAAGCATCCATGAAGGATATTGCTAAGTTTGTAGGTGTTTCAACAGGGAACCTCTATCGCTACTTTGCGAATAAAGAAGCTTTGTTTGATGCTGTAACGATGCCGGCTTATCAGAGCTTACAAGTTCTGATTCAATTGCATGAGCAGGAGGAGCGGGCTACTACTGAGATTCCTGTAGAAATGAACATGATTGATCAACTAGCGTTTGTATTATCTGAACTGTTGAAGGAACATCGAGAAGGTTTGCTTATCTTGCTAGATGGAAGTAAAGGTACAGCGCGGGAAAGAGCCAAGGATGAGCTATGTCAACTGTTAGCTACTCATATAGAGAGTCACATCATCCCGTCTCAACATACACCTATCGAGTTCGGAGAAGAGAAGCTGACATTTCACAAGGGAATTGCGAAGCCAATAGCTGTTGCTTTCTTTGAAGGGTATTTTAAAATCATTCGTCTATATGCGGATCATACCCAAATACAGAACATGACCAAGCAATACATAGCACTATGGTTCATGGGTCTGCAAAAGCTAATGTGATTTTTTTGACCTGATTATGAGCCATATTTTTTTGATCTAATAATGAACCGTCGTTTATTATTGTAATCTTTATTAAAATCTTATATTAAAGGAGAATTGTGCAATGATCACAGTAGAGAAGGTACGGTTTACTTACCCAGGTCAGAGAAACCAAGCTATTCATGGTATTGATTTTCAAATAAATGAAGGACAGATTTTTGGATTTCTAGGTCCATCAGGAGCGGGTAAAAGCACGATTCAAAAAATACTAATCGGGATTCTTAAACAATACGAAGGAAGTGTTCGTGTACTGGGCCAAGAGTTAATGAACGTGAAATCAGATTATTATGAGCAAATAGGTGTTGGATTTGAGTTTCCGAACTTCTATAGTCGATTCACAGCACTTGAGAACCTTTCATTGTTTAGATCTTTGTACAAGACAGATACGGAAGATCCTAGTAAGCTACTAGCTATGATGGATTTAGAGAAATATGCTAAAACCAAGGTTTCAGATTTTTCCAAAGGAATGAAGATGAGACTCAATTTATGTAGAGCTTTACTAAATAAGCCAAAGGTATTGTTTCTAGATGAACCTACTTCGGGACTAGATCCCGTTAATACAAAGTTAGTGAAAGACATCATACTAGCGAAGAAAGCAGAGGGTCAAACAATCCTCATCACGACCCATAACATGCATATAGCGGAGGAAATCTGTGATCAAGTCGCTTTTATTGTTGATGGTAGAGTATCCTTAATTGCTTCTCCTAGAGAATTAATGCTTAGCAAAGGTTCCAGGCAAGTACGTGTAGAGTATCAGGAACCAAGTGGACTATTGCACAAGGACTTCGCATTAACGGGGTTACATGAGAATAAGGACTTTCTAAGTCTCCTGCAGCATAAATCAATCGAGACCATTCATACCCAAGAAGCGTCGCTTGAAGATATATTTATCGAAGTAACTGGGAGGGGCTTGGTATGAGATTGATGTCCGCATTCTTATACGATATTAAGCTACAGATCAGACATGGATTTTACTATGCGTACTTATTCGTAACTATCACCTATATCGTCATTTTGAGACTTCTTCCTGTACACTTAAGAGAGATAGTAAATGTCGTATTGACCTTCTCAGATCCAAGTGTGATAGGCTTCTTCTTTATCGGTGGACTTGTGCTCCTTGAGAAAGGGCAGAACATATTTGATAACTTATTTGTTACACCTTACAGGCCTGGAGAGTATATTTGGTCCAAAACACTGTCATTATCTTGTTTATCCGTCATAACGAGTCTAGTTATTCATATAAGTGCTTTTGGTAAAATATCGAATGCGTTCTTGTTTACAAGTGGCGTGCTGCTAACTTCCATTTTTTTCACACTGGTAGGATTAGGTGTCGCTGTTCGTTGCCGTACGCTAAATTCATTTTTTTTACAATCGAGCGTTTATTCATTCGTATTTGTCATTCCATTAGCTGAAACCGTTGGTTTGTGGAATAGTCCATTGTTTGGTTTACTCCCTTCCAAAGGATCCTTATTGTTGATCAGTTCAGCATTTAAGCCGATTGGAGTAATCGAGGGGATATATGCATATCTCATTTTGATTGTGTGGATTTGCCTTGCTTATATATGGGCGAGTAGTTGTTTTAGAAAGTTTATCACATTAAATATTAATGGGGGTAAATAATAATGAATCGGATCCTACATCTCATTAAAATGGATATTAGACAGATTAGTCGCGATTCAATGCTAGCATTAGCTATTATGGCTCCATTATTGCTGCTTGTAGTTGTTCGGTATGGAATTCCAATCCTTACAGATCAATTGAATCGGAAATTAGCCTTTGATTTGACATTGTACTATGATCTGATGCTAACCTTTGTGATTGTTCTGATTCCGCTATTACTTGGAGTCTTAACGGGGTTTATGATGCTAGACGAACGTGATGAGAATATTATCCAATATTATGCTGTAACCCCGCTTCAGAAGTCTGGTTATTTCTTATACCGTCTGACCATGCCCGTTGTATTGTCTATCTTGTTTACTTTCCTGCTTATTCTATATGGGGATATTGGATCACCAACTGTAATCACGATGATTCCAACTGTACTCTTATTAGCGCTTGAGGCACCTATTCTAACACTAGTTCTTGTTGCTTTTGCTAATAACAAAATAGAGGGGCTTGCTTTATCCAAAGGTCTCGGAATTATCGTATTTATCCCGGTGATCGCTTACTTTGTTCCATTCCCATGGCAATTGTTAGCTGGCTTTGTCCCAACGTATTGGGCTTCACAAACCTTTCTACTCGGACTTAAAGGAGAATGGGGCCTTAGCTTGTTCTTCGCATTTATTGGTTTAGCAGTGCATGTTGGCATGCTGCGCTACTTGTATATTCTCTTTTTAAGGAAAGTGGATTAAACTAATTCATATCTCAGTTGAAAGAAGGTAGGAATGTGATAATAAAAAAAAGACCTATTTTTCTATTAGGTGTAGTATTCTCTTTAGTGATAATTGCCTTTATAAGTTTTAATCTGTTTGAAGATAGGTATGATTCTAGTATTTTTGGTCAATTTCAAGCGTTTACCGTAACGATAAATAACCAATCAGACAACGATATTGTTTCGATAGAGACTGGATTAATAAAAGGGACTTCAAAGGATACTTATACAAAAATAATTAAAAGCGGTGAAAAGACCAAAATTAAGCCTGAGCTCAGTTTAAGTGGTGAAGGAGCAGTATATATCAAATATACTGATTCAAAAGGAAATACCAAAGAAAAAACGGTATGTGGGTATACAGAATCCCTGTCGGGGAATTCAAAGGTAACAATTGATAATAATAAAGTAACTGTTGAAGAAAACTGCATGTAAATTAGTGCAATTGGTGTAACGTGGATAACCACGAGGGATCGAAGCACCTATTGTTCCTCATTAAAATTAGCTTTTGAATTAGCATTTATCTTTAAAGTGGATTTGCACGAGGTTGCTTTAATATATTTGTTGTGAAACTAATTGAACGAATATTGCGTCAAATACATATCGAGAACAGAGTGAGAAAGGTGAGGTTGATTTCTGTGAGAAAGAAAATCGTTTTATATGCTGTTTTGTTAACTCTTAGTTTGAATTTAATATTGCCTCCTAAGGAAAGCATCGCTGCAGATTCTAATGTAAAAGTTACATTGCCAAAGTTTCCTATTAAGCTAAATGGAAATAAGGTTGAAAATCAATATCGAGAATATCCGCTATTAGTCTATAAGGACATAACCTATTTCCCCATGACATGGTACGATTCCAGACTTTTGGGATTACGAACGGAATGGACACAGAATGATGGACTTAAAATTGTGAAAGGGAATGTGACATCATCTTTTGTCCCTGACAGAACAAGTCATACAAATTCGAGCAGCTACAAGGCAACAGTACCTACCTTCGAGATTACAATAAACGGAGGGACAGTAGACAATTCAAAAGAAGAATATCCACTTTTAAATTATAAAGATGTTATTTATTTCCCTCTAACGTGGAAGTTTGCACATGTTGAATTTGGATGGGATTATGTGTGGAGTGACTCGGAGGGACTCTCGATCACTTCTAATAACCCACAGGTCAAAGCAGTGAATCTTCCAAAGTCTGCAGGTGACAATGATGTTGCTGTGTTTAAAGAGTATTATTACTTTACAGAAACGGTAGAGAATACGAACCAAGTCTACAGAGTACCTGTAAATAACACCTTACATAAAGAACTGGTATTGTCTTATGAAATGGATTCCAAATACGGCTTTAATAAGAATTTGAAATTTGAAATAAGAGATAATGAACTTTGGTTTTCTTATCATCATGGTGGAGCTACAATGGGCTCTGATGTGTATGGTAAGATAAACGACCAAGGCAAAGCTTCAATAGAACATCAAGGATATCTCGATTTCAAAAATACGCCTAATGGAACCTTAATCATAAATCAATCTGTACCTCCAAGCGGTAATAATCTTTTATTGGTACCATCCGGGCAAGAGGTTATTAATGGCAAAGCCATAGGAAATCCCAAACTTATATACGGATGGCACTCATCAGCTAACGGAACGGGCGCAAGTCTCGGCACTGATAAATCCACTACAATAATTGGAGACGATGTTTACGTACTGGCATCATCGGTTGCTGCTGAACAAAGAGATCCAAATAAAGTCTACAAAATAAACTTAAAGACGAATGAAACGGTAAAGATCATAAATTCTGAAGTAAGTAATTTCAAAGTTGTAAATAACAAGCTTTACTATGTAAAAGATGCAGATCAGTTGTTATATTCATCGAACATGGATGGAACAAATGAGCAACAATTATCGGATAACAAGGTTGCCAATTGGTATGATGAAATAGACGGAAATGTATACTACACAATGGGAAATACAACGGGACAATACAAGCTTTACAAGGCAGAGCCATCTAAAGAAGACACTATACTATTTAAAGAGCCTTTAGAAATCGTCCAAATAGTGAATGACAAATTAATATGCAAGCTAGTAGCGGGAGAAGATTATGGTGTTAAGGTCTTGGACAAATCAGGAAATCTTCATTTAGCCATTACAGATCAGGTTTCAAACGTATTTGCATATGGTGATGACATTCTTATCGTGACTATAGATGATAAATCAATAAAGTTGGTCAAATAAATAACGTTAGCCAAGAGAGGAGTCTGTAAGCGCAGCTCTTCTTTTAGTTGTGTTGAATCTCCTGAGATTCTTAAGGCTCAACACCAAAATCAGTACTTGAAAAATTGTAATGGTGCCGATAGATGACCGCTGTGTGGCCGGATTGTCCATATGATCGCTGCCCACCCCCAGATTTCTTGATCATATACCGCTTATAGCGGTAGAACTGATTATGATTCAGAGCTATTCTTATTTTATATTTAATGAATATTTCAAAGAGCAACGAGCAGTTGGTCTTTTTTGATTCGTTCGTGAGGGATTATGAATAATGTTAACGTAGTCATATATAGAATGAAATGGTATTTGAGGTGTTAGGATGAACATAACAGAAGATAATGTGATTGAAAGATTCAAGTTGCATGATCCTGATGCTCTTCAGTATATAATGGATAACTACGGAACAAGTGTTCTGAATCTTGTTAAACGAATATTAATATCAACGTGTAGTAAAGAAGATCAAGAAGAATGTGCAAGTGATGTGTTCATTGCCGCATGGAATCGTATTGAAGAATATGAAGATTGTAAGGGAACTTTCAAGACATGGCTATATATGCTAGCCAAATACAAAGCACTTGATTATCGACGCCAAAAGCTAGGGAGGCACCAAACAAGTGATTTATACGCCGATGCAGTCGATGCGTTGGAAACGGAACAAATTGTTTTGGACAAAGAGCAAAAACAAGAAATCATTCAATTGATTAATTCTTTTGATGAGATGAATCGAAGCATATTTTATCGAAGGTACTTCTGGTATGAGTCAATTGAATCTATTGCGATTAGCATGGGTTTAACATATAAAGCGGTTGAGAATCGCCTAAGCCGATCAAGAAAAATATTAAAACAGCAGCTACAACCTGAGATCCAGGAGGAATTGTTATGAGAGATCGGGATAATCAAGAAATGTTCAATTGGATAGATCATCTGGATATACGTCATAGTTCAATTGAGTTAGACGAAATTAAAGAAACTGAATCTGGAAATTGTGATCAAGAAGCGTTAGAAAGGATCAAAGCTGTTACAATGACGAAACTTGGTCTTCATGCTTTGAATGTGAAGGAACCTAAATCCATTTTTTTTAGAAAATATAAAATAAGACTGTCATATATAGCAGCAGTTATTTGTATAGCTGTACTTATCTCAATTGTCGTTAGGACTCCAGATGTGAAAGCACAGCTTCAGAAATGGTTGCAGTACATACCAGGTTATGCGACTGTGCAAGAAACAGATAAACAGAACGTTCTGTATGTGTTAGAGTCACCTATCAAACATGAGATTGGTGCTCGGGTGCTTGAGATTAGGGAAGTAGTCATCGGAGACAAAGACGCTAATATAGCCGTTACGACTAAGGGAATGGATCGGATTGATCAATTTGTATTAAATAATTCGTTAGGGGATTCGTATATCTTTTCCTATCAATCTTTGGGGAGTTCTACTGGTGGATGGTCGGGTGATTTTCACTATGACGGTGAGATACAAATAACCGAAGACATGAGCCTTTCTATAGAGGAAATGGGAGAAATAATACCGATCAAACTTACAGTAGCAGACAAAGTGAATCGAATTGAAGAGCTTGGGGCTACAATGGTTCGTAATGGAATCGGTTTAACTGCCGTCATAGGTGCTCAAGATGCGAATAAAGTGCGTGTTACTATACTTCCAATTCTAACGCCTAATATGCGTATTCAGTCCTATGGGTTCGCTAGTATGGATCATATTCCTGGGGCAAAATTGATGACAGATCAGAATCAGGTTGTTCCTTTTGAACAGACAGAGCTTTCTCCTAGCCCAAATGAAATCTATTTCCAGCGAAATCAATCTGGTACAAATGGATTCAATTTAACTATTCCTGCTTTATCCATACAACAGAAGCTAGATAAGCCAATTAAAATATCCATTCCAATTCCTGCTGAAGGTACGAAGATATTAAATGAGCAGATACTACTAGGCGGAATACCCGTAGATTTAGTAAAGGTTGAGCGAATTCCAGAAGATAGAGCATCAAATCAAATCCGAATTTATTTAGACACTCACTATGATGCAGATGAGCCTAGAAATATCATGTACTTTGGTCCTGATTATGGTTATGAACACAAGGGAGGTGGTTATAGCTTTAATAGAAATGAGACATCTTGGGCAATTGAATACTTAGATATTGAGATTGAATCCAACGACAAATTGGCTACGTTCTTTATCACAGAAGGAAATTTTCTTTACAAGGGTCCATGGGAATTTAATTTAAAGGTAAATTAAGGAAATAACTAGTTTTATAATATATAATTAATGATATTATTTTAAATAATCGTAATGGAGTGATAACTATGCAAGAAAGACTGAAACGCTCAGATGTACCTGTCGAGTTAACATGGAATGTGGAAGACTTATTTGCAACGACAGAAGCTTGGGAAGCTGAATTGCAATCTATCCAGAAGAGTGTTCAAACCGTTTCGGAGTACAAAGGATTGTTGGCAAATGGTGCAAGTACGTTACTTGCATGCTTAAATGCAGAGGAAGCACTCTATGGACGTCTAATGAGAGCATATGCTTATGCGAGTCTACAAATGTCCGCAGATGGTACAGACACGAGAAACCTACAACTTGCTGGAGAGGTTGGTCGTATCGTTTCAGAGATTAATTCAGCACTATCGTTTATTAAATCAGAAATTTCGGAGCTGCCAGATGGATTGATCGAGCAATATGTAGAAGGGGAGCCTGAGCTTGCTGTATACCGGAATAGTTTAATGGATTTACTTGATACGAAACCGCATAAGCTAACTGCAGAGACGGAGCAAGTACTTGCATCACTAGGAGAATTACTCGGTTCACCTTATAAGATTTATCAGCGCGGTAAGCTTTCAGATATGACATTTGAATCTGTTGAAGATGAAGCGGGAACGAAGTGGCCCGTATCATTTTCACTCTATGAGAATAAATTTGAAGTGTTACCAGATACACAGCTACGCCGTGCAGCTTTTCAATCCTTCTCTAATACACTAGAAGTGTATAAACAAACGTTTGCCGAGACGTATGCGACTGAAGTGAAGAAGCAGGTTGTCATGTCACGCGTTCGTAAATATGACTCTGTTACAGATATGCTGCTACAGCCGCACAAAGTAACTCATGAGATGTACAACAATATTCTCACAATTATTCAGGAAGAGCTTGCTCCTCATATGCGCCGACTAGCAAAGCTTAAGAAGCGGGTACTTGGACTCGATAAGATGTTATTCTGTGATTTAAAAGCACCTCTTGATCCTGAATATAATCCATCTATCAGCATCGATGAAGCGGGACAATTAATTTTGGATTCGTTGCAAGTCCTAGGGCCTGAATACAGTGAGATTATGAAGTCAGCTCTATCAGATAGATGGATAGATTATGCAGATAATGTTGGTAAATCAACGGGAGCATTCTGCTCAAGTCCGTATGGAGCACATTCCTATATCTTAGTCTCATGGGCAGATAATATGAGAGGTGCTTTTACACTTGCGCATGAGCTTGGTCATGCAGGTCATTTTATGCTTGCAGGACGTAATCAACGATTGACGAATGTTCGTCCATCTATGTACTTTATTGAAGCACCTTCGACGATGAATGAGATGTTACTAGCTCGGCATATTTTGAACCAATCTCAAGATGTTCGAATGAAACGCTGGGTCATCATGCAGTTACTGGGCACGTACTATCATAATTTTGTAACCCATCTCTTAGAAGGTGAATTGCAAAGAAGAGTGTATGACGCTGCAATGGCTAATAAAACAATTACAGGCGATTACTTATCGAACCAAAAAGGCGATATCCTTCAGAACTTCTGGGGTGATGATGTAGTAATCGACGCTGGTGCGAAATTGACTTGGATGCGTCAGCCGCATTATTACATGGGACTATATCCGTATACATACGCTGCGGGATTAACAGCATCAACAGCTGTCTCTCAATTAATATTCGAGGAAGGTGCCCCTGCGGTAGAGCGCTGGATTCACGTGCTTAAGGCAGGAGGATCGTTACCACCGCTTGAACTTATGAAGCTTGCAGGGGTTGATATGAGTGATCCTAAACCAATTAGGAGTGCTGTTGCTTATGTTGGTTCATTAGTTACTGAGTTAGAAGAGTTATTCTAGGTAAATGGAAGTTAATTATCAATATTTTTCCAATAGCCTATTATCTGCTCCATCATGTATACTACAATTGATATTTCAATCGTACTCGTATAATGGCGGGAATTGGCCTGCTAAGTTTCTACCTGATCACCTGAAATGATCGGACTACGAGAAGATAGAGTAGTGTATATGAGTTTATATCTGTCAGCTTCTGGCATGATTATTTCATATTACACTTACATTTGTGCGTCTTTTCAACAAACTGGTTGATAGATGGTTATGTGTGAATGTGACTCGAGCTTCTTGTTTCTGATTTATAAGAGACAAGAGGTTCGAGTTATTTTAGTTATACAGAATTTCTTCTTGTTGCAACCGTTCTTATGTGAATTTGTACGAGCAGATTATTGTAGTAACAGAACTAGATGACAAGTACTAGATGAAACGGGAGGAAATAGGTAATGAAATTATTAGAGGATAAGATTTTAAGTGAAGGTATTGCCTTGAATGAGCAGGTCTTGAAGGTGGATTCATTCATGAATCATCAGGTTGATGCAAAGCTAATGCAAGAAATTGGACGTGAGTTCGCTAGACGTTTCAAGGATCATGGAGCTACTAAGATTCTAACAATTGAAGCTTCCGGGATCGCACCAGCCATGATGGTAGCTCTTGAGCTTGATATTCCGTTAATCTTTGCAAAAAAACAAAAATCAATCACTCTTACAGATGAACTCATTGTAGAACCGGTCTACTCCTTTACGAAGCAGATGACGAGTCATGTTGCTGTATCACGTAAGTTCCTGGATAAGGATGATCGTATCCTCATCATAGATGATTTCCTTGCCAATGGAGAAGCCGCACTTGGTCTAGGACGAATTGTGGAGCAAACTGGCGCAAGCGTCGTAGGTATCGGCATTGTAATTGAAAAATCGTTCCAACCTGGAAGAGACAAGCTACTTGAGGCTGGTTATCAGGTAGAATCTCTTGCTCGCATTAAAGCGTTATCCAAAGATTCCATACAATTCGTAGATTAAGGGAGACTAGTGATCAAATGCAACCTAAGAATCCATTACAGACGTTTTCACTAGGATTACAACATGTACTTGCTATGTATGCAGGAGCTGTTATCGTTCCTCTCATTGTGGGCGCCCAATTAGGTTTAACAGAAACTCAATTAACGTATCTAATTGCAATTGATCTTTTTACTTGTGGAATAGCGACACTACTGCAAGTATGGAAGAACAAGTTTTTCGGAATCGGTCTTCCGGTTGTACTCGGCTGCGCGTTTCAAGCTGTTGCTCCGATGATCGCAATCGGTCAGGAATATGGAATGACCGCCATTTATGGTGCTATTATCGTGTCAGGCTTGTTCGTTGCCGTGTTCGCTGGTTTCTTTGGCAAAATGATTCGTTTCTTCCCGCCCGTTGTTACAGGCTCAGTCGTTACAGTGATCGGTGTAACGCTCATTCCTGTTGCCTTAACAGATGTAGGTGGGGGACAAGGAAGTCCTGATTTTGGTAGCCTGGAGAATATAGGATTAGGCTTTGGCGTGTTGATCTTCATTATTCTGATGAATCGATTCGCGACTGGTTTCTGGCGTGCGATTTCAATCTTGTGTGGATTAATCGTGGGAACTATAGTTGCAGGGTTTATGGGTAAACTAGATTTTAATCCTATCCAGAATGCTGACTTGATACACGCTGTTAAGCCATTTTATTTTGGGACACCAACATTTGAAATTTCAGCGATTTTGACAATGGTGATTGTGGCTATTGTCAGTATTGCAGAATCAACTGGTGTATTCATGGCACTAGGCAAAATTTGCGACCAAGAGCTAACATCCAAAGACCTTGCTCGTGGATATCGAGCTGAAGGACTTGCAATCATGGTCGGAGGTATATTTAACTCATTCCCTTACACGACTTATTCACAGAATGTGGGCTTGGTTCAAATGAGTAAAGTGAAATCACGTAACGTAATCGTCGCAGCAGGAATAATACTTCTTGTAATAGGTTTAGTCCCTAAGATCGCAGCATTAACCATTTTGATTCCAACATCAGTTCTTGGTGGTGCAATGATCGCCATGTTCGGCATGGTTGTATCCTCAGGGATCAAAATGATCGGATCACAGGTTGACCTTAATCGTCATGAGAATCTGTTAATTATCGCTTGTTCTGTAGCAATGGGGTTAGGTGTAACTGTTGTTCCTGGGCTATTCGATCAACTGCCTACAGGCGTTCAAATCTTAACGGATAATGGTATCGTAGCAGGAAGCTTTACGGCAATTGCATTAAATCTACTGTTTAATGTGTTAGGACAGAAGAATAAGACAGCTGAAGCTGGCGAATAGGATATAAAGCTTTGGACAATATTAAATGATAAATGTATAATAATTCTAATATTTTTAAAAGTGATGAAGAGAAGAGTAGATAAATCCATTCTTCTGGACAGAGAGCTCCGGTTGGTGCAAAGGAGCAAGAATGATTTATTGAACCAAGCCTCCGAACAGCATGTCGGAACGAATAACCGTAAGAAACGCATCCGTCTATAACAGACAGTGAAACCGTTTCTTCACGGGGGATGACATGACAGGTGCTCCTGTTACAGAGCTAGAGTATAAGCATTCTATGGAATGCCGTACTTGATGAGGTTAATATGGCGACATATTAATAAACCTGGGGTGGTATCGCGAGAATCTCGTCCCCAAGACAATTTGTCTTGGGGGTGAGATTTTTTTGTTTGTATGAATGAATTCAATTCGCAATACGCTTGATAATAAGAAGGAGGGTATAAGCATGAGTAAGGACTTAGAAGCGGTCACGGACAATTTTATGTATAGAATGATACATGAGGATCTTCAAGCTGGGACATATGGTAGAGATATTTGCACCAGATTTCCGCCTGAACCAAATGGTTACCTCCATATCGGCAACGCATATGCCATTCATACGAATTACCTTATAGCCCAAAGATTTAATGGCAAGTTTAATTTGCGCTTTGATGATACGAATCCTCTGAAAGAGAATATAGAGTATGTGAACGCCATCATTGAAGACATGAACTGGCTGGGCTACGATCCAGGCAACAATATATTCTATGGATCAGACTACTCGGAAGAAATTTTCGATGCTGCTGTAACTTTGATTAAGAAGGGTAAAGCCTATGTTTGCGATCTTTCTCCAGAAGAAGTGACAGCATACAGAGGCACGCTTACTGAATTAGGTAAGAATAGTCCTTACAGGAACCGCTCTATCGAGGAAAACCTGCAATTGTTCAGCGAGATGAAGGAGGGTGTTCATCCATCAGGAGCTAAAGTACTACGAGCGGTGATTGATATGAGTTCACCAAATATGAATATGAGGGATCCTGTGATCTATCGAATTATTCATAAGGAGCATTATCGAACAGGGAATAAGTGGTGCATTTATCCGATGTATGATTTTGCTCATCCCATTCAAGATGCTATCGAAGGGATAACCCATTCCTTGTGTTCCATTGAGTTTAAGGATCATCGTCCCCTGTATGAGTGGGTATTGAATGAACTGGGTGTTATCGAACCGCCTAAACAAAGAGAATTCGGTAGACTAAGTATTACAGGCGTTGTAACGAGTAAACGTTATTTAAGACAATTAGTTGAAGGGCATTATGTTGATGGCTGGGATGATCCCAGAATGCCTACGATCCAGGGACTAAGAAGAAGGGGATATACACCAGAGAGTATAAGGAATTTTATAGAAGAAATTGGTTTGATTAGAAATCAAAGTACAGTTGATATTGCTATATTAGAACATGCTTTGAGACAGGATCTCAAGTCCAAAGTAAATAGTGTTATGGTCGTATTAAATCCGCTGAAAGTAGTCATTACAAATTATCCAGAAGACGGCGTGGAATACGTAACCATTGAGAATAACAGCGAGAATAAGGAGATAGGGGAGCGAAATGTACCTTTTTCGAGGATTATTTATATTGAAAAAGATGATTTTATGGAGCAGCCGTCTAAAGGCTTTCATAGGCTTACTCTTAATTCAGAAGTGCGACTTAAAGGTGCCTATTATATTCGATGCAATGAGGTAATAAAGGATGAACAAACAGGTGATATTATCGAGCTTCACTGCACCTATGATCCTAGGACCAAGAGTGGTACTGGGTTTAATGAGCGCAAAGTAAAGAGTACGATTCACTGGGTATCAGCAGAGCATGGAACCAAAGTAGATATCCACCTGTATGATAGGCTTATTCTGGATACAGATCTTGTGAAAGATGACACCAAGTCGTGGGATACCTTAATCAATCCTGAATCTTGTGTAGTCGTTAAGGATTGTATCGCCGAGTCATCATTGGCAATAGCACAGCCTGAGGATAAATTCCAATTTATAAGACATGGGTACTTCTGTGTGGATAGTCAGAACACGGCGACAAATAAACTGGTCTTTAACAGAATCGTTCCACTGAAAGATACATGGAAGAAACAAAGTCATAGCTGATCACCATGAGTATTTAAATAAAAAAGTGCTTTAATGCAACCAATTTCATTTAATAATCGTTAATAAAGGATAATAAGTTCATTGAAATGGAGAGGAGAGTTCAATTCATGAAAATAATTAAAAAATGGGGAATAAGCTTTCTAATTGCAATCGTTGCGTCATTTACTATTAAAACATTTGTCGCAGAAGCTATGGTTGTTCCGACTGGTTCGATGCTTCCAACCATTCAAATTAATGACCGATTAATTGTTGAGAAAATAATATGGATGGATGATTATCAGTTTGGTGATATTGTTGTATTTTATCCACCTATAACCGAGAAAGTTAATGAAAGGTATGTAAAAAGACTCATAGGAATTCCTGGTGATGTGATTGAAATTAAGAACGGGGCACTGATTCGTAACGGTGTTAAAGTATCAGAAACTTACTTAAACGAGCCAATTCGGTATGAATTTGGTCCGATTACTGTCCCCGAAAACAAATACTTTTTTTTAGGCGACAACCGTAATGAAAGTTTCGACTCTCATTCGTGGACTACCCCTTTCGTGGATAAAGAAAGATTGATAGGGAAGGTAGTTTTAAAAATTCCAACGCATTTAATTGATAAGAGGGATTTAAGGTAAGCTTTTTACTAGGACTTGTCTCAAGAGCGGTCAACTTCGTAAAAACCCTTATATAACAAACAAAAATGGCGTGTCAAATTGGTTGTCAATTTGCACGCCATTTTATTATCTACACTACAGAGCTTTTAACGATTTCTTTTTCCAGAAAAATTGATAATACGTAAACTGAGCTGCGAGGTTGAATAAGAAAGCAAGGGGATAGGCTAGCCATATACCTTTGATGCCAAGCGTTGTGTATTGAGATAGTAAATAAGCTGCTGGCACTTGGATAAGTAGAATGCTTGTAATTGTAAAGAGCGTCGGCCACAATACAGTTCCCGTTGCTCGCATAGTTGCGGAGATCGCCTGTGTGTGCCCCAGAATGACATAACTCCAGAACGAGATAAGAATAAGCTGATGTGCAATATGGATCGTTTCTTCATGATCCACAAATATGCCTAAGATAGGTATTGCTAGGAAGCAAACGATCAATATAAGTATGCCTCCAAGCAGATAATTCAGCATAATTCCTGTTTTGGTTATATGCTTTATATCCGAAATCCTCCCAGCACCCATCGCTTGTGCAACAAATACTGAAACTGCAATCGAAATACTGAGAGCTGGTATCTGAACATAACTCGCAATCTGATTAACTATACCATACGCCGCAGTTGCGTTTGAACCATAGTCATTTACAAAAGTAACAACGGCAATTTCAGACATGGCCATTGTCACCATGCTGATAATCGTTGGAATTGCCAAACGGAGCAAGGTTTTCAGAATCGAGCCTCTTAACTTAAGGTTCTTAAATACAAGTCGATCCAATTTAAGCACGTGATCTTTTTTGTGTAAATACCCGAGCAAGAGAATTAACGTCAGTAAGCCGGATACCACAGAGGCATAAGCAGCGCCATATAATCCGAATATTGGCAATCCGAACCAACCGAAAACGAGAATAGGGAGCAGAACGATGTTCAAGATCGTACTGATCAGCAAAAAGATGAAAGGCGTCTTGGAATCTCCAACTCCACGTATAAAGGTTGTGTAGACCATGTACAAGAAGGTAATAGGTAAGGTAACGAAGAGAATACGAGCATAGCCTGCACTCTCACTTAGAATATTCTCAGGCGTACCCATCCATAGCAATATATGGTCTGCAAAAATACCTCCAAAAAGCGCGACAATGATGGAGATAAGCAGCGTAAAGGCTAGTGTAACCCCCACGACTTCCTTCATCCTAGGGATATTACCCCCTCCGTAAGCCTGGGCTACTAGAATTGAACTACCTGAGCCTATACCAATCGCAAAAGAGATCAGGAAAAATAATAAGGGGAAAAAGGCTGAAATGGCAGCAAGCGCATCTACTCCAAAGGCTTGCCCAACTAGGATGATTCCAAATACTTGGCCTAATGATTGTATAACGCTAGCTAAAATCACTGGCATAAGAAATACAATTAACGGTTTTACTTTTGAAAATGTAGGATTTTCTTTGCTTGTAGTATTCATTGAAACAGGACTCCTTTAATTAAAATATCACTAGGAAACTTTAATATATGGAGCACTCGGTGTCAATAATTTTTTATAAACAATTATTTTATTTGTTTAGTAATTAGTAGATATTTTTACAAAATGTTTATTTTTAATTGTTTCCCAAAGAATAAATAGAACCGTCAATCATACAAAAAGGATAGATAAAGCTGTTAGGTGATCAGCTTTATCTATCCTTTATTTATCCGTATATCCTGTGGACAGTATAAGTTTCGTATGATTTCATAGCTCGTTTAATTATTTTGGAATTACAGAAGTGAAGGCAGAGATATCGACATGAAGTCCATCTGCTAGACGTTGTCCTAACTCGCTATCAGCGCGGAAGAAATTACAAATCGCGAGTAGCTTTGTCTTGTCATGAACATCTTGTAAATCATTCACTAAGTTCTTCACTAGGTTATTCTGATCTTGTTCTGAGAACGTGCGGTAGCGCTCACCTGCTTGGGTGAAGTTATCCGTTTTCTCAATCTGTTGACGTGTAATAGGGCCATTAGTTGGAATTACGCTATCCCGATAAACTGGAGCTTCTTTGGGTTCCTGTTCATGACGAGTTGGCTCATAATTGACAGTTGATGTGTTCTGGTTTACTTGCATGAATCCGTCACGTTGTTGGTTACGGACTGGTGCGTAAGGGCAGTTGACCGGAATTTGCAAATAGTTCGGTCCAAGGCGGTGACGCTGTGTATCTGGATAAGAGAATAATCTTCCTTGAAGAAGCTTATCTTCTGATGGCTCAATACCAAGTACAAGAGCGCTAGGAGAGAAAGCTGATTGCTCTACCTCAGCGAAGAAATTGGCCGGATTACGAATAAGTGTCATTGTACCAACTCTATGGTAAGGAAAGAGGTCTTCAGGCCATACCTTTGTAGGGTCAAGCGGATCGAAGCTGAGCTTGTCAAAGTCATCAGGTGACAAGTATTGAACTTCCAAATCCCATTTAGGGAAATTACCACTCTCAATGTTCTTGAATAAGTCCTTCGTTGCATGGTTGAAATCTTGTCCTTGAACTTCACGTACTTCATCTGCAGATAGGTTGCGAATTCCTTGGTGTGGATTCCAGTGATATTTTACATATGTAACCTTTCCAGCATCGTTAATCCACTTGAAGGCATGGATGCTAAAGCCTTCCATTTCACGATAGCTAGCAGGGGTACCATAGTCAGAGAATACCCAAGTTAACATATGGGTTGATTCTGGCGATAACGTCATGAAATCCCAATAGCGATCTGGCGTTTGGATATTCGTATCCGGTGCTGGTTTTAAGGAATGTACCATGTCTGGGAACTTGATTGCATCGCGGATAAAGAATACAGGTATGTGATTACCCACAAGATCATAATTACCATCTTCCGTATAGAACTTCGTTGAGAACCCACGGGGATCACGTGCAGTTTCTGGCGAACCAGCAGGATGTATGACGGTCGAGAAACGAACAAATACGGGTGTTTCTTGTCCAGGATTTTGTAAGAAAGCTGCTTTCGTATAATCTTTCATACTGTTTTCTAAGACGAAGACACCATGTGCACCAGCGCCACGAGCATGTACGACGCGCTCTGGAATACGCTCACGATCAAAGTGTGCTATCTTCTCAATTAAATGATAGTCTTCAAGCAGAGTAGGGCCATTCGGGCCTGCTGTTCGGGAATTCTGATTATCGCCAACTGGTGCGCCTTGATTCGTAGTTAAGTAATTATGATTGCTCATTTGTTTCACCCTCCAAAAATTATTAGACTTAGACTTAATCTAAATCTATCCTATGAAAGAATCATATCATTAACAAATATGATGAACATGAAGGATTTATGAATACAAGATGAAGGTTTGATGAAGGGATTACATTAGTCAGCAAGACGATATCCGATGCTTCGAATAGTAGCAATATATTTAGGTAACTTAGGGTCATCATTAAGCTTATTACGCAATCTTTTGATATGGACATCTACAATATTACTTCCGCCAAAATAATCCTCTCCCCACACATCATCCAAAATTTCTTGCCTAGTTAATACAGCACCATCAGCCTCTAGTAAAACTTTAAGTAAACCAAATTCCGTACGTGTTAACTCAATTCTCGTGTCCGCTTGATTGACAGTCATTCGGCGATAATCGAGCACAAGGTCTTTAAAGCTTGCTTTCCGAGTTTGATTCTCAGACGGGTGATCATGCCCTGCGATTAGCTGTTTTAAGTTAGATACAATTTGAAGTGCGGGAGCAGGCCACTGCATATAGAGGTTTCTATTGTCATTTGTACTAGTGATAAATCGAGTAAGCATGAAATGTATAGTTGGGATGCTGACCTCGCTTAGGATTTCGTTCATCTCTGATTCGAATTCCAAATTCCGCCGATCAAGTATCAGTGCATCTGGATGCATTTGATTTAATAAATGGGGATTCATATGGTGAAAAACCATAATATCATAGCGATGAGCGGTCAGCTCCCTCACAAGTTCATGAAGAGAGGAAGGCTGCGAGCTAATCAGAATAATACGCTTTGTAGAGTCACTTGAAGCGCCGATCATCTGATTGTCTACTTTTTGTTGGACTGACATTTTGGACACACTCCTTTAAAAACAATATTCTCCTCTTCGATGTTATATCCCGTTTCTTGTGCAATAGCATCTAACCACTCTTGAGATGGCTTCGCAAATACTTCATCAACCTTGCCACACACACGGCAGACAATATGTTGATGGTCTTCGACATGCCCGTCATAACGGCTAGAATCGCCTTCAAGCTTTAGTTCTCGAATCATTCCTTCTTCGGTTAAATAGCGTAAGGAATTATATACAGTTGCATAAGCGAGCTGATGCCCTTGTTTTCTTAAGATTTCAATGATATCTGCAGCTGTCGGGTGGTCATTAGCTTGTGAAACAATTTCATAAATAATTTTGCGTTGTGGTGTCAGGATTCCTTTTCTAGTCATGATGATGTACTCCTTTGGCGATCTATATTTAGACTTAGTATAAATATAATCGAGTAATAGTTCAACTATTTTTAGCCGTAGAAGTAAGTGTAGGTCGAATAACGGATCAAGGAATCAACAATAATCAAGGAATCATGTTATAAAGTTAGCATCACGATGATCTTGTTTTACAGTAAGCCAAATTGGTTATGCTGTTAATGAGGTGATGGTAATTGTGATGGTTTTTCTTGTAACACTTAGCGTTGTTGTACTTCCCTTTATTATGCTTGCAGTTTATCAATTGCTTGGTCGCTGGGTAGTTATCCTAGATGTAGTAGCTGTAATCGCAGTTATTCTGTTCGAAGTAACCTCAGCTGTTGCAGTTTATCTAATTCGCAGGGATGGAACGATATTCATGACGAATATTCATAGACTGTTTGATAACTATATTTTCCTTATAAGTGCTGCTTATCTTGGTATTTATGGAGCCATGCAATTGATTCGATATATGTTCAGGCATTACAAATAAATATGAGTTGCCAAAATGCTTTCGTTGATGAAATTCTCATCTGACGGAAGCTTTTTTGTCTGCATAAAATAATTCATATTATTAAATAGTTATTGAGCTTTGTCGAAAGGTATGATATGGTAAAAAATAAATTTTTGAAAATATAGTCTAATTAGAATAGTTAATTAATACTAGTTAGTTCAAATATAACAATATTAATTACATAATTTAGATAAATTTAAAAATACAAGGAGGCTAAGTATGGGAAGATACATACTGAAACGGCTAATTGCAATTATCATCACCTTATTTATGATTATTACACTGACTTTCTTCCTCATGCATGCCATACCTGGGGGTCCATTTACAGGCGAGAAGAATGTACCAGAAGTAGTAGCCAAGGCTTTAAATGAAAAATATCATTTGGATGATCCTTTATGGAAACAGTATGTGGACTATCTGAAGGGTGTTGTTCAATTTGATCTAGGTCCTTCCTTTAAATATGAGGGGATGACAGTCAATGATTTAATTCGTGCAGGGTTTCCTGTGACAGCTAAGGTCGGATTGTTAACGATCATTGTCATTCTAGTTATTGGAATACCAATTGGTATTTTTGCAGCGATTAATCAGAATAGATGGCCGGATTCGGTCATCATGTTGCTCGCTACACTTGGGGTAACCATACCTTCCTTCGTCGTGGGAACATTGCTGTTATATGTGTTCTCACTGAAGCTTGGCTGGACACCTGCTTTTGGGGTAGAAGAATGGCAGGGCTACTTGCTGCCTGTTCTAGCACTTGCAGGATACTCCTTATCCTTCATCTCTAGGTTAACGAGATCAAGTATGATAGAGGTTTTTCAGCAGGATTATATGCGTACAGCAAGAGGGAAAGGGCTTCGTCCTTCTAAAATTATATTCAAGCACGGACTACGGAATGGGATGATTCCAGTCGTTACAGTTGTAGGACCGCTTGTTGCTTCTATGCTGACGGGATCTTTTGTCATTGAGAAGATTTTTGCTCTTCCCGGTATTGGTAGACATTTTGTGCAAAGTATTACGAATCGCGACTATACAACCATAATGGGAATAACAGTTTTCTACGCGGTTATCCTTGTTGTGATCGTATTTATCGTTGATTTAATTTATGGATTAATAGATCCGAGAATTAAACTTAATAAATAGAAGGAATGATATGATGAGGGACTCTACTAATAACGTTGTTAACCTATCAAATGGCACTTTCGATCCTTCTCTTTGGAATAAATTATTAGATGAAGATAAGGATGAGGGAAGTGTAGGAACTGTCAGTTTAACTTACTGGCAAGATGTATGGAAAAGACTGAGGAAGAACAAAGGAGCATTATTTGGGCTCATAATTATATTTTTGCTGATCTTATTTGCATTATTCGGACCTCTATTAACGAACCATTCCTATGAAGAACAGAATTTATCTTTTTCGAATATTCCGCCAAGATACGATATTTATCAAGTAGGCAATGAGTATTTCTATCTACATAAGAATATCAAGTTATATGAAACGAAGGCAGACGGAACCTTAGTTCAGCAGCTTTCCAAAGACAAAGAAGACATGATTAAGAAGCAGCTTTCTTATAAAACGGGTAGCGGCACTGTATTCATTGATTATAGCCAAAAAAATAATATCGTTCTCAAGGATGCCAGTGGTCAAACTCTAGAAACGTATAAGAATGTATCCAATAAAACCTATCTATTAGGCACAGATCATTTAGGTAGAGATTTATTAACAAGAATTATGTACGGAGCCAGAATATCACTGCTTGTTGCAGTAGTCGCAGCACTTGTTAATCTTATCATTGGGATGATGTATGGCGGAATTGCCGGATTCTTTGGTGGCAAAGTCGATAATATCATGATGAGAATCGTGGATATTATCAGCATTATTCCATTAACTCTCTACGTTATTCTGATCATGGTTGTGCTGAATTCAGGATTGCTAAGTATTATTATTGCACTTGGTTCTGTTTATTGGGTTGATATGGCACGGATCGTTCGTGGACAGATGCTTTCTTTGAAAGAAGAGGAATTCGTGTATGCGGCCAAAACAATCGGTACAAGACCACTCAAAATTATTACGAGTCACTTATTGCCTAATGCAATGGGAGCGATCATTGTAACGTTAACCATGTTGATCCCTAGTGCGATTTTTACGGAAGCCTTCATGAGCTTTATCGGACTTGGTGTAACGGCGCCCATGGCTTCATGGGGAACGCTCTGTAATGAAGCATTAGAATCCATTCGCTCCTTCTCGTACCAGTTGTTTTTCCCTGCGATTGCTATTTGTATCACAATGGTTGCATTTAACTTGATAGGCGATGGGTTACGAGATGCATTAGATCCGAGACTTCGCAAATAAGTGATAGGAGGAGGTGTAACGATGAGTCAACAAATGAAAGATAGTTCAGTGTTACTAGAAGTGAATCATCTGCAAACTTCTTTCTTCTCACATTTTGGGGAAGTTAAGGCAGTTAGAAACGTAGATTTCAAGATTAATAAAGGTGAAGTTATTGGTGTTGTGGGTGAGTCTGGTAGTGGGAAGAGCGTAACAGCGATGTCCATACTTAAGCTTTTGCAGAATCCAGGTAAAATTGTTGGCGGTAATATTCTGTATAAGGGCGATGACTTAGCGAATAAATCGGAGAAGGAAATGAGACGTATTCGAGGCAATGAAATTTCGATGATATTTCAAGATCCGATGACTTCGCTCAATCCATTAATAACCGTCGGTGAACAGATAGTTGAGACGATTATGGAGCATCAGCGTCTGTCCAAGAAGGAAGCTAAGGAGAAGGCAGTCAAGTTACTCAAGCTCGTTAAAATTCCAGATGCTGAGAAAAGAATGTCGAATTATCCCTTTGAATTCAGTGGTGGTATGAGACAGCGTGTCATGATTGCCATTGCATTATGCTGTGAGCCTGATTTATTAATTGCAGATGAGCCAACAACTGCACTTGATGTCACGACACAATCGCAAATACTTAAGCTGATGAAGAACTTGAAGTCCGAATTAAATACGTCGATTATGCTGATTACACACGATCTTGGTGTCGTAGCAGATATATGTACGAGAATTATCGTTATGTACGGTGGCATGATTATGGAGGAGGGGTCTGCGGAGGATATTTTCTATAACCCTAAGCATCCTTATACAGCTGGACTTCTACAATCGATACCTAAAGCTGAAATGCAGGATAGTAAGCGACTTACTCCTATCAAAGGCTCGCCGCCTAATCTAGTAAATCCACCTAAAGGCTGCCCATTTGCTCCAAGATGTGATTATGCGATGGGGATTTGTGCTACTGCTTGTCCTGAGTATACTGACTTAGGCAATGGCCATCAGTCGATGTGCTGGCTTTTACATAAAGACGCACCTAAGAATGATTTTGTAAGTAAAGGCGGTGTAACTATTGGCTAATGAGAATATGCTTGAGGTTCGTAATCTAAAGAAGTATTTTAGCGTAGATAAGAAGTTTCTGGCCAAGGAACCTACTTATCTTAAAGCGGTAGATGATGTTAGCTTCTCCATTAAGAAAGGTGAAACGCTTGGACTTGTCGGCGAATCTGGCTGTGGTAAGTCCTCTACTGCAAGAACAATTATTAGACTTCATGAGTTAACAGCAGGTGAAATCATTCTAGATGGTGTTGACATTGGGCATATGAATGAAAAGCAACTCTTGCCACATCGCCGTAAGATGCAGATGATTTTCCAAGATCCTTATGCATCGTTAAATTCAAGAATGACAGTTAAGGATATTATATCCGAACCGCTTAATGTCCATAAGATCGGCTCTAAGAACGAAAGAATCGATATTGTTGAGAATCTGCTCGACAAAGTCGGCTTAAAGAAAGAACATGCGAGAAGATATCCTCATGAATTTAGCGGAGGGCAAAGACAGCGAATCGGTATTGCTAGAGCACTTGCGGTTAATCCGGAGATTGTCATTTGTGATGAGCCCATATCTGCACTTGATGTCTCAATTCAAGCACAGGTTGTCAATATGCTGCAGGATTTACAAGAAGAGATGGGTCTAACTTATCTATTCATCGCGCATGATCTTTCGATGGTTAAATATATCTCCAATCGCATGGGTGTAATGTATCTAGGTAAGCTAGTCGAAATAGCGGATAGCGAAGAAGTCTATAAGCATCCTGCACATCCTTATACACAGGCGTTACTATCATCGATACCAGCTCCCGATCCTAGAGCTCATCAAGCTGAGGAAGATGTGCTGCTTGAAGGGGACATTCCAAGCCCGATTAATCCACCTCAAGGATGTCGATTTGCGACGAGGTGTAAATATGCGATAGAACGATGCAGGCAAGAGGAACCTTTATTGAAAGAAATTGGTCCTAATCACCTAGCAGCTTGTCATCTAGTGTAAGTAAATAGGGTGTAAGTAAATATTGTGATTGTAACCCATAGAAGTGAATCAATTTCATAACTGATCTAAATGGTTATATTGAAACTATATATAGACAAATTAAAGCGTTTTGATCTATATATAGTCCCGATTGAAGCAGCTAAAGGTATTATGAAATTGATTCTAGTAGCAAGTAAAGTAATTAACTCTTCATCGGATATGACTTTAACGCGGTGATTGAATAAGATTTAGCTGCTATGGGGGAGATCATTTTATTATATAAATCTATTTTAGGGGGAGATTGTGTGTTAAAGACGAATGGTAAATTTCTAGTCATTGCAGTCATGATTCTTACGCTTATAGTTGGCTGTAGTAGCTCACCGAAGACTCAAGAAACAGGTGCGCCAAGTACGACTCCAGCAGCGGAAGCAACTAAGGCACCTGCAGCAAGTGGAGATACGCAAAAAATCGTTTATGTTCTGAATAATGAAGCGGATAAGCTGGATCCAGGTCTTACAGCTGAAACCTTCGCTACGCCAATTATTTCGAACGTATTCGAGGGCTTGGTTCAAATGAATGACAAGTATGAAGCACAACCAGGTGTAGCAAAAGAATGGAAAGTAAGTCCTGATGGTCTCGTATATACATTCACATTGAATGAAAATGCGAAATGGTCTGATGGCAGCCCATTAACAGCTAAGGACTTCTTCTACTCATGGAAACGAGTGATGACTGCTGAGACAGCATCTGACTATTCTTTCATGATGTATCCATACATTAAGAATGGTGAGAAGTTCTTCAAGGGTGAAGTGAAAGAAGAAGAGCTTGGTATTAAAGTAATCAATGATACGACGCTTGAAGTGACGCTAGAAGCTCCATCTCCATATATAATGCAATTGTTTGCTTTCTCTTGCTATATGCCGGTTCAACAAGCTGCAGTAGACAAGGATAAAGAAGCTTGGCACAGAAAAGCAGAATCATTCATCAGTAATGGTCCTTTTAAAGTAAGTGAATTGAAGTTTGGCGAGTCTTATACGTTAGTGAAGAACGAACACTACTGGGGTAAAGACAATGTGAAGCTTGAAGAAATTAAGTTCAGCATTGTTCCTGAATTAGCAACTGGTCTTACAGCGATGGAATCCAAGAAAGTGGATGGCATCAACGGGGTTCCTGCAGCAGAAATCGCAAGATTAAAAGCTGGCGATGATCGCTTTATCGTTCTACCTGCACTTGGTACTACGTACTACTTATTGAATAATAAAATTAAGCCTTTAGATGATGAGAAGGTAAGAAAAGCACTAGCTCTTGCGATTAATAGAAAAGAAATTGTTGAGAACGTAACACAAGGTGGTCAACAGCCTGCATTTGCATTAGTTCCTAACGGAATGGTACTTGAAGGTAAGGACTTTAGAGAAGTTGGCGGTAACTTCGGCTTAACTGAAACGGCAGACGTTGAAGCAGCAAAGAAATTACTAGCAGAGGCTGGTTTCCCTGATGGTGCTGGATTCCCTAAATTAACATTGAAATACTACTCAGGAGATATTCCTAAGAAGGTAACAGAAGCTCTTCAACAAATGTGGAAGAAGAACTTAAATATTGACTTAGAATTAAAATCATCCGAGTGGAAAGTGTACTACAAAGAGATTCAAGATTATGACTATGGAATTGCTTCTATGGGTTGGGGTGGGGACTATGCGCATCCGATGACATTCCTTGATGTGTTTAACTCCAAGAGTCCAAATAATATGACAAACTGGGGTAGTGCAGATTACGACAAGTTTGTAGATCAAGCTAAGAAGGATCTAGACCCAGCTAAGCAACTAGAAGCTATGCATAACGCTGAGAACATTCTGATGAATGAAATGAGAATTCTTCCGGTTTATCATAGTACGAATGTGATGATGATGGCTCAGCATGTTAAGGGCTGGAACAAAAACATTCTAGGTAATATCTATTTCAAAGATGCTTATGTTGAGGGTAGAGGCAAATAATTTGGAGGTGGGTCAAGATGCAGGATAATCCAATCGTAACGATTCATATGGCAAGTGGAAAACAGATTAAGGTTGAGCTGTATCCGGATCTTGCACCAAATACAGTTCGGAACTTTATTCATTTAACGACAAGTGGATTCTTTAATGGATTAACATTCCACAGAACGATCTCCGGATTCATGATACAGGGGGGCGATCCACTTGCATGCTGCGAGGGAGGACCTGGTTATGCGATTGTTGGGGAATTCACCGAGAACGGTCATGAGAACAACTTGTTGCATACGGAGGGTGTCATCTCAATGGCAAGAACTGATGATCCGAATTCAGCAGGCTCCCAATTCTTTATCATGCATAAGCCAGCAGTGCGTTTAGATGGTAAATATGCTGCTTATGGTAAAGTGATTGAAGGATATGAGGAAGTGGACCGGATCGCTAATGTGTCAAAGGATGAGAAGGATAAACCCTTAGAAATCGAGCAAATGCTAGTAGTTTCAGTAGAATTGTTTGGCAGAGTTTATGAGAAGCCAGATACGATTCAAGAACACGTATAAAACAATACAGCAAGGAGGAGCTATTCTAAAAGTAGTAATCTACTAATGGAATAGCTCCTCCTCTTTACATTTTCAACTCGATATAACATAAACAGAATTGCTAATTTGAAGTATTTGATTCTCTTAAGAAATCATCATTATATCTTTCCTGATATAAATCAATCAGTGGTTGAGCGTCTATAAGAGCAGATTCTGGAACCTTCCCCTTGTTGTAATCGATCATGATCTTCATCATTCTTTGATAATCTGACTGGCTTATCAGTTTGGTTACTTTGCAGAGGTTTGAATTGACGAGCTTGGCGGTGAAGAAGGCACTGCGTATCCTATGTTTCCTTGGCTGAATTCCTGCTCAATTTGATAAGACTCTGCTAGGCTTGGACGACGACTAGGGTCATTACCATCTAAGATCTCTGTTACTGGAGGGGAAACAGGTGGAGCGTAATCACCAAGATAAATTTTCCATACATCATCTTGCTTAATCAATCGATAAGCACTTGTCCATTGACCTTGCTTCTCTGTTAATAAGGAAAGGTAGGCACTAGCATGAGTGTCGTCGTCATTGAAAAATTTAATGATTTTGTACGCTAAAAGTCGATCTTGTCTTGATCTACCTTCCCAATCTTCTCTTAAATCAGAAGGACTTATTCCAGTAGCTGTGACAAAAGAAAATGCCTGATCAATATTGCCATCTATTCTAGTATCAAGGAATGCTTCAAGAATATGTTGAGGCTCTGAAACTGTAGCTGATGTTTTGCTATTTGTTAATAAGATACAACTAAGTGCAATCAGAATGATCAATCCGAATATGGAACGTCGATTCGTATTATGGTTAAATAACGTAATCATGGTTATTCTCCTTTTTAGTTTATCCTTGTTTCCTGATAGTCTAGCTATGCCAGGAATTGTCTTATGTTCAGTATAATGATCTAGCATTGTGATGATGGTTAGTCCATAAGCTTTAGATTCATGAGGGTGGAGATATGTCAGCGCGAGATTATCACAAGCAATTTCTTGATCCTCACGCATTCGGCGAAAAGCATACCAAAGTATGGGATTAAACCAATGAAGAATCAATAATCCTTGCAT
The DNA here is from genome assembly GCF_056400365.1 of Paenibacillus sp. P5_B5. NCBI lineage: Bacteria > Bacillati > Bacillota > Bacilli > Caryophanales > Paenibacillaceae > Paenibacillus > Paenibacillus sp. P5_B5. The sequence continues at coordinate 73,641 of NZ_JBFULK010000008.1, forward strand.
AAGCCAATTGATTGCAATATCCTTACGTTTGTAATGTGATAGCTCATGAAGGAAAATAAAGTGTAATTGTTCTAAGCTAAGATTCTGAGTGATTTCTTTGGGAAGGATTAAAGAGGGCTTCAGAATTCCATAAAGTGTAGGACTAACTACTTGATCTGACCACTTTAATCGAATATCCCTGTTTATGGACATGAGTTGTTTTGATTTATCCAATAAATCAAGGATGGAGGGATCGTTAATAGCTGGTAGATTGAGAAGCTTCTTAGCGTACTTTCTGTTAGTAGCAATCATCTGAATAATAAGTAAAATGACGATAAACAACCAAACATAGAACGCAAATTGCCAAATAGAATTGGAGCTGTTTACAGTTGATTGGGAGTTAACTAAAGTAACTTCTGCATCAACTATAGGCTCAGTTGTTAGGGGGATAATATCTGAGTTAGATGTATATGAAACAGAACTTGTTGAATTTGTAATTAGATTAATTAGATTAAATAGGCTAAAAGAGCTTTCAGGTGTCCATGGCAATATGAGGCGTAGCACGACAATGAACCACAACAGATAGTGCCAGCTAGGTTGTAATCGATTACCGATTATGAATTTGACTGCTAGAATAACACATACAATTAGACTAGCAATCGCTGATGTAGTTAATAACCATTGCAAATAATCTATCGGTAGGGTAGTTACTTGAAACACATGCACCTCATCCTTTCATTAGCTATTTCAATTTATTTTGTTTTTTGTTCTAGAATACGTTTTAATTCTTCAATATCATTGGGAGATAATTTTTCTTCTTCCAAAAAATGAACGAACATGGGCTTAAGAGCTCCGCCATAAATACGATTCAAGAAGGTCTTGCTTTCAGCCTGTATGCATTCTTCCTGAGTCAGTAGAGGATAATAGTTATAGGTTCTACCATCTTCTATAAAACTGAGTACCTTTTTGCAAACTAGTCTGCTAATCAATGTCTTGATAGTTTTAGCTTTCCAGCTTGTATTTCCTTCTAACCTTGAAACAATTTCATTAGATGATAATGGTGATTGTGTCCATAGAATTTTCATTACTTCCCATTCTGCTTCAGAAATTTTGGGTATTTCCTTCATGTGCTCAACTCCTTGACTACATATGTAATCCATAGTTAATATTTAAATATTACAATTGTAATCCAAATAAGTCAAATAAGAAGAATATAGAAGTAAATAAGCGAATGTAGATGCATTGAATGTTGTATGTATTTACATGTTGTAAGGAAGTTCATTATACTTAAGGTTATTATAGTTAGTTGGAGGAATAAGGATTGAAGAGAAGTCATCGAATATATGGTTTATTATTTATTTTAATTTGTTTATACCTATTACTAACAGCTTGCAATTCTCGTCCTTCTGAGAAAATTGATCTTACCATTTCAGCAGCGGTAAGCTTAACGGAAAGTCTCAAGGAAATTCAAACGTTATATGAAGCGAAACATCCTAATGTGAAATTAAATTTGAATTTAGGGGCATCAGGGACCTTGCAGCAGCAAATCGAGCAGGGAGCACCGTCAGATTTGTTTATTTCAGCAGGAAAGAAGCAAATGCAAGCACTTCTAGATAAACAATTAATTGACGTAGAGCATCATGCTAACTTATTAACGAATGAACTGGTGCTTATTGTCCCAACTGATGCAGAAGCGTTAATTAAGAAGCCCGAAGATTTGGTAGATTCAGAAGTGAAGAAAATCGCGATTGGGCAACCGGAAAGTGTACCAGTCGGTGCATATTCGAAGGAAGCATTGACTACAATGAGCCTATGGGATCCTTTACAACCAAAGGTTGTGCTTGCTAAAGATGTTCGCCAAGTACTCAGCTATGTAGAAACCGGTAATGTGGATGCGGGCTTGGTCTACAAGACAGATGCCCTTAGTTCAAGTAAAGTACATATTGTTCACACGCTAGATAAGTCTACTCATCAAGCAATTGAATATCCGATTGGAATCATTAAGGAAACCAAGTACCCTGAAGAAGTGAAGCAATTATTTGATTTTATACGGAGTAAAGAAGCGAGCGATATTTTTGTGAAAAATGGATTTTCGCTTCCGCAAACCTAATATGTCGACGATTAACTGGAATGAATTCATGTCGCCAATTTGGTTATCACTTCGGATATCACTCGTCTCAAGTGTGATTGTTTTTCTTCTAGGCATCCTAGCTGCACGCTTAATGACTAAAAGAAGGGTTAGGGGAAGAGTCTGGATTGAAACTTTGTTTATGCTGCCACTCGTTCTTCCTCCAACTGTAGTAGGCTTTATATTGCTTGTTATGCTCGGTAGAAGAAGCTTTATAGGAGAGGCAATCGAATATATATTTCAGCAGCCGATTGTATTTACCTGGTGGGCAGCTGTTGTTGCAACAGTGGTTGTTGCTTTTCCGCTCGTGTATCAGACCATGAAGGTAGGCTTTCAGTCTGTGGATCGAGATCTTGAGGATGCCGGTAGATCGATTGGTGCGAATGAGTGGCAAGTTCTGCGTCATATTACATTACCTCTAGCTGCTCGTTCCTTATTTGTTGCCTACATGCTCGGATTTGCCCGTGGACTAGGAGAATTCGGTGCAACGTTGATGATCGCGGGGAATATCCCATACAAAACACAAACGTTATCTACGGCTATTTATGTGGCAGTGGATTCAGGCAATATGAATCTTGCATGGCTCTGGACATTTGCAATTATCGTCATTTCATTTCTGTTACTGGTTATTATTAATTTGAAAAAAAGCTGAGGCTGAGCTTTCACATTATGTTGACGTATAATGATTACAAGTTATCCTAATTTGTAAAATTGCAACTTATCAGATTTTAATACGTCTGAATAAATAGAAGGGAGATGTACCAATGAAATCTAAATCGAAGTTGCTCATTATGCTATCAGTTGTCTGTGTATTCTTGTTTACAACATCAGCATATGCTTTTCAAGACATTAAAGGTGATCCTGCCGAGCAAAGTATTCTTAGTTTGAAGGAAGCAGGGATTGTGAGTGGGGTGGACGCGAATCATTATGACCCCAAAGGGAAGCTGTCCTTTGCACAAGCTGTCTATTTGATAACCAAAGGATTAGAATTAAACATTAACCACATTAAATTTGTCAAACAACCACTTGCGAGTGATTATTTTACATCTGTTTCGGATAGCGCCTGGTATGCAGATTCTCTGGTAATTGCACACTTGAATGGTTTGCCGCTGGGTAAAGATTTGAATCCAGACCAAATCATCACACGAGAACAATTCGCTGATCTGCTAAAGCACGCGATAGAGAAGAAGGGAGAATTCCCGCTTATTGAAATCTATATAGATATTGCAGATATGGATGAGGTACAAATAGCGTATAAAGATAGTGTCCAAGCCTTAACAATCATGAACATTATTCGATTAGATGACAAACAGAAATTCCTGCCGAAGCAAGAAGTGACCCGTGCACAAGCAGCGATGTGGGTACATGCAGCAAGGGAATTTGTGAAGACGCATACTGACAATACCACTCCTGATGAGCAGCTTATGCCCGATAAGGATGTAGCGGTGCTGGTTGAGAAACATACGAGTGAAGTGAGTAAGGTTACTGTCTCTTGGGGTGAGCAATCAAACTCGGGTTATGGCATAATTATCAAAGGGATCGAGTTTAAGAATAACAAAGAAGCGATCATCTCCTATGAGCTTAGCTATCCGGAGCCAGGAATGCATTATTTGATGGTTCTAACCCATCCGAAGGCAGTAACTTATATTCCAAGTCAATATAAGCCTGTATTGAAGCCTTATGCTGCTAAATTACGATAACTAGATTAATTAAGGGGATGTCCCAAACTTCCCACTCTTTCCCTGTAATTTTCAAGTCACTAACAGAAACTAAAAGTGCGTTTGATCAACTAACGTAATAAAGGAGCTTCCCTGTTAAGTAGGAAATTCTACTTAAGGGACAGCTCCTTTGTTTGTTTATAGAAATTAGGATGAGCTTTTCTTTGATTGAATCAAGATCGTCAAGCTGACCAAGCTAACGAATATGGTAGCTCCCATATCAGATAAGATTGCGATCCATAGAGTAAGCAGACCTGGAATTGTAAGAAGGAGGGCAATTATCTTAAGTCCTAATGCTACGCCTATATTAAATCGAATAGTGCGGTTCACTCGTTTAGCAATGGAGACTGCTTCAGGAAGCTTTCCTAAGTGATCCTGCATCAAGACGATATCTGCGGTTTCAATTGCGCTATCTGTACCCTTACCCATTGCAATGCCAAGGTTTGCAGAAGCTAGAGCAGGGGCATCATTGATCCCGTCGCCAATCATCGCTACACGGCCTTGCTTAGCCAAAGCTTTGATCTGATTGACCTTATCTTCTGGTAGTAGATCTCCATAATAATCGGTTACACCTACAGCCTTCGCAACCTTCTCAGCAGTTTTCCTATGATCACCTGTCAGCATAACAGTGCGGCGAATTCCACTTCGATGCAGGGCAGCAATAACTTCTTTACTCTCAGATCTGATTTCATCCGCGATACCGAACATACCGAGTATTTGTTGTTCATCCGCAACGAGAACTAAAGTTAAGCCTTGATCTTTGAGAAGATTGATTTGAGTCTGAATGGACGCTGGTATATTCAAATGAACTATCGTTTGCTCATTCCCCAGCCAATATTTAACCCCATTAATAACTGCTTCAATTCCACTGCCAGACATGGTTTGTATGTCATCTGCATCCACAGCTACGATTCCATGCTTATCGATTTCCTTCATGATTGCCTTCGCTAACGGGTGAGAGGAAGTCTTCTCAATGGATGCTGCAATCGTGTAGAATCTATCTTCATTATAGACAATTGCTTGTTCTACATGTGGCTCACCTTTGGTGAGTGTGCCTGTTTTATCGAAAGCAAGTGTATTTATTTTACCTAACTGTTCAAGATGAACGCCGCCTTTGATCAGCACGCCATTACGGGCGTTCCGAGTGATTCCAGCTACAATTGCAATTGGTGAAGATAGGATAAGTGCACATGGACAACCTACGATCAGAACGGCTAAGCCTTGATATAACCAGTGTATCCAATCTCCACTTAGGAATAAGGGAGGGATAAGCATGACAAGAGCAGCTACTATCATAATGAGTGGTGTATAATACTTCGCAAATTTGTTAATGAATAGTTCCGTTGGCGTCTTCGTTTCTTGTGCTTCTTGTACGAGATGAAGAATTTTGGCCAATGAAGAGTCGTGATAAGCTTTAACAATTCGTACTTGTAGAACTCCTTCATTGTTGATACTTCCACCAAATACGGATTCACCAATTGCTTTGTCTATAGGAAGTGATTCTCCCGTAATCGCTGCTTCATTGACGGAGCTTTTGCCTGCATAGACGGTTCCGTCAGATGGGATTTTGCCACCGGGCTTTACAATTACAATATCGCCAACCGCTAGAGAGCTAATCGGGACAACAGTTTCTTGACCGTCTATAAGCTTCGTTGCTTCTTTAGGTGCAACCTGCAACAAGGATTCCATCGAACGGCGCGCTTTCTCCATTCCAAGTCCTTCGAGCAGTTCGTTGAGTCCAAATAGAATAGCTACAAGTGTTGCTTCTTTCCATTCGCCTATCGCTAGGGCACCAACAAGAGCAATCGTCATTAACGTATCAATATTGAAGTTGAGTCGAGATAAGTTCTTCAATCCACGGAAGAAGGTCGTATAGCCACTAATAATAGTAGCAAGTAAATACAGAGGAATAACTATAAAGTCGGTTATTATTCCATCTAGAGCAAAAGCTGCTATGTAGATAACAGCAGACACAATCAATAGACGAAGCATTTTGTTGTTACCGTGACTATGACTATGTTCATGACCTGCATGATCATGGCCTTCATGATGATGACCCGCATGATGACCTTCCTGAGAATCTTGTGCTTTCTCAATATAGGCACCTTCAGATTTCAGGATTGCTTCGACTTTAGGAAGGGATACCTCCGAGGCTAGCTTCAAACGACCTGAATTGTAACTTAATGTAGCGGTATTACCATGTTCAAGCTGCTGAATTTCACGTTCAATTTTGAGTGTACAATTGCCGCATGATAAGCCTTTAACTCTATATTCGTTCATTCTGCATGCCTCATTTCAAATAAATGGACTACGATATATGAATACTTGCTCATATAATATTCCTGAATACTTATTTTGTCAACACAAATAGGATTAATTTCCCGATTTAGGATACCCAATTGTAATCATTTCGTATAAGCTATTCTTTTGTTATAATGTTTGATAACGATCATGCACGAAGAATCCAGATAAACCGTAATTTTCATGAGGACTGTGATATAGTTTTATATAACGAACAAAGAAGGTGAGACTATGGAACAACCAATAATCATGACTGAAGATTGTGAATCTACATGTATGGGAACTGAAACGGATCTTAACCTGATTAAAGCACGTATGATTGAAGATCAATATGCTGTTCAATTGGCTGATTGGTTCAAAGCGTTTAGTGATCCGACGCGGGTTAAATTAATTGATGCTTTATTGCAAAAGGAACTTTGTGTACATGATTTGACTGTACTACTGGATATGGGGCAATCTGCTATATCACATCAGCTTCGCTACCTTCGTAACATGCGTATTGTGAAGCGTCGTAAAGTCGGAAAGACCGTATTCTATTCATTAGATGACACCCACATCGAGCAAATATTCGTTCAAACCTTACAGCATACTAAGCATACCTGAGAGAGAACGTGAGAGTACGGAGTTCGCTTAAGCCGTTTTGATCTATATATAGCCTTGATTGTAGCAGCTAAAGGTATTATGAAATTGATTCGATTAACTAAATATTGTGGAAGTATAAGGGCTACTGACTTCGTTCAGTAGTCTTTTTTTTATTGGTAGCACTGATAAATTTAAGTGTTGATAATTGGTTGTTAAGTCAATGGATAGAACAGTTAGTCATTCAGTTGCAATTTAATGGTATAATATGGAATACGATATAACCAAACAGGTGGTGAATTGGATAAATGGAAAATGATTTTTTGAATGATGATAAACAAATTAAGACAGTACAAGAAGAAATACACAGAGAAAAATGGATCAAAATATTAGTCTGGTTGACCATCATTCTATTAGTTATTCCTGTATGTTATATGGGTTATTTTATATTTCTGATTTTCATTAAATAGTGGTTTGATGTTGATGAGTTAAAGCTGAGGAGGCTATACTTATGGAAATAACAACCTTAGAAGAGCAGGAATCACATAACAAGATTACTAATATGGTTAACAAACRTGAGTCGATATTTGGTTATATTTCATGTGTGCTCGGTATTATTCAGTTAATCATTTTAAATGTTGCGCTACTTTTAAAAATCAATATTTTTAGCAACATCATTTTATCGATGTTTTATGTATTACCTCCGATCGGATTGTGCATCAGTATAATTGGTATGTTCGTGATAAATAGAAGCAAGAAGCTATCTATTATAGGAGGCTCAGTACATATATTTTCACTTGCCTATGTCGTTCTATTTTTTGTACTGATAATGGGAGGCATATAAGAGCGGTGAAGGCAGGAAATCAAGTCCCAGCGGTTGGTAAATTCAATAACGTAACTTAGGGCTGCCGACGATGGTAGCCTTTTTATAAATTTATTGGAAAATTAAAATTAATTGTTGCTTTACAGCGTAATTTGATTTACTATTCAGAGTAATAAGATATTTTATATTATAAGGAGGTTATTCAAATCGAAGATTTACAGCTCAATGTAGCTTTACTTCGGCGGCGTGTCCCCAATTTGACTACTGCAGCTAAAAATGTTGGTTTACGTCCAGCTACAGTATCTAATCTGTGTACAGGTAAAATACCAGTTGGACGCGCTGAGGTTCGAACTCTGGTCACACTTGCTTCAATTGCTGGATGTACTTTGGATGAATTAATTATTCGAGGAGGTAATTTGGGTATGATCGAAACGGGAATTAAAGTGTTAGATTTATTCGCACCTGTTGTAAGAGGGGGCACGATGGGTTTCGTTGCACGTCCAGGAATGGGCCAGCTAGTTTTACTTGCTGAGCTGTTCCGCAGAGTTAATCAACGTGGGTATGAAACCATCATGTGGGTTCCTGAAGCTGAAGCACTTGGTATTAGTGATGCTGTTGAGGAAGCAAGTATGGTTTGTTCGAGTCTAGAAGAAGTGATCGAGCAAATTTCGCGAATTAGGGAAGACAAGGATATTTTCTTGGGCGCGGATCGTTCGATTGTGCTATCGGGTGAATTACACACATTGCGCGAAAGAATCAATGAGCCTGGTGCAAGACCCGTAACCATTGCACTTGTTGATTGTATAGGTGAATCAGTCGATGAGCAGGCTCCATATGGTCCGCTTGACACCTTATGGAAACTGGATATGGATCTTGCGACTAGACAGTTTTATCCGGCTATAGATCCAATTACTTCTACTTCTGTCATACTCGAAGGTGCACAATTAGAAGCGTCTCATTTAACGATTCAGCAGCGTGCACGCAAATTAATGAGGCGTTATCGGGAGCTAAGATCCCTGGTTCAAGTACGCGGCCTAGATAAGCTCTCCGAAATGGATAAGGCTGTTTATGAACGTGGGGAAAGACTAGAAGCATACTTCACGCAGCCTTTTTATGTGGCAGAGCCTTTTACCAAAAAGCAAGGTGAGTGGTTATCCTTACAAGAGATATTAGATAGTGTGCAAGGTATACTAGATGGAGCAGTTGATCAGCTAGAACCTGCACAATTAATGTATATCGGTTCTATTACTAAATAACAGGTGAGTGATCGAATGACGATGAAAATTATTGATGCCCATATTCATTTATCTCGTATTGCCAGTTTTCAACAGACTGCGGATGAGAAATCATATGTAACTTATACTTCAGAAGGGCTCAAACGCGAATTTGATGCCAGTGGAGTTGTTCTCGGAATAGGTATGGGTGTAACGGAGCAGACGGATGGAGCTTTTCCTGACTCAGCTTCTCCTAATCCAATGCCACTTGATTTAGAAGAAGTATTGCCGGACTTTCTACTTGAGTGCGTGGGTATTAATCCAGATAGGCTCGTGAATGATCCAGGTGAGAAGCAGCTGCAAGCACTTGAGAAGGCATTACAAAGGTCGTCAACAGCAGGGATCAAGCTGTATGCGGGTTATTATCACTATTATGTGTATGATCCTATATATTCTCCTGTATACGAGCTAGCTGCGCAGTACAAGATGCCAGTCGTTATTCATACCGGCGATACTTATTCACCTCGTGGACTGTTGAAGTATTCACATCCACTTGCAGTCGACGAATTGGCAGTTGCATATCGCGATATTAATTTTATGATCTGTCATCTCGGTGATCCATGGGTGATGGAGGGCGGCGAAATCGTCTCGAAGAATGATAATGTATTCGCAGACATTTCTGGCTTACAAGTGGGTAACCAGCAGGTGTTCAACAGATTCCAGAATGAGCCTCTCTTTATGGATCATTTGCGTCGTGGCCTAGTATATGCAGATCGTTATGATAAAATCGTGTTCGGAACGGATTGGCCGCTTGCGCCAATTGATGTATATATTAATTTTGTTAAACAGCTAGTTCCGGAAGCCTATTGGGAAGATGTGTTCTACAACAATGCATTTCGCGTATTCCCGAAAGTGCAGGAACGATTAGGATAAACGGAGTGTGCAGGATAGCATTGACAAGTTTCAATATATTGATTTAATCTTATACGCATCAACTATATATTGTGGGAATAGGTGCTTTGAACAACAATGAGGTCAAAGCTTAAAAGGGAAGTTCGGATTAAACCGACGCGGTCCCGCCACTGTAGCAGACCATAAACATTAACACCATTAAATATGTGAACAAATTAGTTTTATTTGTAGACATAGCAGTTTTAGTGGTTGTTAGCATTCATGTCTGTTAGCCAGAAAACCTGCCTATTCTGACGACACTATTTAAGTAACCTACGAGCGATAGGGAAGTGTCAGAGGACATCATTTATAGGATGAATTCTGAAGACATTTCCACTTTTACTCTTAAAAGTGGAGATGTCTTTTATTGTGGAAGAGTAAGTGTGATAATTCACAATTGCATTCAAAGCTTTCTTATCGTTATGTAACTGATATTCATGTTTACGTCATATCTAAGAACTTACAGAAAGTAGGCTTGTCTAATGCATGTAATTAAACGAGATGGTACACGAGTTGAATTTGATCAATCACGGATCTTCAAAGCAATAGAGAAGGCGATGAATGAAACGGGTACTCTTGATCAAGAGCTATGTACAGTCATAGCGAATACGATTAAGGGTTATGCTGAAGCTAGTTCTATCGATATGTCTGTGGAACAAATCCAAGATAAAGTCGAAGAGGAGCTAATGGCTAGTAAGCGTAAAGATGTGGCGAAGAAATACATGCTCTATCGGCATAAACGGACGGAAGAAAGACTGAAACGGACGCAATTATATCAAATTGGGCAAAATATAGTTCACACTCTCGATTTGGATCTCGTACGAGAAAATGCGAACCTAAACGGTGAATCATTCTCTGGCAAAATGTCTAAATTCGGTTCCGAATTTGCAAAATGGTACGTCGGTTATGCGATCCCGCCTAGAGTTCAAGAAGAAATAAATCATAATCATCTCTATATACATGACATGGATCAATATATCCTAGGAACGACGAATTGTATTTTCATTCCGTTCGGTCAACTGCTGCGTGAAGGCTTTCATACAAGTAACGGTACGATTAGACCACCGCAATCGATTATGACGGCAGCAGCGCTAGTTACGATTATTTTTCAAAATCAACAAAACTCACAATACGGTGGTGTGAGTGCGAATATGATTGATCATGACTTGGCACCATTTGTAGCAAAGTCCTTTCGCAAGCATTTTAATAAAGGGATGCGTTATTTACAAGAGGGGCTAAGTGGTACGGATTGCAACAGTACCGATAAACACAGTACCGATAACCACAGTACCGATGATAGGCAAGTTGCTGAGGATAACATTCACATGGGTAATGAGTGGCTGCAAAGTGAGTATCCGAGAACTTACGACTTTGCGATGAACGAGACGGTAAATGAGACGTATCAATCAGCTGAAAGTATGATTCATAACTTGAATACAATGAGCAGTAGAGCAGGGGGCCAGATTCCTTTTAGCTCCGTAAACTATGGGACATGCACTTCACCAGAAGGGCGTCTCTTAATCTATGCATTATTAGACTCCACGATTAGAGGACTTGGTAATGGAGAAACACCGATTTTTCCTCAACAAATTTTTAAATGTAAGAAGGGGATTAATCAGCATCCGGAAGATCCGAATTATGATTTATTTATCAAGGCTGTGGAATGCTCGGCCAAGCGTCTATATCCTAATTTCGCCAATATTGATGCGCCATTTAATCTGCAATACTATCAAGAAGGAAATCCAGATACAGAGTTTGCAACAATGGGCTGTCGCACACGTAATATTAGCGATCGTTTTGGCTGGAACCATCTTTCTGGAAAAGGAAATTTATCATTTAACACCATTAACCTTGTTCGGTTAGGGTTAGAGAATGGGATAGCTACGGGTGAGCGGTTAGCCCCTGATGAAGCTGGATTTATGTCTTCACTTCACACAGCGATGGAAGCTGCGTTAGAAGGATTATTACATCGTTATGAGATTCAAGCTATGCAGCAGGCCAAAGCTTCTGATTTCATGATGAGGGAGGGTGTATGGAAGCAAGGGAAGACCTTGAAGCCGACAGATTCCGTAAGAGAATTAATTAAACATGGTTCATTGTCAATTGGGTTCATTGGACTTGCAGAGTGTATGAAAGCCATGTACGGTAAGCATCATGCTGAGGATCCAGCTATTCATGAGAAGGCAGTTGAGCTTATCCGAATCATGCGGGATCATTGTGATCGATGGTCGGAAGAATATGATCTGAATATCACCTTATTTGCGACACCAGCAGAAGGACTATCAGGTAAGTTTGTAAAGAAGGATAGTCATGAGCTTGGTTGTATACTAGGTGTAACGGATCGTGAATATTATACAAATTCATTCCATATTCCTGTTTATCATTCAATCTCTGCTGCACGTAAAATTGAGCTTGAAGCACCTTTTCATGAGTTATGTAATGCTGGCGCCATTTCTTACATCGAATTAGATGGTAATGCTCGTAACAATCTGGAGGCGTTCCGGAAAATTGTCCAATATGCATTAAGTAAAGATATTAGCTACTTTTCTGTAAATCATCCGATTGATCGATGCCCAGCATGTGGATATGAGGGCGTGATTGGTAGCTCATGTCCGCACTGTGGAGCACTTGAATCTGATCATAGCTTCAGCCGATTGAGGCGGGTAACTGGTTATTTAACGGGTTCTTATACAGAAAGATTTAATGCAGCAAAACAAGCTGAAGTTCGAGATCGGGTTAAGCATCTATGAATATATGCGGCTACTATCCAGAAAGCATTAATGAGGGAAGTGGCATTCGAGCAGTCATTTTTATAAGTGGATGCAAGCATTATTGCCCTGGTTGTTTTAATCCGGTAACATGGAATTTCAATCATGGTAAGCCATTTGATCAGAATGAGCAGAAGCGAATAATAGCAGATTGTCAAAGCAATCCTTTACTCGATGGGATAACCTTGTGCGGAGGCGATCCTTTCTTTTCTGCAGGTAAGCTACAGCCCTTCGTGGAAGAATACCGAGCTAGTTGCCCCAGTCATACGGTGTGGGCATATAGTGGATTTACTTACGATGAAATTATGTCGGATCCAGTAAAGCGCCATCTGCTTACATTATGCGATGTGTTAATCGACGGTAAATTTATTCTGGAACAACAAGACTTAACACTTGCGTTTCGCGGAAGCCGTAATCAGCGCATTATTGATGTCCAGGCAAGTTTAATAGCTGGAGAAGTAATTGAGATGTAGTTCTAATGTTATAAAATAAATTAGCTATGTAGTTTAAGGAGCATCCGCGTGAAGACAGAAAAAGAGAAAATGCTAAATAGTGAATTGTATGATGGTGCTGATCCACAGCTTGTCAAGGAACGAGAGCATGCCAGAAAATTAACGCGGCAATTTAATCAGACTTTAGAGACTGAACTAGATGAACGTCGCGATATATTGAATAACTTATTTGGCTCCATAGGAGAGAGGATATACATTGAACCAAGCTTTCGTTGTGACTACGGCTCCAACATATATATTGGCGATAATTTCTATGCGAACTTTGATTGTGTGATTCTGGATGTAGCTGAAGTCCGAATTGGAGCTAATTGCTTTTTAGCACCTGGAGTCCATATTTATACCGCTGGACATCCACTCGAACCAACCTTAAGAAACACCGGTTTAGAGTTTGGTAAGCCGATTACAATTGGAGATAATGTCTGGATTGGTGGAAGATCGGTCATTAATCCAGGTGTAACGATAGGTCATAATGTAGTTGTTGCCTCGGGGTCGGTCGTAACCAAGGATGTTCCAGATAACGTAGTTGTGGGTGGGAACCCCGCGCGAATCATTAAACATATTGCTGTGAATGCATGAGGATTAATTTATAAATTAATGTCATTAATAATCGCGGAAGAACCTCTAATCTAACTAAGGGTTAGAGGTTTTTTTATGCTGGCAACGTTTTTAGCAAAAGTTGATGAATTGAGAAACAAATGGGAAAAATATGTTGAGCATTGGATCAAAAAGGTTTAATATATGGGTCATTATTGCTAGGAGGCCATAAAGTGAAATTTATTAAACTGCTGTTATTCATTCCTTTTATCGGGACATTAGGTTTTATACCTTATGTGAATCGGGTTGAGCCATATGTTCTCGGTTTACCTTTCTTTCTATTTTGGATATCGATGTGGATGGTCCTCACATCTATTATCCTAGCTATTGTTTATAAGTTCGATCCTGAGAATACAGGGAGCGAAGTTGAATGAATATCTCCATCGTCATCATTGCTTTATTTTTAGCGCTTGCTCTTTACTTAGGAATCAGATCAACAAGAGGCAAAGAGATGAGTCTCGATCAGTGGGCTGTCGGTGGACGGGGATTTGGAACCCTGTTTATTTTCTTACTTACAGCTGGCGAGGTTTACACGACATTCTCACTTCTAGGTGGCAGTGGGTGGGCTTATTCCAAAGGAGTAGCTGCTTTCTATGTACCGACCTACATCTTCTTAGGATATGTCATTGCCTATTGGCTAGCGCCTAAGGTGTGGGAGTACGGGAAGAAGCATCAGATTATTTCTCAGCCTGATTTTTATGTATCCAAATTTAAAAGTCGCGCTTTGGGTGTGTTTGTGGCTATTCTTGGGGCAGTAGCTCTCGTTCCTTACATTGTTATTCAGTTTAGGGGACTCGGGATTATTGTGTCAGAAGCATCTTATGGAGCAATTTCTCCAATAGTAGCTAGCTGTATCGGGACGATTGTGGTTACAATCTATGTGATGATCTCGGGTATTCATGGATCAGCTTGGACATCGGTTATTAAAGATTTTATGATCTTAATTGTGGTTGTTTTTCTAGGACTATACATACCTTTCCATTACTTTGGAGGCATACAGCCCATGTTTGAGGCTGTCCATACAGTGAAGCCAGAGCTCCTGACTTTAGCAGACCAGGGACTGAGTAGTTCATGGTTTATCTCAACCGTACTTATATCGGCAATCGGTTTTTATATTATGCCAACGACATTTATGGTTGTTTTATCTGCCAATAGCAGAAAGACTCTTGTTAAGAACACTATTAGCCTGCCACTGTATACACTTTTATTATTATTTGTCTTTTTTGTTGGATTTGCAGCTACTGTCCAAATTCCTGGTTTACAAGGGGCGGAGGGAGACCTGTCTCTCTTAAAATTAGCCATTGCAACCTTTGACCCATGGATAGTTGGTCTTATTGGCGCAGCAGGCTTGTTAACTGCATTAGTTCCGACTTCCATCATGTTAATGTCTGTAGCAATTGGATTAACCAAGAATGTATACAAAGTAATGGTTCCATCAGTGACAGATCAGAAGTTAACTCTTGTCTCGAAGCTGATCATTTTGATGCTTTCGGCAATCAGTCTCTATTTTACGATAACGGGTGGGGAAGCCCTAGCTATTCTTAATATTATGGCATACAGCTTAATTGTTCAGTTAGCGCCATCGCTTTATATGAGTGTAATGAATATGAAATACGTAAATATATATGGTGCATTCGCGGGAATGATTGTAGGCGTTCTTGTTGTGTTATATACGACCATTACAAATCAAACCATGGGAACAATGCTGCCTTCTGCTCCACAAGTTATTAAAGACTTAAATATCGGCATTATTGGACTTGTTATTAACCTCATCATCATGCTTCTTGTAAGTGCATTTACGAAGAAGTTAACGCAGAGGGATATAAGCGGAGACAAGCTCAACACTAATACAAGTATTTTGGATTAAAGGATTACAATTGATCTTATTTTGAGATAGCCGAGGGGGAATCAGGGTTACACTGCCTGTTCCTTCTCGGTTATTAGGCTTGGTGTGCTATTGACACAAGGATATAATTATTATATATTTACTTACAAAAAGTAACTAACGATTTCTCTATTATATAAAATAATGATTAAGGGTGATTCTAATAATGATGAATACAACACAATCCATACATCCAGCGATTGAAATTGGGCAAGTACATTTAAAGGTTAGCAATTTGGAGCGTTCGATTACCTTCTATAAAGAAGTGATTGGCTTCCAAATCCTCAAACAAGTGAATCGAACAGCAGAACTGTCTGTTGACGGTAAGAATGCTATTCTGGTACTAGAAGAAATTCCAAATGCAGTTGCGATGACAGGGAGAAGAAGAACTACAGGACTATATCACTTTGCAATTCTAGTGCCTAGCAGATTAGATTTAAGCTTATCTCTACGTAATTTACTGAAACACCAAATTGAAATAGGACAAGGGGACCACTTGGTTAGTGAAGCCCTCTATTTGAACGATCCTGATAAAATTGGAATCGAGATTTATGCGGATCGCCCGCGTGAGACTTGGGAGCTCGATCATAATAAACACATTAAGATGGCAACTGATCCAGTTGATATGCAAAGTCTATATGATGAAGGACATGGACATGTCTGGAGTGGACTTGCAGAAGGTACAACGATCGGACACGTTCATCTGCATGTAGCTGATTTGACAAGGGAGCATCAATTTTATTGCCAAATGCTTGGTTTTGATGTAGTTGCTCAAATGCCAAGTGCGCTATTCATTTCAGCAGGTGGTTATCATCACCATATTGGAATGAACACATGGGCAGGTGTTGGAGCACCTCCTGCGCCTGACAATGCGGTAGGTCTTAAATACTATACAATTGTGATTCCGAATCAAGGTGAGCTTGATCGTATCCTGCAGAATCTTCAAGATGCACATATTCCGCTTACAAAGCAAGATGGAGATATTCTAGTTCAGGATTATTCCAATAATAATATCTTACTAGTGAATCAATTTCATAACTGATCTAAATGGATAAATTGAAACTATATATAGACAAATTAAACCGTTTTGATCTATATATACTCCCGATTGAAGCAGCTAAAGGTATTATGAAATTAATTCATTTCAAAAGAAATAAGCCTTTCATCCAATTTTATTATATAATTGAATGTATGCAGAAATAATGCATCTATCAACTATCGGGTCAGAGCCATAAAAGGAGATTTCGACGACAGATGATTATTGTTAAAGGTTTAGCGAAAAAGTTCGGAAATACCAATGTTTTGTCAGGTGTTGATTTTTCAGCCTATGCTGGTGATTTCATCGTTGTGCTCGGTTCAAGTGGAAGTGGTAAGAGCACGCTTTTCCGTTGTTTAGCACTACGTGAGAACTGGGATGAAGGCGAATTAATTTATAATGGGAATAATGTCGATCGAACATCATGGAAGGTCAAGCTCAAAATGCGCCGTGAATGGGCCTTCTTAGAAGAAAAACCACATTTGAACAAGAGTCGTACGGCACTTAAGAATGTGATAAGTGGACGTTTCTTAATGACTCCATTATGGAAGCTGTTAGGTGTAGAAGAGAAGTTCGATGCCATTGATATGCTCGAAAAAGTAGGTTTGCAGAAAAAAGCACATATGAAGCTTGAAAAGCTTAGTGGTGGGGAGCAACAACGTGTTGCGATGGCCAAAGCTCTTGTTCAGGGAGCTAAAGTGTTAGTTGCTGATGATCCGGTTAAGGGACTAGAGCCTGAATCTGCCAAACGTGTACTTGAGGATTTGAAGAAATTATGCGAGACACAAAATATTACTGTTATTTGTGCTTTACCACAAATCGAACTTGCCGAAAAATATGCTACACGCATTCTTGGCATAGCAGACGGGAAGATCGCAGTTAATGTAAGTGGAAGACGTCTAACCCAGCGAGAAAAAGATCAACTTATATAAATTCTTATATGAGAAAAACACTTGCATTTCGTCGAAATAATGGTTATGCTACTAAATAACGCGATATCTAGTATTGTGTATCGGGAATGACCACTAGATATAGACTAATTGAATAATAAGAGAATTAGGTGTCGTAACGAACTAATAGGGAATTTGGTGAGAATCCAGAGCTGTCCCCGCAACTGTAAGTGCTGATGAAATGAACATGCCACTGTATAAGCACGTTATTATGGCGACTTATATGGGAAGGGTTCGTTTAAGATGAAGCACAAGCCAGTAGACCTGCCTATTCTCTTGGTTTCATGTCTTCGGGGGATAAGAAGTTGAAACGACGCTATGACAGGTAAGTTCTGTTTCCTGCGCTTGTTTATGTGCGTCGTTTTTGGTAATTATCCCATCTCTTTCGGAGATGGGTTTTTGACGTGTGTCAAGCGTTAGATAGTAGAGCAGATGTGTAAGCCAAGGAGTGACAACATGCTAATTGCATTCGATTCAAAAACAGGAAACGTTAAGCGATTCGTTCAGAAGCTTGATATGGAATGTCTTCAGATCACAGCGGATTGCGTAGTTGATCAACCCTTTATTCTAGTTACATATACAACAGGTTTCGGACAAGCCCCACAAGCAACACTCAATTTCTTAGCAGCCAATGGACATTTGCTTCAAGGCGTAGTTTCGAGTGGCAATATGAATTGGGGGGCCAGATATGGACTTGCGGGTGACCATATAGCAGATATGTATGGAGTCCCGTTACTGATGAAGTTCGAGCTAAGTGGAACTAACAAAGATGTCATGCAATTTAAACAGGAGGTTAGTCAATTTGTCTACGCAAATCGCAAAATGGATACAGCTTAATAATGAAATTATGGTACAAAAGAATGGTAGCTTTCAGTTTGATAAGGACCGGGAAGCAGCAAGAAGTTATTTTGTAGACTATGTAAATCAAAATACAGTTTTCTTTCATAATTTAGAGGAGAAAATTGGCTATTTACTAGAGCATCAATATTATGAGAAAGCCGTGTTTGATCAATATGCTTTTGCAGATATTAAGAAATTATATGAGTATTTGTATGCGAAGAAATTCAGATTCCCATCCTTCATGAGCGCATTTAAGTTCTACAATAATTACGCAATGTTGACTGATGATGGCACGAAGGTATTAGAGAGATATGAAGATCGTATTGCAGTAGTCTCTTTATTCCTAGGTAAAGGCGATATGGATAAAGCAATGAAATATGCAGATATCCTGATTTCGCAAGAGTATCAGCCAGCGACACCTACGTTCCTGAATGCAGGGAAGAAAAGACGCGGCGAGCTCGTTAGCTGTTTCCTACTAGAAGTTAACGATTCTATGAATTCGATTGGTTTTGCTATTAATTCTGCTTTACAGCTTAGTAAAATAGGCGGCGGTGTCAGCCTGAATTTAAGCAAAATTCGTGCCGCTGATGAACAAATTAAAGGCTTAGATGGCAAAGCAAGTGGCGTATTGCCAGTTATGAAGCTATTTGAAGATGCATTCTCATATGCGAATCAATTAGGTCAAAGAGATGGTAGCGGCGTTGTTTATCTGAACATTTTCCATGCAGATATTCAAGAGTTCCTAGATACCAAGAAGATTAATAGTGATGAGAAAACTAGGATCAAGACACTTTCACTTGGCGTTGTTGCTCCGAATAAATTCTTTGAATTAGTTGAGAAAGATAAGGATATGTACTTATTCTATCCGCTGACTGTTTATAAAGAATACGGTAAGCATTTGGATGATATGGATATTTCGGAAATGTATGATGAGCTTGTGAACAATCCGAATGTTCGTAAGAAGAAGCTAGTTGCAAGAGACCTAATTTTGAAAATAGCTCAGACCCAGATGGAGTCTGGTTACCCATACATCATGTTTGTAGACAATACGAACGAATATCATGCGTTAAAAGAACTCGGTCGTGTCAAATTCTCTAACCTATGCAGCGAAATTGCGCAGTTAAGTGAAGTATCAACCATCAATGATTATCATGAAGAAGATATCATTAATCGCGATATTTCTTGTAATTTAGGTTCTCTCAATATCGTGAATGTCATGAACAATAAGCGCATGAGAGATACAGTACATCATTCCATGGATGCACTAACGGAAGTAAGCGATCGTTCCGATATCAGGATCGTACCTTCAGTGGCGAAGGCGAATAGAGAGCTGCATTCAGTAGGTCTTGGCGCTATGAACCTGCACGGGTATTTGGCAAAGAATCGTGTAGCTTATGAATCGAAGGAAGCGAGAGATTTCGTTAGAACCTTCTTCATGATGCTGAATTTCTTCTCCCTAGAGCGTTCCATGGAGATCGCGAAGGAAAGAGGAGAGACTTTCGTAGGCTTTGAACAAAGTGAATACGCGAATGGTAATTATTTTGAGCGCTATATCGATACRGATTATTCTCCGGTTACAGATAAAGTTAAAGAGCTATTCGCTGGTCATGAAATTCCGACGATGGAAGATTGGATTCAGTTAAAAGAACAAGTTGCTAAGAATGGTGTCTATCATGCGTATCGTTTAGCGATTGCTCCAACCGGTTCAATTTCTTATCTACAATCCTCAACAGCTTCGATTGCACCGATTACTCAGAAGATTGAGGAGAGAGAGTATGGCGATTCTAAGACTATTTATCCAATGCCATTCCTAAGTGAAGAGAACTATTTCTATTACAAAGAAGCTTATGATATGGATATGTTCAACCTCATTGATTTGGTTGCTGAAGTACAGGTGCATATCGATCAGGCGATATCAACAATTCTTTTTGTCAAAGATGACCTTACTACACGTGATTTAGCGAAGTATTACATCTATGCCCAGAAGAAAGGTTTAAAAACGCTCTATTATACACGGACTAGAAAGAAAACGATCGACGAATGCGTAAGCTGCGTGATATAAGGGGGATTAAACCGATGAGTATAAAACAATTTGAAGCCGTTAACTGGAATGCACCAGAAACCGATTATACCGAAATGCTGTGGACACAGAACACCACTCAATTCTGGCTTGATACTGAAATTCCGATATCGAAGGATTTGAAATCTTGGCCTAAATTAAGTGAAAGTGAACAGTTAGCTTATATGCGGGTACTTGGTGGATTAACTTTACTTGATACAGAACAAGGTAACGTTGGTATGCCAATGATCGCTCAATTTGTGCAGGAAAAACAGAAGAAAGCGATCTTGATTTTTCAAGCAGCTATGGAAGAAATCCATGCTAAGAGCTATAGTACAATTTTCACGACCGTAGCTAGTGCACAAATGATTAATGAAACATTCGAATGGGTGAAGGATAATAAGCAGCTTCAATATAAAACATCCATCATCGATGGCTTGTACCGTGATATTAAGGCTGGCGACAATCTGAGCTTGTATAAAGCCATGGTCGCTTCCGTATTCCTAGAAAGTTTCTTGTTCTATTCTGGGTTCTTCTACCCATTATATCTAGCTGGACAAGGTAAAATGGTAGCGAGCGGCGAGATCATTAAACTGATCATTCGGGACGAAAGTGTTCACGGGGTATTCGTTGGTTTACTTGCGCAAGAGGTATATAACCAGCTCAGTATTGTGGAAAAACAAACAGCGAATGAGTTCGTACCTGAACTTCTGCATAAGCTGTACGAGAATGAGCTTGAATATACAGAGAAGCTGTATGATGAGATCGGACTTACTCATGAAGTGAAGAAATATATTCGTTATAACGGTAACAAAGCCTTGATGAATCTAGGTTTAGAACCAACATTCCCTGAAGAAGAAGTAAACCCTGTAGTGCTTAACGGGATTAGAACAGAGACAAGCACACATGATTTCTTCTCCACTAAGGGTAACGGCTATCAGAAAGGGAAAGTAGAGCCTTTGCAAGATAAAGATTTTGCCTTTCTGAATGAGAGAGTCAAGCAATCGGAGATTTTCTAATATAAACAATAGCTTCAGAAATACTGGAGCACAGCAAAGAATATGGAAGGGCAAGGGCACAATTGTGCTCTTGCTCTTTTTTTATAATCAGTGAAAAACACCTATTGACAGGAAATATCTGGTTGATGTATAGTTGGTTACACAAGTAATCAACCAATCAGGTGGTGAGGAAATGAACATATTAATAGATGACACCCGTCCGATTTTCGTTCAGATTGCTGAAAGAATCGAAGATGACATCATTGATGGAAGATTGCCAGAAGAATCCATGGTACCATCCAAGAATCAATTCGCATCCTTCTTTCAGATTAATCCTGCAACAGCCGCAAAGGGTGTGAATCTATTGGTCGATCAAGGGATTTTATACAAAAGGCGGGGGATAGGTATGTTTGTAGCAACTGGCGCACGTGGAGAGTTACTCGAGAAGCGCAGGAAGTTATTCTACGATCAATATGTTGTGACCATGATCCAAGAGGCAGCTAAGCTGGAAATTACAACTGAACAATTGATGGATATGATCAAGAAGGGAGAGCACACAGAATGAACGCTGTAATTGAAATTAACCAATTAACCAAA
Source organism: Paenibacillus sp. P5_B5 (assembly GCF_056400365.1). Taxonomy (NCBI): domain Bacteria; kingdom Bacillati; phylum Bacillota; class Bacilli; order Caryophanales; family Paenibacillaceae; genus Paenibacillus; species Paenibacillus sp. P5_B5. Next base: position 95,573 of record NZ_JBFULK010000008.1, read on the forward strand.
TCTTATGGAAAAGTTATAGCAGTCGATGATGTTAGTTTTACGATAGAGCCTGATAAAATATATGGTCTACTGGGAAGGAACGGTGCGGGCAAAACAACGATTATGCACATGATCACTGCACAACAGTTCGCAACTAGCGGTGATATTAAGGTGTTTGGTGAATCTCCTTATGAGAATAACCATGTGCTCAGTCAAGTGTGTTTTATCAAGGAAAGCCAGAAGTATCCGGACACCTATCGTATTATAGATGTATTAGAGATCGCTGCATCGTTATATGCCAACTGGGATTGGGAGTTTGCAAATAGGCTCATTGCGGATTTTCGGTTACCCATTAAGAGAAGAATGAAGAAGCTGTCTCGCGGTATGCTATCGTCTGTCGGAATTATTGTTGGCCTTGCTAGTCGTGCACCGCTTACTATTTTCGATGAACCTTATTTAGGACTTGATGCTGTTGCGCGGAACATATTTTATAACCGATTAATCGAAGACTTTTCTGAGAACCCTCGAACTGTTCTATTATCTACACATCTCATTGATGAAGTAAGTGGCATACTGGAGCATATTATGTTGATCGATAATGGAAAGCTCATGATGGATATGGATGCTGATGAACTTCGAGGTCAAGCTTTTACAATTGTAGGTGTTGCCTCGGTTATTGAAGAATTCACACAAGGAAAGCAAATTATAGCACGCGAAACTTTTGGAGGGTTAGCTTCTGTTACCGTCATGGGTGAATTAAGTTCAGATAACAAACGAAAAGCGAAGTCACTGGGACTTGAATTAGCACCTGTTCCCTTACAGCAGTTAATCGTACATCTCACAAGCGATAGTTTGGGTAGAAAGGAGGTAGAGGTTAGATGAACCGAATCCTAACCGTGATGAAAATTCATGCCAAAGATCGATTCTCATGGTTCTACTTACCATGGATCATTCTATTATCAAGCTTCCTTATCAATGCAGTTATAAGTAGCTTCGTGTCAGAAAGTATGATTACAGGTGGTTTATCTTCGATTTTCGTCTATATGTTCGTAGGTGGAGTTGTTGTACTGGTGCAAACCTTTCCTTTTGCACTAGGGTTAAGTGTACGTAGATCGGACTTTTTCTCTGGTACAATGTTGTATTTCCTATCCATAAGCTTATATACTGTCATTGTTCTGCTGATCCTATCATTTATCGAGAGTCAAGTATTCATTGGATGGGGAACAGATTTGTATTTTTTCCATCTTCCTTATGTGAGTGATGGCATGCTGATTGAACAGTTCTTCGTTTTCTTTCTCTTCGTGCTTCACTGTTTTCTTAGTGGTTTTATTATTTCAAGTCTTTATCGCAGATTCGGTAAGAACGGCACTTACACATTCTTCATTCTCATCCTCATGGTATCTTCAATCGTTTCCTTTTTGATTACTAGAAATCAATGGTGGGATGATATTTTCAACTGGTTTGCTGTACACACAGCATTTGAGTTGGCGATTTGGACGATTCCGTTAACATGCATCTACATGATTTTATCCTATCTAATGTTACGCAAAGCGACTGTGTAAACAGTGTGCATCATAAGCTATAACTAATATGACAAAAGGTGCTATCACACATGCTCTTCATTGAGCAATGGGGTAGCACCTTTTGACATAGAGGTGAAGTTAGCCATTTATCATCAGAATGTCTTTGATATCCTGTTCAGTCAGGGAGGACAGGCCTTCTTGTCCAGGCTTGATCACTTCATCAATTAGATTCATCTTCTTCTGCTGCAGCTCGTACATTTTATCTTCCACAGTGCCTTGAGCGACGAGCCTTATAACCTGCACAATCTTCTTCTGTCCGATGCGATGTGCTCGGTCTGCAGCTTGCTGCTCCACTGCAGGGTTCCACCATAAATCATAGAGAATGACGGTGTCAGCACCAGTTAGGTTTAGTCCCGTACCGCCAGCTTTCAACGAGATAAGGAAGAGGTCGCGCTCACCACTATTGAAACGATCACATATCTGGATGCGTTTAGCTGTAGGCGTTGAGCCATCTAGATAGAAGTGAGGGACTCCTTGATAACCGAGTTCTCGTCCAATTAACCCTAGCATCTCTGTAAATTGCGAGAATATGAGCATTCGTTTGCCAGCGCTTCGACATTCTTCTACGATCTCAAGTAATTGCTCGAATTTAGCAGAACTTCCTTCGTAGTCATCGACGAATAGGGATGGATGGCAGCACAGTTGTCGGAGTCTTGTTAACCCAGCAAGGATCTTGATTCGATTCTTCTGAAAGTCTCTATCATTCAGATGTTTCACAGTTTCTTGTTGCAGCTTGGCTAAATAGGCTACATATAGTTTCTTCTGTTCTGGCAACAGCTCAGAAGCTTGCAGGGATTCTATTTTATCAGGTAGCTCTCTAAGTACATCCGTTTTCAACCTGCGGAGGAGGAAGGGACGAATTCGCTTCGATATGGTTTCACGCGATAGTTCACCAAATTCCTTACGATTAGGGAACAATTCCGGGAATACCACGTTGAAAATCGACCAGAGCTCTTCTAGTCTGTTCTCAACTGGAGTTCCTGTAAGTGCAAATCGATACTCAGCCTCAATCGCCTTCACTGCATGTGCAGTCTGAGTGGTATGATTCTTGAAGGTTTGGGCCTCGTCCAAGATGAGCGTGTGAAATGTCTGGTCAACGTACTCTACAATATCTCTACGTAACAATGGATAAGAGGTGATGATGACATCGACTTGATCTGCTTCGTTCAGAGCGTTAGTCCGCTCAGATTTATTGCCATCGGCGATTACAGCCCGAATCTCTGGTGCGAATTTCTTCAATTCATTCAGCCAGTTATACACCAGTGATGCTGGTGAGATAATGAGCGCAGGGCGATGTGAACTCCTGATCTCCGGTAAGACAGATAAGATAAAAGCAATACTTTGTATGGTCTTACCAAGACCCATATCGTCTGCCAATATACCGCCAAAGCGGTAGTTGGCAAGCGTCTTCAGCCACTGAAACCCATAAGTCTGATAATCACGTAGAACAGGAGCTAGATGATCTGGGACAGGGAAATCAAGATGATCTGGATTCCGCATGTTATCTAGAAGTTTACGCAATGACTTCCCTAGCTTAATGCTAGTTCCTTGATTCTGTGGGTCCATCAAATGCATACCACGAACGATCGGAACTCGAAAGCTTGTTCCATTGAAATCTGCTTTACGAATACCAACCTCGTTCATGAAGCGGATGATCTCATGAAATTCCTTATCGTCAAGTGGTAGTAACGATCCATTCGGCAGGCGATGATATTTACTTTTCTCTTCTATGGACGTGAGCAGACTACGGATATCTGATTCAGGAATACCCTCCATATCGAATCGAATTTCTAACCAATCTGTACGATCACCGATATCCACTTTTATGTTAGGCGGTGCGTAACCTGTCTGTAGCCTTAGCTTGACAGAAGAAGTAGCGTATACCTTAACGAGCTTCTCCAGCTGGGGAACGATCTCGTACAGGAAATCAAATTCGGATTCCTCATTATCCATAAAATAGCCACTTTCAGTTCTAGCAAAATCGCTTTGTTCCATTAGCGCTAGGATACGACGTTCTTGTTCTCCGTCTCTTATGAGAATTCGACCTTCGCCACGTCTCTGATCGTTGCCTTCTAGAGGGTTAATAATAATATCGCCATATTGAAACTCTAGGCCTGCAAGCAGGCGATCCCTTACACGATCCAAATAGAGTCTAGCCTCTAGCTTAGTCTGAACGATTCGTTCGGATACTGCTTGTGCGATTTGGACACGTCCTAGCTTCATAAGACCAGGTAATACTTGATCCATGAAAGGCTCCATTTGCTGCTCTGGAATCTTAATTTGATGCTTCCGATTAGCTTCTAGCATATGCTTTAAATCCGACAGACGCTTACACTCATCGATAGGCAGCTTAATAAGCTTACCATCGTAGATAACAATGCCGTAGGACTCCATCACCGTAATTGCATCTAATCCATCCACGTTCAATTGATAACCTGCATCCTGTGATTGATCAAATGCAAATTTCAGCGGAAGCGCCTCGTCTGATAACTGAAAACCTTCATATATATGGTTACCAAGTTCAAGCTTGACTGCTGAACTCTGAGCAAGCAGGGGAAGAAGGGACTCCCAAGAGAAAGGAGGAATAAGCAGCATACGATCGCCGCTGACACTCCTTGCGCGAACCGAAGCATAAGATGTTTCTTGATATAGCTTCTCGTTCTGATAAACCTGAATGAGCTGTTGAATAATGGCATCATGCTCGATACTAAAGCTGTGTCTCTCTGGATCATAGGTGAAATTCTTCGTGAATACATAAGATTTCATGCTGATGATATGGTCTAGGAAGTCCCTGATTCGCTGCACGATATATAATCGTTTGGAGCCAACCTTCATCTCGATGCCGAACATGTACTCACGTTGACCATAGTAAAAGGGTCGACAGATGAACTCCACGTCAAGTGCTTCTCTAGCATCAAATAGGGGTCTAGTATGAGTTGGTAGCTGCGGTTTATCATGGAATAGCTTTAATATACCCCTTGTTAGTTCTTCCTCAATTGTAGATTGCTCAGATTGCCTGTGAGTAGACAAAGCAGTTCTAGGTTCAACACGTCCAGATTTAGCATAGCTGCTATCATCTGGATAGAGATAGGAGGAATAAGATCGAATAGGCGAATCACCACCCTGTCGATTGTCATGGATATCTAAAAGAACCGCTGCAATATGCTTGCAATATTTGTAGTCAGACATGTAGGAAGAGCAGGTACACTGCGCATCTACATCGCCATTAGAGTCAATTGTAATTTGCACCTTATCGTCTTGTGTGTCTTGGACTGTGGCTTCGTACTCGGAAGCTTCGTGATCACACTTCTGATATGTGACCTTATTTGCTTGGTAGAATTGTTCACCACTGTCATATGAGGCGGGTCCGCACAATAACTTAATGACCCGTCTGGTCAGTTGAAAGCTCATTATTTCAATCATTCCTTTGGTAAACGAAATTATCCTTATCGAAAAGTTATCTTCCATATGATAACAGAAACTCTAAGCAAGTAGAAAGGGTAGGACTTCATATATATCAAAGAACCAGCTATTGTCCGATAACTCGGCGGTAGCTGGTTATTTAACTTTATCTTCTAAACCTGTTCATTCTTATTCAGGGATATTATTAACACTTGGATCTGGCGTGTAATTACTCTTATAGTCCTCATAATGAACATCGGTTACCATTCCGGATGAAGCATGATGTAAATCATGACAATGGAACATCCAATCTCCCGGGTTATCTGCTTCAAATGCGATGACGTATTCTTCACCAGGTTTGACATTTAACGTATCCTTGATGACGGGGGAGCCTTGAACTGGTTGACCGTTTTTACTTAAAATCTGAAAGAAATGACCATGCAGATGCATCGGGTGGTCATCCTTGGGCGAAAGATTTACAAGCTTAGCTTTAACTTTCTCGCCCTTATTTACTTTGATTTTATCTGTATCGGGATATACTTTATCATTGATTGTATACACGGTTTGACCGTTTTTCAAAGCTGTATTCAAATTTAGTGTTGTTGTTTGGTCATATGTTTGATCTAATGTGAATTTCATATTAGCTGTAGCACCATATTTCGTAAGATCGAATAGGGGATGCTGTTCTTTCCAATCAGTAGCTACCTTCTTGCTTGTGATCCCCTCATATGAAATAAGAGCACGCATATTCATCATTCGATCTTCGTTACCATGTTCCTCAAGCAGCCAATTACCGGGATTGTTCGCTGTGAACTCAATATCATATCGTTCGCCAGGCGCAATTGCTATTAGTTGATTACTAATTAGAGCTGGACTGTTAATAGCTTGACCATCAGAAGCAATGATCTTGTAATCGTGACCATGTAGATGAAGCTTATGGGTCAGATAGCCAGCATTAACAAGGCGTAGGCGAACTTTATCCCCTTGTTTGACCAGTAAAGGCTCTATTGCATCACCCGATTTACCATTGATGGTATAAATATCATACATACTCATATCATGGTCACTAGGAGCTGCACTCCCCGTACTCATGTTAATGGAGCCATGATCCATGTTCATACTCCCATGATCCATATTTTCCATATTCATTCCATCCATGTTACCCATATTGTTCATACCGTCCATACTGCCCATACTCATCCATTCATCGAGTACAAGGGTATAATCCTTATCGGACGTTTCGGTCCGATCTTCGACGACAAGTGAGCCATAGAGCCCCTTATCCAATTGGTTAACACTGTCTTGGTGAGAGTGATACCAATACGTTCCAGGTATGGTTGCTTTAAATTCGTAAGTAAATGATTTTCCTGAAACAACGGCATCCTGAGTCACACCAGGAATACCGTCCATTGGATTAGATACCGGATAGCCGTGCCAATGGATGGAGACAGGCTGTTGTAATTTATTCTTAAGCGTAACTTTCACTGTTTCTCCGACTTTCACACGAATTTGGGGTCCAGGTACTGAATTATTGAAAGTCCATACAGGCAATGTTAATCCTGGTTTGACTTCAAGATTACTTTCTTGTGCGGTTAATGTCAGTTCCTTGCCATTCGCTACACTTGTAGCTTTCGTCTGCATGGCAATTATAGGTTGGTTTGGTTCGTTCTTATTCATCGTACTATGATCCATTTGACTCATGGGATCAATCGTACATGCGGTCAGTACTATTGATAATGCTGTCAAAATTAATACTCGGTATAACCATTTATATGTGGTCATTCTGAACACACTCCTGATTCATCGTGATGTAGTTTAGTGTAAACCAAAATTGTGTAGGATATAAATTCAAGCCCACCAACAAGTTCAATATGGGGGTTCTGGTCTAGGGCTTGCAATCGATTCGTAAATGGGTTGAACTATATGGTGGTACAATTCAAGTATTTAGTAGGGCTGGCATAGGAACGACATTTGATATTTGTTTCTCCGAATCACGAGAAGACATTTGATGCCTGAGCGGATTATGGTAGAATGATATAATGAACCTTAACATACTATAAATAAATCTAGAATGGGGTGTTAGACATGAACTTTAACGTCACACCATCTGCTATAGCTTGTTTTAACAAGGAATGGGGATTTAACGCAGGTGATAAAATACGTATTTTTGTTAGATATAGTGGAGGCGGCGAGGATGCTTTCGCATTTGGCATTATGAAAGCTAATCCGTTATACCCAGCAATTACGATTGTAGCTCAGGATGTGACTTTTTTCATCGAAGCGAATGATCTTTGGTACTTGGATGGCAAGGACTTGACACTTGATTGTCACGGGGAAGATATCGTATTTCTTTTAAATTAACCTCATTCATACATGACAGTAAGCCCAACTTGTTTTGGGCTTTTTCTGTTTTAGTACGATCTTATCTACTGCATGGTTGGAATTCTAGAGCAGTAAAACTTCTTGCTCGTCGTTGAGCATGTTCCACTTTCAGTTCAAGAGCTATCCTTGTATATTTATAAGCTTATTCGTGCATTTGGTGAGGAAAAGTTGATTCATCTATCATTCGCAATCTCAGCAATCGCTATGGTCATAATGTTGTTATCAGGCAACTTCTGGTATGTTATGATTATTACCTTGCTATTCTTTTCGTTTACTTCCATTTTACGACCAGTAATTAGCACCTTATTGTCCAAAATGGCAGGAGGAGAGCAAGGCTTTGTTATGGGAATGAATAAATGTCTATCGTATGGAACCGTAAGTTATCGAGAGCTTAAGACTATTTCTTCAAGTGATGATCTATAGAAAAGGGTGAATTTCAACCATGATCATGAATGAAAAAATCAAATCATCTGAGGTACAACTAACAGGTATCAACGGTGAGGATCTTGGAATCGTAAGAACAGCTGATGCACTTGCCATGGCTCGCAAGCTTAAGGTTGACTTAGTATGTACATCGCTGATGTCAAGTCCACCGCCATGTAAGCTGGTAGGTGCAGGAGCAGCTAAGCAAGAGAAACAGCAAGCTCGGAAACGAGAGCAAGCACCTAAGCTTAAGGAAATTAGACTAACCCCGCAGATCGAAGATCATGATTATGACACGAAGAAACAACAAGCAGAGCGGATCTTGAAATCTGGAGATGCTGTTCAGTTCGTAGTTCGTATTCAAGGTAAAGAAGGGGATAGAGCGAAACAATTACTTGAGTCACTTCTGAAGGACTTAAGTTCAGTAGGACGCAAGAAGACAGGGATTCAGCTTAGCGGTAAGCAAGCTGTAGTTCAGGTAGATCCACTATAATGTAAGGCTTCATCGATTTAAGCGTTCTTGTTAAGCGTACACACAAAGGCGAAGAAGAAGTGATTCTGATGATCCGTTGGGAATCTGAAGCAGCTTGGAAGGGCTGGGAGAAGAGTGAAGTGCATCTAGAAGGTAACAGTATCTCATCTAGAAGGTCACAGTATCTCATCAATAATGTACAAAGCTGATATCTGATTCATTCAGGTATGGGCTTTTTTCTTTGCAGATGGAAATGACTGATACCACACACGAATGGTGGGACTCGGACTGGGCAAATTATAAATGCTGGAAGAAACTAAGCGAGGTTCACACCAATGACGCTAAAATTAGCTAAGCTGATGATGATTTTATTTAGTGTTTTAGTTATTGTGTTTTATTCTAAGCGGAGCTGTTCGTGGATAAATCAAGTGGTTAAGATTGAAAAATAGTAAAAATCTAATATAATTGTTGAGTTAGCGATATAAACTACTTAGGATATGGTTGGTGACCTATGGACTTTTTACGATCGATGTATTCTGTACTACCACTTCTTATAAACTTGCTGTTAGCGATTGTGATCCTCTTTCGAGAAAGACGCAATATAGGTAATACATGGGCATGGCTCATGGTATTGCTGTTCTTACCGGTGGTTGGGTTCCTTCTATACTTGTTATTTGGTCAAAATCTTAGTAAACGCAAGCTCTATAGAATTAAAGCAGAACAACAAGTAATGGTCGAAGCGCTTGTTGAGAATCAGAAAACTGATTTAATTGCTCAGCAAATTAAGTTTAAAGACCCACTGATGATTGATTTTCAGAATATGATTTACATGAACTTGTCGAGTGGAAATTCCATCTACACACAGGATAATGAAGTTGGCATATTTGCGGATGGTAATGACAAATTTGATGCATTAGTGAAGTCCATTCAGGAAGCTAGACATCATATTCATCTTATGTATTATATTGTTAGAGATGATGGATTAGGTCGCAGATTAGTGGAAGCATTGACTGAGAAAGCGCGGGAAGGTATAGAAGTCAGGTTCTTATATGACGATGTAGGAAGTGCCAATCTATCTAAAGAAATGTTTAAATCGCTAATTGAAGCTGGGGGAAAAGTAGCTATTTTCTTTCCATCACATATTCCGTATTTAAATATTCGAGTAAACAATCGGAATCACCGGAAGCTTGCTATTATCGATGGCAGACAAGGATATATCGGGGGCTTTAATATTGGAGATGAATATTTAGGACTTGATAAGCGCTACGGATACTGGCGTGACACGCATCTGGTAATTAATGGGATCGCAGTGCATCAGATGCAGGCTCAGTTTATGATGGATTGGAACCTAGCCACGCCAAGTAAATTGACGAATAGTAAAAAATCATTGAGTTATTTTCCTGTTATTCAAAATTTAGGAAATGTTGGTATCCAAATCCTCGCTAGTGGACCTGATAATGAACAAGAGCAAATTAAGAATTCATATATCAAGGCAATTAACTTAGCCAAAGAGAGTATTTATTTGCAAACTCCTTATTTTATACCTGACGAGAGTTTATTAAATGCTTTGAAAATGGCTTCTTTGTCTGGTGTAGCTGTGAAAATCATGATCCCTAGTGTACCTGATCACAAAATGGTTTACTGGGCTTCGTATTCGTACTTAGGTGATTTACTTGAGGTTGGGGCACAGGTTTATTTGTATACCAAAGGATTCCTGCATGCCAAAACGATTGTGGTGGATGGGATCGTAAGCTCAGTAGGTACAGCGAATATCGATATTCGTAGCTTTAAGTTAAACTTCGAGGTCAATGCCTTTCTATATGATAGCTCAACCTCGGATAGATTGAAGCAAATTTTCGAGAAAGATATGGAAGATTGTAGAGAATTAACGAGAGCTGAATATCGTAATCGATCCAAATTTAATTATGTCAAAGAGTCTTTAACAAGGCTTTTGTCACCGATTCTATAGGTGTAGTGTTATATGAAGTACCTCAAATGGCATGGTTCAATATTTGACATTCTTCGCGTGATACTCTAGATTAAATAAGGATATTGTCTATTTATATCAAAATTTACTATATATATGTTACACATTATCTTATGAAGGCATACATTATGTTTTCGACACTATTAAAAGGAGTTTTTTTATGAAATCCAGTACAAATAACAAAACAAATACGAATAAGAACACTACCAATAAGAAAATAACTAAAAAACGCTCCAACAAAAAACGTATTGCATGGATAATTGGAATTCCACTCTTAGTTCTGATCCTAGCTGGAACTGTGTACGGCATCTTTATTGTCAATAAAGCCAAAGAAGTTGTCGCTCAAGCCTATACGCCAATCGAAATAGGAGCTGGAGATAAATCGGCTAAACGCGCGAATGTAGTCAAGCCTCTCACAGATTCGATCTCTATACTAGTCATGGGCGTCGATGAAAGTGACGAACGAGCTGCTGCATACGGTGAAGCGATTCGGACAGATGCTTTACTCCTACTAACGCTTAATAAAGATGATAAATCGGTTAAATTATTGAGTATACCACGTGATTCTCGTGTGTATATTCCTTCAAGGGATCGTAAGGATAAAATTACACATGCACATGTATTTGGCGGTGTAGAAAGTACGGTTCAGACAGTAGAGAATTTCTTGGATATTCCGGTTGATTATTATGTGAAGTTTAACTTTAAATCATTCATAAAAATTGTCGACTCTCTTGGGGGTATTGATCTAGATGTACCTGTCGATTTCTCAGAGCAGGATAGTAAGGGCAAGAAGAATGCGATTCATCTTAAAAAAGGCTATCAGCATTTGAACGGGGAAGAGGCGCTTGCTTTATCCAGAACACGTCACATTGATAGCGATTTGATGCGCGGTCAACGTCAGCAGATCGTTTTTGAAGCGATTATTCAAAAGGCAATGTCATTCCAATCTATCAATAAGTTAAGTGGTTTGCTAGATGCCATTAATAACAATTTCACAACTAATTTGACGTTTGATAATATGACAAGCATTGCGATGAACATGATGAATACAACCTTGCAACTGGAGAAACTACAGATCGAGGGCGAGGATAAATATATCGACGGTGTTTATTATTACGAACCTTCTAAGGACAGCGTACAATCGATCAGCTTATCACTTAAAAGTCACTTAGGTCTAACGACTAATTCAGGACCTACAAAGCTAAATTAGATTTGATAACAACAAAACTCCCTTATCATAAATTGGTTAACAGCCAATAGGATGAGGGAGTTATTTTTTTATTCGCAGTCTGGAACATTGGCAAATGAGGGAAATGAAGCCGCACGTTTGCTTTATTGGTTACTCTTGTATTATGATTTTTGTAGATAAAGATATATGATTAAGGTATATAGACTCTTAATCATAATCAGTGCTTGCTAAAGACAGAACCATATGTAGCTCGTAGCGGAGGGGACGGAATTGTCTTGGAGAAGCGAAGCATTCGCCTTTGCCACCGGATTTCTACCGCTATAAGCGGTATACGATCAAGAAATCTGGGGGCAACAGCGATCGATAGGACAATCCGTCCACGCAGCGTTCATCAATCGACACGATTCCATTTTTTCAAACACTGATTTGGTGTTGAGCCGTTATAGAACCAGAAAGTTAATCGTTTGGAAGGGGAAATACTGTGAACGCATTGAAAGTAGAACAGTTTAGAAGATTCAAGGATGAAATTACAAGATTCATGATGACATACAAATTTGCGCTTGATGAAATAGAAACGAAAATTGAAATTCTGAAAGAGGAATTTCAGTTTCTTCATGATTATAATCCGATCGAACATACAAGTTCACGGTTGAAAACACCAGAAAGTATTCTCAAAAAACTTCATAAGAAGGGGGGAGAAATAACTTTTGATGGTATTAAGTCTCATATCAAAGATATTGCCGGGGTACGGATTACCTGCTCCTTTATTAATGACATCTACCGTATAAGTGAAATGCTCGAAAGGCAGCAAGATATCAAGATCCTAGAGGTAAAGGATTATATCAAGCATCCAAAACCGAATGGCTACCAGAGTTTACACTTACTCATTGAAATTCCTGTTTATATGTCAGATCGCCGAGAGGATGTATCTGTTGAAATTCAAATTCGGACGATTGCGATGGATTTCTGGGCGAGTCTTGAACACAAAATTTACTATAAGTATAATCAGTCCATTCCCCCTCATTTACTACAGGAATTAAAGAGTGCTGCCGATTCGGCAACTGCATTAGATCAACAAATGGAGCGTCTTCATAGTGAAGTGGCTAAAATCAAAGAATTTCAAGCGATTGATGCTGAAGAAGAGCTTAAACATATCAGTATTCGAAATCAGCACTTCCAAGTGCCAACTGCTTTGTTAAAATTGATTGAATCAGACTCTGACCTGTCTGATGAGTCCTAGTTCATAGATTGAATCCTATTTGTGAATAATCTAATAAGTAAGTGTTATAATGATCTATGTTACACATACTGAAATAACAAAGTTGAGGTATGACTATGAATGTACGCAAATTACGATTATTTGACACAGAGAATATTCATTCCAGCGAAGACCGTGAAGAAGTGGAGAAAGATTATGCAAGATTGATTCAATCTCCTTCATTCAGAAGACTACAAGGTAAATCCCAAGTATTCGGTGCAGGTACGGGTGATTATTATCGAACAAGACTGACACATTCCCTAGAAGTCTCGCAGATTGGCAGAGAAGTTGCTGGAAGACTAAATAAGACATATGAATTCTTGTCCAAAAGAGTGCACCCTGGGTTGATTATTCAGCCTGAGGTGGTAGAATGTGCAAGTCTTGCACATGATTTAGGACATCCTCCGTTTGGTCATAAGGGTGAGGAGGTTCTAAATGATCTAATTACCTCTCAGTTTGGTATGTCATATGAGGGGAATGCGCAGAACTTCCGTATTCTGATGTTCTTAGAGAAGCGAGCAGGAAGTGATCGAGGCTTAGATCTGTGCGCGGCTGTACTTTTGTCGATCAATAAATATCCGTATTGTCTGGATGAACCAGGAAGGATTAAGGGTGTGTATACCAGAGAGTGGGAAGGTATTCATTACTTACGGAAGCTTTGGGAAATGCCTGACAATTGTGCCACGCTTGAAGCTCAGTTAATGGATTTATGCGATGATATTGCCTATTCTACACATGATATTGAGGACGGAATTCGGGCTGGCAAAATTCAAATGAATCGGAGCTTCATTGAGGATGATCGATTAGTAGCCCATTTAGTCCAGGAAATAGTTGAAGATAAAAGCGAAGACCATATCACATGGGATCATGTCGATGTTCCATCCATGGTTAGACAAGTGCTTGGTCAGTACTTAGAGCAATGGGAAACCATTTATGCAGAATGCAATCGGGAAGCATCTAGAACTCGCCGCGAAATGAAAGCCCGCTGGGTGAGTAGATTCGCACAACATGTAGGAATCATTGATAATCCACTTACGGGGTGGAAACGTGTGACATTCGTACATGAAGGTCAAGAGGATATAGAGCTTCTTCGTACGATGGGAATTCTAAAAAAATTAGCATGGGTGACATTGATTAAGGATTTCCGAGTCCAGCGATTGCAAAAACGTAGTGAAATTATGCTACAACGTCTGTGGGAAAGCTTCATTCAATATGATACTGGACGGCTGATTACACCTCCTGATTGGATTGAGAGCTACGAGGAACAGAAGGATAAATGGCCATGGGAAAGACTAGTAGCTGATTATATTTCAGGCATGACGGATGCTTACGCTGAGAAAGTGTATATGGAGTTGTTTGCAAGCCGTTCAGGATCGATTTACGAAAGAGATTGATGGCAGTAAACCTGCATATTTAGGCTAATGGGGCTAAAGCAGGTTAAAACAGGCTAAAACTAGCGCTCTTTGACACTTGACGTTTCATGTCGTTAAATCTATAATGTTGAACCAAGCAATAAATATTATTCGGCGATGATCCAAGACATGATTCCCTTCACGAACTGTTCAGAGAGAGAAGTCCTAGCTGTAAGCTTCTCCAGTAACCGGATGTGGAATTACCCCTTAGTAGCTGTAACGTTGAACCCACTAAGCAATTGGCAGTAAACGTAACCGTCCCATCCCCGTTAACGGATGCCTAGAATAAGGACTAAGGTAGGATACCTGCTTAAGTGAATCAACTTAAAAGTGAATCACCTTAAGAAGCGTAGATGACTTAGTCGAATTAGGGTGGAACCACGAGCTGAACGCACTCGTCCCTTGGGAGAGATGCGTTTTTTTGCGTTTAATAAAACGTATTCGCTCTTAGAAGGGACGGTACAACCGTTTCTTGTTGCGTTCAACATTATAGAGAGTGGAGGCAGTTAACATGGGAGTTAAGGTTACATTATTAGGTGGAGATGTTCGAGAGTATGCGAATGGAACCACAATCGAACAGGTTGCAGAGTCCATAAGTGTGGGGCTGAAGAAGAATGCGATTGCAGGTAAGGTGAATGGCAAGGTGGTTGATCTCTATCATCCCATTGAAGAGGATAGTGAAGTTGCCATTGTCACTCTTGATAGCAAGGAAGGACTGGAAGTTTATAGACACAGTACAGCCCATCTAATGGCGCAAGCGATCAAGCGTATATATGGCAATAAGGCTGTCAAACTGGGAATCGGACCTGTTATTGAAGATGGCTTCTATTATGATATTGATATAGCTAATCCATTGTCTACAGATGACTTGTCAGCCATTGAGAAAGAAATGGAAAGAATCGTACAAGAGAATCTTCCGATTGTTCGCCGTGTTGTTGATCGTGCAGACGCAATTAAAATCTTCGAAGAGCTTGAAGATCCGCTCAAGCTAGATCTGATTCGTGATCTTCCTGAAGATTCGGTGCTTACAATTTACGATCAAGGTGAATTCTTTGACTTATGTCGTGGTCCTCATTTGCCGTCAACTGGTCGTATCAAAGCATTCAAGCTGATGAGTGTTGCAGGTGCTTACTGGAGAGGTGATTCCAATAACCAAATGTTGCAACGGATATATGGCACTTCATTCCCCAAAAAAGCACAGTTAGATGAGCATATACATTACCTTGAAGAAGCGAAGAAACGTGATCATCGCAAGCTTGGCAAAGAGCTCGGATTGTTCATGTTCTCAGAGGAAGCACCAGGCATGCCGTTCTATTTACCTAATGGAATGACGATCCGTACGGAGCTTGAGGACTTCTCGCGCGAATTGCAGAAGAAGAAGAATTATGATGAGGTTCGGACACCATTCATGATGAATCAGCGGATATGGGAGCAATCGGGTCACTGGGATCATTATCATGAGAATATGTACTTCACTGAAGTTGATGATACGAAGTTCGCGCTTAAGCCGATGAACTGCCCGGGTCACATGTTGATTTTCAAAAATAGTCTTCGCTCTTATCGCGAGTTACCTATTCGGATGGCTGAGTTTGGTCAAGTACACAGACATGAGTTTTCTGGTGCGCTGAATGGTATGATGCGTGTTCGTACCTTCTGTCAGGATGATGCACATATATTCGTGAGACCGGATCAGATTGAAGAAGAAATTAACCGTGTCATCGCGCTGATTGATGAGATATATCAAGTGTTCGGATTTGAATATAAGATTGAATTGTCCACTAGACCAGTGGATTCAATGGGATCCGAGGAATTATGGACACAAGCAGAAAATTCTTTGAGAAATGTTTTGGAAAACAGAGGGATTAACTATATCCTTAATCCAGGGGATGGTGCCTTCTACGGTCCCAAAATTGACTTCCACATTCTAGATGCGCTTAAACGGAGCTGGCAGTGCGGAACAATTCAACTGGATTTCCAAATGCCAGAGAAATTCGAACTATCCTACATTGGTGAGGATAATCAGAAGCATCGCCCAGTCGTTATTCATAGAGCAATCTATGGTTCAATCGACCGATTCATCGGTATTCTAACTGAACATTATAGCGGTGCATTTCCATTATGGTTAGCGCCAGTTCAGGCTAGAATATTACCGGTATCTGAGAATTACATCGACTATGCGCTTCAAGTAAAAGAAGCATTAAGAGAAGTCGGGATTCGCGCCGAAATAGATGTGCGTAATGAGAAGCTGGGATATAAGATTCGTGAAGCACAGCTAGAGAAAGTACCGTATATGCTCGTACTTGGCGAGAGTGAGCGTAGCGAAGGAACAGTAGCTGTTCGTAAGCGTGGAGAAGGCGATCTTGGTTCTCTTAGTCTACAAGAAATCACTGATTTGATTAGCAAGGAAATCCAAGATAAGAAATAACCCAATAGAAGAAATAACAGCTATTAATAAGGATTGCAAAAGTGATTGTGTTAAGGGATGAAGAGCCCTGCACAATCACTTTTTTGCATTTATCATGTGTTCCTCATCCGGATCAGGCGAATTGACACATCTATTCTTTAAGAAATCTTAAGCATTTCTTAGTCGGAAGTTAATATGCGTTGGTTATACTTCTTAGTAACGACATCTGACAAATATAATAGAAATGGGGTTAATCCTATGACTAAGAGGCACGGAAATCTAACAATTAAATTCATATTAGTTGTTGTCTTTACACTCTATCTCTATTTACTAATGAAATTAATTTTATTTAAATTCGGACCGATTGAATTTGATTTTCTACTGGATCAATTGAAGCATACGCTAGCTAATCCGGATCGAATCGGAAGAACCTTATCCTATTCAGGAAATCTAGTACCATTTAGAGAAATCTCAGAGAATATTGATCATATTGTTTATGGAGGCAGTATGGTAAGCTTCATCAATTTTGCGGGAAATATTGTTGCCTTTATTCCGCTCGGGTTTATGTTGCCGATACTATTTAGAAGAAGCAAGTTTTCCCTTGTCAAAATTGTGTTCATCTCACTCTTGTTAAGTCTAAGCTTTGAAACCATACAATTAGTACTTAGCATTGGGACGTTTGATGTGGATGACTTGATTCTCAATACCTCGGGCGGTATGATCGGATACTTCATTTTCAAAGCTGGTGTTTATTCCATTAAGTTTATGAACATACAACCTGTTTGGAAAGAAGAACGACTGAATTCCAAATTGTCATAGAAAGTTAGTAAGAATAATGCAGGAAAAGAATAAAGAATGAGAAACGGCCTCAATTTCCTTCAAGGGATGCTGATGTCGTTTTTTTGTGTTGGTAGCTGAGACGAAGAAGATGAAACAGTCTTTATGGTAGTAATCAAGGATGAAAAACTTGGAATAGTTTCATATTGTTTATGAGTGATGATGAATACGAATGAAGCTTTCGAATACATCTGAAATAGAGGAGGTGTTACATGGAAACGACCGTGTATCGTCCAAAGAATAAGGTGCGGATCGTAACGGCATCGAGTTTATTTGATGGACATGATGCTTCGATTAATATTATGCGGAGAATCTTACAAGCATCGGGAGCTGAAGTTATTCATCTAGGTCATAACCGTTCTGTAGAAGAAGTCGTCAATGCTGCTATACAAGAGGATGTCCAGGGGATTGCGATTAGTTCGTACCAAGGTGGGCATGTCGAGTATTTTAAGTATTTATATGATCTTTTACAGACTAAGGGAGCTACTACGATCCGGATATTTGGAGGTGGAGGCGGAGTCATTATACCGGAAGAAATTAGAGAGCTCGAAGCTTATGGTATTGTCAAAATTTATTCGCCTGACGATGGTAGACGTATCGGACTACAAGGAATGATTAATCATATTCTCGAGGAATGCGATTATCCGTCCATACGAGAGCTCCTTCTCCATGATGATACAAAGCAAATTCAGAAGAATCATACTCTTGCACTTGCCAGAATGATCACCGCTGCAGAAGACAGATTTAATGGAATGAACCTAACTGTACAGGATCATGATAGCCAAGATCAAAGCCAAGATCAAAGCCAAGATCAAAGCCAAGATCAAAGCCAAGATCAAAGCCAAGATCAAAGCCAAGATCAAAACATTCAAGATAATAATATCTTCCATCTAACAAACGAAAAGATATTTAACGAGGTTAAATATACACCGATCGTTGGTATAACAGGTACAGGTGGTGCGGGGAAATCATCATTAACAGATGAGCTGGTAAGACGTTTCTTAGATGATTTTAAACATAAAACAGTAGCTATTCTATCCATCGATCCTTCAAAACAGAAGACAGGTGGCGCACTGTTAGGGGATCGAATTCGGATGAATGCGATTAATACCTCACGTGTATTTATGCGTTCGCTTGCTACGCGTAAATCTCGCACAGAGTTATCTGCGGCAATCACAGATGCGATTCATATCGTTAAGAAGGCAGGTTACGATCTTATTATTGTTGAAACCGCTGGGATTGGTCAGGGTGATGCGAAGATCGCAACAATTGCTGATGTCAGTATGTATGTGATGACAGCGGAATTCGGCGCTCCATCACAACTTGAGAAAATTGAGATGCTAGATCATGCAGATCTGATCGTCATCAACAAGTTTGAACGTCAAGGCTCAGAGGATGCACTTCGTGAAGTGAAGCGGCACTACAGACGAATACACAACTTATTTCATAGTGAAATAGCTGAGTTTCCTGTATATGGAACAATTGCGAGTCAGTTTCATGATCCGGGTACGAATATTTTGTATCAGGCATTAATTAATGTCATTAACCATAAATGCAACGTTACATGGGTATCACAGCTAGAGAATAAAGATAACACTCGTCATCGGAACCCAATTATTCCTCCTGAGCGAACGATGTATTTGGCTGAAATCGTAACGGTTATTCGAAGTTATCAGCAGTCTACAGAAGAACAAGTTAGGATAGCCCGCAAGCTTTATCAATTACATGGGGCGATCAACATTCTTCAGCATGCAGATGCAGGAACAGATGTGATTGCTAAATTAAATGAGCAACTGACAGCTTATGAAGATAAGCTTGAGTCAGATTGTAGACGAATACTTAAAAACTGGCCATCTGTCCGAGCATCCTATCAGCAGGATGAACTTGTGACGACGATCCGGGATAAGAAGCTTCACACCAAGTTATATTCGACTTCCTTATCCGGATTGCGTATTCCTAAGATAGCTTTACCTCATTACGAAGATTGGGGAGAAATTCTAAGGTGGTGCTTGAAGGAGAACTTGCCAGGCGAGTTTCCTTATACAGCCGGTGTTTTTCCTTTTAGAAGAGAAGGAGAGGAGCCGAAGAGGCAATTCGCAGGGGAAGGGACGCCTGATCGAACCAATCAGCGATTTCATTATTTATCAAAGAACGATGAGGCTAAACGACTGTCAACCGCATTTGACTCTGTAACACTGTATGGTCATGATCCAGATTATCGTCCAGACATCTATGGCAAGGTAGGTCAATCTGGCGTATCTGTCTGCTCATTAGACGATATGCACAAGCTATATGATGGATTCGATCTGTGCCATCCTTCAACTTCCGTATCTATGACAATTAACGGTCCCGCTCCGTTCATACTCGCGATGTACATGAACACTGCAATCGATCAGCAGGTAGCTAAATTTGTTCAAACGAATAACAGAACGCCAGATGACGAGGAGTACAGCAAGATTAGGGCTTATACCCTGTCCAATGTTCGCGGAACTGTGCAGGCGGATATTCTGAAGGAAGATCAAGGACAGAATACCTGTATATTCTCAACCGAATTTGCTCTTCGCATGATGGGCGATATACAGCAGTACTTTATTGACCACAAAGTAAGGAATTACTATTCCGTCTCGATCTCGGGATACCATATTGCTGAAGCAGGTGCTAATCCGTTATCACAGCTTGCTTTTACTTTATCCAATGCGTTTACGTATGTGGAATATTACCTCAGCAGAGGGATGCACATTGATGAATTTGCCCATAACTTATCGTTCTTCTTCTCGAATGGGATGGATCCCGAGTATTCTGTGATGGGGCGTGTAGCTAGACGGGTCTGGGCGATCGTAATTAAGCATAAATATGGAGGCAATGAGCGCTCACAAAAACTTAAATATCATATTCAAACTTCAGGTCGTTCCTTACATGCTCAGGAAATTGACTTTAATGATATACGAACTACCTTACAAGCATTAATCGCCATTAATGATAACTGTAATAGCTTGCACACCAACGCATATGATGAGGCAATTACGACTCCAACGGAAGAATCTGTTCGCCGAGCGATGGCGATCCAGATGATTATTACGCAGGAATACGGCTTAACCAAGAATGAAAATTCACTTCAGGGTTCATTTATCATGGAAGAGCTTACCGATTTGGTTGAAGAGGCTGTCATGGCTGAATTCATGCGAATTAATGAAAGGGGTGGAGTGCTTGGTGCTATGGAAACGCAGTATCAACGCGGTAAAATTCAAGAAGAATCGATGCATTATGAGCAGCTCAAGCATAGTGGGAAGCTGCCTATCATTGGCGTTAATACATTTGTGAATCCCTTAACTGTATCGGAAGCTTATGAAGCACCCCAAATCGAATTAGCTAGGGCTTCAAAAGAAATGAAGGAGTCGCAAATTACCAATTTGCAAGCTTTTCAAGCAAGGAACAAGCATGAATCTCCAGTAAGGCTAAAGAATTTACAGAAGGTGGCTCAAGATGGTGGGAATATTTTTGAAGAACTGATGGAGACCGTGAAATACTGCTCACTTGGTCAGATTACGAATGCCCTGTACGAAGTAGGTGGACAGTACAGAAGGAATATGTAAGACAAGGGGTTGAAGAAACCATGAATTTCCTACTGTCTGATGAACATATAATGCTACGTAAGATGATACAGGAGTTTGCAGTGCATGAAGTAGAACCTACGGCCATAGAGCGTGATGTAACAGAGTACTGGGACATGGGTATTTGGCACAAAGCATCCGAATTAGGATTAGCAGGAATCCCATGGTCAGATCAATATGGAGGTGCAGGAGCTGATTATCTTAGCTACATTATAGCTATAGAAGAGCTATGCAAGGTGGATGCAGCTTTTGGTGTTGCTTTAGCTACTCACTGTTCACTTGTTAGCTTGCCGATCTATACATTTGGTACGGAAGAGCAGAAACTTAAATATCTAAGTGCTTTGGCAGCTGGTTCGATGATCGGCGCTAATTGTTATGCAGAATCAGGCTCGAGCTATGAAACCGAGTGTATGCACACAACAGCCGTGTTACAAGGTGATGAATGGGTATTGAACGGAACGAAGCACTTTATTGTGAACGGAGAGTACGCCAAAATCCAGCTTGTATTTGCACAGACAGACCCTCATGCGAATGAGCGTGGAATTTCGGCGTTTATCGTTGAGAACCCATCCCCTGGATTGACCATTGGTAAAAAAATAAACAAAATGGGCATTCGCTCCTGTTCAGCTACAGATATACACTATGAAGAATGTCGTATCCCCAAAGAGAATTTGCTTGGTCAAGTTGGGGATGGCTATCTCATTGCTGCACTAGCGTTAAATGGATGGTGGAACGCTGTAGGGGCTGGAGCTCTAGGTATTGCCCAAGGCGCATTTGATCGTGCAATTGCCTACGCTAAGGGACGTGAACAATTTGGCAAGTCCATCTCTAAGATGCAAGCGATTCAATTCAAGCTAGCTGATATGGCTACGCAAATTGATGCAGCTCGTTTACTCATCTATCAGACGGCTTGGTATGCCGACAATGGCATTTTCAATAGTCAAGAAGGTGCCATGGCTAAACAATTCGCAAGTGATATGGCCATGGAGGTTACTATTCATGCTATACAAATCCATGGTGGGTACGGTTATATGCGAGAATATGCAGTCGAACGATATATGCGAGATGCTAAATTTATGCAAATGGATGAGGGAATTCACAATTTAATCATTAGGAGTGAATGGTGATCATGTCCATGATGAATCGACATCAAAAACTGGGTCTTACTGATCAGCAAGTAGTTGATATGTACAGCTATATGCTGCTCACCCGCAAATTGGATGAACGGATGTCTCTTCTGAATCGAACGGGAAAAATCCCTTTTTTCTTGTCTAGTCAGGGTCAGGAGGCCGCACAGGTTGGTGCAGCCTTTGCACTTGAGAAGGGGAAGGATTATTTCTGTCCTTACTATCGAGATATGGCTTTCATGTTAGTACTTGGAATGACAAGCAGGGAGATTATGCTCTCCACCTTTGCCAAAGCAGAGGATCCGAATAGCGGAGGACGGCAAATGCCAGGACATTTTAGCAGTCGCAAACTCAATGTCTTAACTGCATCAAGTCCTGTAGCAACTCAGATACCACATGCTGTGGGACTCGCATTAGCTGGTAAGCTGGAAGGTAAGAATTTAGTAACTTTCACTAGCTTCGGCGAAGGCTCTAGCAATCAAGGAGATTTTCATGAAGGCGCTAATTTTGCGGGAGTACACAAGTTACCTGTTATTTTCTTTTGTGAGAATAATCAATATGCGATATCTGTACCGATTACGAAGCAAATTGCATGTGAAAGTGTAGCTATTCGTGCAAAGAGCTATGGGTTTCCAGGTATACAGGTGGATGGTAATGATCCATTAGCTGTATATAAGGTCATGAGAGATGCTGTAGCTCGTGGGAGAGGGGGCGAAGGAGCTACTCTGATTGAAGCGATGACATACCGATTTGCGCCACATTCCAGTGATGATGATGACCGAGCCTATCGTTCGAGAGAAGAAGTAGAGTCTGCAAGAAAGAATGATCCGATCATGCAGTTTAAGAAGTATTTACAACAAGTGAATGTTTGGAATGAACCGCTAGAGCAAGTTATACAGGCAAGGATTTCACAAGAAATTGATGATGCGACTGAGTATGCAGATCGAGCTGCATATCCAGAACCAGCAAGTGCACTTAAGTTTGTATATGGAGGGGATTCTGTATCACTGTAAGGATGTGTTATTGGATTTTCAGCTGATGATGACTTTTAAGTAGGGGGCAATGATACATGTCATTAATGTCCTATATTGACGCTGTTGCGCTAGCATTACAGGAGGAAATGAAACGAGATCCTAAGGTGTTCATACTTGGAGAAGACGTTGGCGTACGTGAAGGTGTATTTCGAGCAACAAAGGGGTTGATGGAGGAGTTTGGGGAAGCGAGGGTTATAGATGCACCGCTCTCTGAGTCAGCGATTGTTGGCGTTGCGATAGGTGCAGCTGCTTACGGAATGAGGCCGGTTGCGGAGATGCAATTCGCAGATTTTATCATGCCTGCTACGAATCAAATCATTAGTGAAGCAGCCAAGATGCGGTATCGTTCCAACAACGCCTGGCATTGTCCACTGGTTATACGTGCCCCGTATGGCGGGGGAGTTCATGGAGCACTGTATCATTCACAGAGCATAGAGGCTATCTTTGCGAATGTGCCTGGTCTAAAGATAGTGGCGCCATCAACACCCTATGATGTCAAAGGGTTGCTCAAAGCATCCATTAGGGATGATGATCCTGTTCTTTTTCTCGAACATAAGCGTTGTTATCGACTCATTAAGGGTGAAGTACCAGATACGGATTATGTTCTACCGATTGGCAAAGCTGATGTGAAACGAGAAGGCGATGACATTACGGTTATTACTTATGGTCTTATGCTTCATCTCACCTTACAGGCTGCGGAACAACTGAATAAAGAAGGAATTAGCACACATGTACTGGATTTGTGCACGCTTTATCCGCTTGATAAACAAGCGATTGTGCAAGCAACTGAGAGAACAGGCAAGGTTCTTATTATTCACGAAGATAATAAGGAAGGCGGACTTGGAGGAGAGGTTGCAGCTATTATTGCGGAAGAATGCTTATTCAAGTTAGATGCTCCAGTACGTCGTCTGTGTGGACCTGATATTCCTGCCATGCCCTACAGTCCTCCACTCGAGAAATATTTCATGCTTAATCTAGATACAATCACAGAAGCTATGCGGGAATTGGCAGAGTTCTAAGGGAAAGGGGTGAGAATTGTCATGGCAACGCAAGTCGTCATGCCGCAATTAGGTGAGTCAGTTACAGAAGGTACGATTCTCAAGTGGTTAGTTGCTCCGAGTTCAAAAGTAATGAAATATCAGCCTCTTTGTGAAATAATGACGGATAAAGTGACTGCAGAGATTCCTTCTAGTCAATCTGGCACTATAACACAGCTTGTTGCAGCTGAAGGGCAGACCATTCAGGTTGGTGGACTTATTTGTTGGATTGATGAAGCAAACCAAGAAGAAGAAGCTAGGGTTGATGTACAACCGGTTCGAGATAAGCTACAGAGTAATCATCTGTATTCGCCGGCTGTTCTATATTTAGCTCGGGAGCATAACCTAGATCTTACCCTAATGAAGGGTGCAGGGAAGGATGGACGAATTACTCGTAAAGACGTTCTTACCGCAATTAAATCGCCGCCTCCTATAGTAGAGCGATCAAATAATCCAGCAATTGAATATGCGGAACAAGCAGAATTTGAAGAACATGCAGAGAATTCGGAGTATAAGGAGTCGGAGTCTGCTGCACCTACACATGTTCAACGTAACCAGGTAACAGGATTACCACATGAAATCCATGAATCTCCTCACAATTGGTTGATGGTTGAAGTGGATGTAACCGATTTAAGCGCTTATCGGAATCAAGTGAAAGATAATTTTGAACTGAAGCAGGGATTGAAGCTCAGATTATTACCTTTCTTCATAAAAGCAGTTGTAGCAAGCCTTAAGAAACATCCTAAGATGAACTCTATATGGTCGGGAAGGCAGATTATTACACGTCAAGATATGTGTATATCTCTAGTAGTTGCAGCAAACAATCGGCTTCATGTACCAGTGATACGAGATGCGGATTACTTAAGTGTACTTGGAATTCTGCAAGCTATACAGCATTTAGGTACAAGAGCAGGCCAAGGTGTTTTAACAATTGATGAGCAACAGGGTGGTTCCTTCGCGATTATGAACACAGGTGCAATTGGTTCTATTCAGTCGAAACCAAATGTTCTATACCCGCAAACCGCCATACTAAGTATCGAGCAAATCACTAAACGCGCTGTCATCATAAACAATATGTTCGCAGCAAGATCCATTGTCAATTTGTGCTTATCCTATGATCAGCGAGTGCATGATGTTCTCCTAGCTGGACAGTTCTTACAAAGCATTAAGCATGAGCTTGAAAACAATATGTCTACTATTTCTTTATATTAACGAGCATGAGTATAATTTCAACTCTTGTTGTAAAGGAGAGTGCTTGAATTGCGACAAACGGTCATTGTCAGTACGGCAAGAACTCCATTCGGCCGTTTTGGTGGCGCTTTATCGAAGCTAACGGCGGTTGACCTTGGGGCGATAGCCATTCGTGGAGCTTTGGAGCGTGCTTATTTATCTCCTGATCAAGTAGATGAAGTTATTATGGGAATGGTGTTACAAGGTGGGGCAGGTCAAATACCGTCCAGACAGGCGGCTATTAAAGCAGGATTACCTTGGAATACACCGACAGAAACGATCAACAAAGTATGCGCTTCTGGGATGAGAGCGATTACTTTGGCGGATCAGATCATACGTTCGGGTGACTCAGACATCATCATTGCAGGTGGTATGGAATCGATGTCTAATGCTTCGTATTTGCTCCCACAAGCAAGATGGGGGATACGCATGGGGCATTCAGAAGTTATTGATTTACTCTCTTATGACGGACTGCGCTGTGCGTTTCACGATGTTCCAATGGCGGTCCTAGGCTCACGAATTGCAGCTGAATTTGGAATATCTCGCGAAGCGCAGGATGAATGGGCGCTTCGTTCTCATCAACTTGCGATTCAAGCTATTGATTCAGGTCGCTTAGCGAACGAGATTATTGCGGTAGAAACTCACAATAATAAAGGAATGAAATCGATTGTTGACGTAGATGAAGTCCCCCGCAGAGATACTTCACTAGAGAAGCTTACAGAGCTTCAGCCTGTATTTGACGCGGATGGGACCATTACTGCAGGTAATGCACCTGGTGTGAACGATGGTGCCGCTGCTATGGTGCTTATGTCGGATGAGCGTGCACATTTAGAGTGCATGAAGCCGATTGCTACGATACTGGGGCATGCAGAAGTAGGAGCAGAAGCCTCCTACATTGCAACTACACCGGGGCTTGCTATACAGAAGCTTCTGCAGAAAACTGGCTATCATGTATCTGATATTGATCTATTTGAAGTAAATGAAGCATTCGCTGCTGTAATTCTAACTTCTGAAACAATCGTAGGCTGGGATACGAATAAGGTGAATGTTAATGGTGGTGCGATTGCCTACGGTCATCCACTTGCAGCAAGTGGAACTCGGATTGTCGGTTTCTTAATCCATGAATTAAGGCGCCGTGGAGGTGGTCTTGGTATCGCAGCTATTTGCTCTGGGGCAGCACAAGGGGATGCAATACTAATTCAAGTTCATGATAATGTATAGAACTCTTGATATGGAGTGAGTCAGAATGATGATCCAGAAGGTACTTGTTGTCGGTGCAGGACAGATGGGCAGTGGAATTGCGCAAGTATTAGCACAAGCGGGTATAGAAGTGATCCTAAATGACATCAGTGTAGAGCGTGTTAATCGTGGTATAGAGACGATTACTAGTTTGTTATCACGGAATGTTCAGAAGGGTCGAATGATGGAGGAAGATAAGCAACACATTCTGACGCATATTACATCATCTACTGTTCTAACAGAAATGTCTGATATACAGCTCGTTATTGAAGCTGCTTCAGAGAATATGGAGATCAAATGTGAGATATTCCGCAGATTAGATTCGATAACACCTAAGGAAGTTATTTTTGCTACCAATACCTCTTCACTTCCAATCACAGAGATCGCAGCAGCTACGCAAAGACCTGAGCTTGTTATTGGGATGCATTTTATGAACCCAGTACCTGTAATGTCATTAGTCGAAGTTATTCGTGGCCTAGCAACAAGTGATATGACCTATCAAACAATCGAGAATCTCACCACAAGAATAGGTAAAACAGCAGTGGAGGTCAATGATTTCCCTGGGTTTATCTCGAATCGTATTCTACTTCCGATGATTAACGAAGCGATTTATTGCGTATATGAAGGTATTGCTAAACCTGAAGCGATTGATCAAGTGATGAAGCTAGGGATGAACCATCCAATGGGACCACTAGCGCTCGCTGATTTTATTGGTCTGGATACTTGTCTAGCGATAATGGAAGTTCTGCATGATGGTCTTGGAGACTCGAAATATAGACCTTGCCCACTTCTCCGTAAATATGTTAAGGCGGGCTTTCTAGGGAAGAAAACAGGTCGAGGATTTTATGTATATTAAGGAGGGATGTGGTGGATTTCGAACTCACTCAGCATCAACAGTTGATCAGAGACAGAGTACGAGACTTTGCGCGCAGTGAAATCATACCCTATGCCACTCAGATCGATGCTCAAGATCAATTTCCTCGTGAGATCGTTACTAGAATGGGAGAGCAAGGCTTGATGGGCATACCGATTCCTACAGAATGGGGAGGTTCAGGTGCAGATTTTCTCTCATATATGATTACGATTGAAGAAATCTCATATGCAAGTGCGACACTAGGCGTTATTCTGGCAGTTCATACTTCTGTTGGCACGATTCCAATTCTTAAGCAGGGGTCAAATGAACAGAAACAACGTTATTTAGTTAAACTAGCAACGGGTCAGTTATTAGGAGCGTTTGCTCTGACAGAACCTCAAGCAGGCTCAGATGCATCTCAAATATCGACCCGAGCGATTAAAAATGGTGATCATTATATACTAAATGGCTCTAAGATCTTCATTACCAATGGTGGAGAGG
This sequence comes from Paenibacillus sp. P5_B5, assembly GCF_056400365.1. Classification (NCBI taxonomy): domain Bacteria; kingdom Bacillati; phylum Bacillota; class Bacilli; order Caryophanales; family Paenibacillaceae; genus Paenibacillus; species Paenibacillus sp. P5_B5. The sequence goes on from NZ_JBFULK010000008.1 coordinate 123,533, forward strand.
CGGATATTTATATTACATTTGCTGTGACTGAACTTGGCAAAGGAATTAAGGGGATATCAGCGTTTATTATCGAGAAAGATACACCCGGTTTTACTATAGGCTTGAAAGAGAAGAAAATGGGCTTAAATGGTTCTGCAACCACTACAATTCGGTATGAGAATGCTGTTGTTCCATGTTCACAGCTGTTAGGAGCAGAGGGAGAAGGCTTTAAGCTTGCTTTAAATAATCTGGATGGCGGACGTATTAGTATAGCTGCACAAGGGCTAGGCATTGCTCGAGCTGCTTACGATGCGGTAAGTGCACATGTTAAGCAGTATGCAAGGTTAAGCAGAGATTCTGCTCAATTTCTTAGAGCTCAGCTATCATTAGCGCAGATGTCTGCCAAAATTCAAGCTGCTAGGCTCCTAATATACCGCGCTGCAATGCTTAGAGGAAACGGATTGCCTTGTGCTAAGGAAGCTTCAATGGCCAAAATGTTCGCTACAGATACAGCGATGTCGATTGCTACGGACGCCGTTCAGCTATATGGTGTAGACGGCTATAAGAAGGACAATCGGGTTGAACGCTATATGCGTGATGCTAAAGTAACGCAGATTTATGAAGGTACGAATGAGATTCAGCGGATCGTTATAGCCAAGCATGTCCTGCAAGGGGGAAATTCGGATTAGATGAATTGTATAGAGACTGGAAGAGAAACACTTCTTATTTACCTTTACGCTACGTAAAGGTTTATAATAGGTACATACTGACACTACGGGAGAAGTTTTTTGTGAAAACAATGCATATTAAAGAGCTAGCAGAACATTTGAATATAACGCCACGTACGATCCGTTTTTATGAAGAGAAGGGGATGATTACCCCAAGTAAGCATCCCACGAATCAATATCGGGTGTTTGATGAGAACGATGCAAGGCTACTGCAAACAATCATTTCCCTAAGAGAAGTAGGGATGTCCATTGAGGAAATTAAAACCCTATTAATTGAACTGGGTAAAGGTGAGCAGGATCACTTCCTGTATGCGCTTGAATTGCAACGATCAATAATGTTCTCTCAATTTGTGGAATTAAAGCATAACATTGAAACTACTGATCGAATCATTAATCACGTTAAGCAAACACAAGCGATCGCATGGGAAGAAATATTTGAATTAACGAATGCTCGCAAAAGGCTAAGAGATCTTCGCATGAATTGGCGTGACCATTGGAATTTCGACAAACAAGCAGAGTTTCATGATGAGCTTGTTCATAACCATACGAACGATCAGGAATTTAATACCCATCCAAGCTATTCGGTCGCCTTACAAAAAATTCTCAATTGGATCAATCCGCATAAAGGCGAGAAGGGACTAGATATTGGCACGGGTACTGGTAATTTAGCAGCTCTGTTTCTAGAGCAAGAGATTGAGATGTGTGGAATTGATCAGTCGATCGAGATGCTGAAGCAATGCCAACGTAAATTCCCGATGTTCGAAACAAAATTGGGTAACTTTCTTGCCATCCCGTATCTTGACCATAGCTTTGAGTTTGCAGTAACGAGCTATGCGATGCATCATCTAAGTGATGATCAGAAGCTGCTTGCACTTGAGGAAATACGCCGAGTACTCAAACCTCATGGTCGAATTTGCATCGTTGATCTGATGTTTGAAGACGAAGACAAACGAGTAGCATACCTCAATTTGCTAGAACAAGAAGGCAAACAGAAGGTCATGACCCTGATTGAGGATGAATACTATGGAGATCGATCGAAGCTTATCCATTGGTTTGATGAACAAGGATATATCACCAAAGTACAGCAAATTAACGAACTCCTCCATATTGTGTATGCAGTTCCTACCAAAGCTTCCTATTAGGAGTATGCGAATACCAACGCTGGTTCCACAAGTAAAAGATGAATCCTTAACCTTCTATTCCGTTTATCCAGTGTGATATCACCTCTTGACCTTCACTTAACGGAATGGTTTAACCTTCTTCATATAAGGATATGGAGGAGGTTTTTCTATAATGAGAACACTAATTCACAATGTCATAATTGTAACGATGAATGAAAATGAACAACCGTTTGAAGGAGATATTTTAATAGAAGGAGATCAAATTACTCGTATTGAAAGCAAAATCAATGAACAGATCGAACAGGTGGATGAAGTTATAGATGGACGAGGGATGGTGGCTATGCCTGGGTTGATCAATGCGCATCAGCATACACCCATGAGTTTGTTGAGAGGGTTTAGTGATGATCTGAAGCTAATGGACTGGCTAGAGAAGAAAATGATTCCTGCTGAAATAAGAATGACACCCGAGGATATCTACTATGGATCACAGCTTTCCATGGCTGAAATGATTAAATCCGGGACGACGACATTCGCCGATATGTATATTCATATGAATGTCATTGCTTCAGCTGTTGAAGAAGTTGGCATGCGCGCATCATTAACCAGAGGGTTAGTATTTGTTGATGATGATGGGGGAGTAAGATTGTCAGAAGCAATGGATCTCATCGATCGTTGGCATGGGAAAGCAGATGGCAGGATTACAACCATGTTCGGACCTCATGCGCCTTATACATGTCCACCTGAACCATTAAGGGAAATCATTCAGCTCGCGATAGAGCGGAACTTGCCGATTCATATCCATTTGGCAGAAACCAAAGAAGAAGAAATCAAAATTAGAGATAAATATAATCAAACACCGACTCAATATTTATATAACCTAGGTCTGTTTGAACAAGTTCATGTTCTTCTAGCGCATGGTGTTCATCTGAACCGTCGTGATATTGGATTGCTGCGAGGGATGAAAGGGGGAGTTAGTCATAATCCCGTGAGTAACCTCAAGCTAGGCTGTGGAATTGCACCCATAATGGAAATGAAGAAGGTAGGGATTACTGTTGGACTAGGTACAGATGGGGCAGGTAGTGCAACCACTCAGGATATGTTTGAAGAAATTAAAGCAGCAACCTGGCTACAAAAATTAGATTATGGTGATCCGACTGTTCTTCCAGCAAGAGAGGCATTGCGAATGGCTACGATCGAAAATGCCAAATTACTGAGAATAGATCACGAAACAGGTACAATCACAGTAGGCAAGAAAGCAGACATCATTCTTATAGATATGAATAAACCACATCTACAGCCTGTACACAATATCGAATCTCTGCTTGCTTACAGCGTGAATGGTGCAGATGTAGATACGACCATCGTGAACGGTAAAGTGCTGATGAAAAATCGACAGTTGACCACGATCAATGAAGAAGAATTGCTTAGACAAGCATCCTTACGAAGCAAAAGAATAGTTGAAGGAATATAGAAAATGTGAACCAGCCGAGTGGAGGAGACTCGGCTGGTTTCATTATTAAAAACAAGTGAATGATTCTATAAGTCTTAAATCAAATCCAGAATACATCCAGAATCTGCCGTTCCATCTATACCCAGCTATTGATGTGCGTCCAACAAAAATAGGGTAATACCAGAATTGTTGACCATTTGAGAGCCAGATATAGGTGTTACGGAATAAGCATCTGGCTATCGCACCAGGGTCAACTGCAAATGCAGAGGCAGCAGGTTTCTGTGGTGTTATTTGTGGAGGTGGTGAAGATGGACCCTGTTGTCCTTGCCCTTGAGGCGGTCCTTGAGGAGGCCCTAAAGGCGGACCAAAAGGTGATCCAGGTGATGGTCCGGGTGGTGGTCCAAAAGGTGGCATAAATACCATTCGATTTCACTCCTTTTAACTTGGGCTACCACATTGTATGCAAGGATGAATATCATGGATTGGACGGTGTCTAAATCATTAAAAAAGCCTCAGTTCGATAAATCCCGAACTAAGGCATGTTGTTAGCTATATTGATTTGCGGTTATATAGTTATCTTCAACTTCTGGTGTAGACTCTACGTTCTCCAATGTCACTTCAACCTTACGAATACGATTTTTACTCGTATCTCGTATAATCATACTAATATGCTCGTATTGAAGCGAAACACCTAGTTTAGGCTCCTGTACCTTAGTAAATACCCAACCACCAAATGTATCTACTTCTTCATCATCTAAATCAAGACCTGTCAAATCACAAAATTCATGCAAGGACACTTTACCATCTATTAGATAACTGTTATCTGATAGCTTCTCAATATCTTTGCGCTCATCAGCATCAAACTCATCTCGAATCTCACCAACGATTTCTTCTAGTATATCCTCAATCGTAATGATACCTGATGTACCGCCGTATTCATCGATCAGTAATGCAATATGCACCTGTTCTAGTTGCATACGTTTCAATAATGCTTTAACTGGAATTACCTCTGGAACTGTCAATAGAGGATGGATCAATTGTTTAAAATCAACATCAACATTTGCGTCATACTCTAAGAAAAGTTGTTTCGTGTTAATCATCCCGATAATGTTATCCTTACTATTCATTGCGACCGGGAAACGTGTATATTGTTCTTTACGAATAATTGCCATGTTTTCTTGCAGTGTATTATTTGTATATAAACAAACCATATCCATTCGAGGTACCATGATTTCTTTTGCCAACATCTCATCAAAAGCGAAAATTCGATTCACATAGCCGTACTCCGCATTGTTGATTTTTCCACTTTGATAGCTTTCTGACAAAATAATCTGGATCTCTTCTTGAGAATGGGCTTCTTCGTGTTCTTTGGCTGGCTTAAATCCGAACAGCTTAACTAGCATGTTAGCTGAACCGTTCAAGACCCAGATGAAGGGATACATGATTTTGTAAAAGTATATAATCGGTTTAGCTGTTGCTAAACTAATTGCTTCAGCTTTTTGAATCGCCACTGATTTCGGCGCAAGTTCACCAATAACAACGTGAAGGAATGTTACTGACATGAAAGCGATAATAAAAGATAGAATGCTACTTACTTCATTATTAATGTTTAAAACATCAAATACAGGTAGTAACAAGGCTTCAACGGTAGGTTCACCGAGCCAACCAAGTCCTAATGCTGTAATGGTTATACCTAACTGACAAGCTGACAAATATCCATCCAAGTTGCTTGTGACCTGCTGAACGGCTAATGCATTCTTACGTCCTTCCAAAACCATCTGATCGACTCGGCTTGAACGTATTTTGATGATAGCGAATTCCGTCGCAACGAAGAAAGCTGTCAAAATAATCAGTACTGCAACCATAAACAGATTAAATCCTATACCCATATAACTGTGTCTCATCCCTTTACAATTTTAATTTAGGTTCATATGAACTTATTTTACGAACTATGAGAGAATTAATCAAATGACTGCTTCCAACATATTAGACGGTAGCAGCACAATTAAACGCATTAAAGGTTCCAACTCCTATGTTTTCATTGATATGCTCTGCTTTACATGTGTTTATGAGGGATAGTAAGAATAGAATCACTATAGTCACTAAATATTGTAAAAAGATGGTAGGAACTAGTGTCTTGATTAGGGAGTGATAAGAAAAGATATGACTTACTTGAACAGGAAATGCCATGGATTTACCGAATAAGAAAGAATCAGAAAGGATGATTTCCTAAAATGAGATGGAGTGATTTGCATGAGCAATATTGATAAACGAAATCGTTTTGATGAAGAGGTATTCTCCTATAAATTGAAAAAAGATAATAAGATTTTTATTTATTGGCAAGGTAAACAAGTCATGATCCTCACGGGCAAAGCTAGCGAGAAATTTCTGAGCAGAATTCAAATGGCGGATTTTAAAGAAGCACAATTAATTATGGCTAAGGTTACTGGCAATTTTAAACGTGGTAATGAAAAAGGTAGATAAATTTAAATGAAGTCGTGCCTTGGGATACTTATGCAATTGGGTTTGGTTCAGGAAAGAAAAAGTCAGATTAATTTAACTTTTATATCAGATGTAGAGTCGTGTTAAAATACTAGAAGTATTAAAAAACATGACACAAGGTGAATGAAATGAAGATAGGTTTTTTTGATTCAGGAATTGGTGGAATTACTGTATTATATGAAGCGATGAAGCAGTTACCTAAAGAAAATTTCGTGTATTATGCAGATACATTGCATGTGCCTTATGGGACGAAGTCTAAGGAAGAAGTTAAGGAATTTGTTAAACAATCGGTAGATCAAATGGTGAAGGAAGAAATTAAGGCGCTTGTAATAGCTTGTAATACTGCAACGAGTATAGCAGTTACAGAGTTAAGAAGTACGTATGATTTCCCGATCATAGGCATGGAACCAGCGGTTAAACCAGCAGTAGAAATGAATCGTAGAACGGGGAAGCGAGTACTGGTTTTTGCAACACAATTAACATTAAAACAATCCAAGTACACCGAATTAGTCTCACGAATAGATGATCATTCGATTGTTGATTCAATTCCTTTACCGGAGCTTGTCGAGTTTTGTGAGAGCTTAAACTTTGATCATAATGTTATCGCGGATTATTTTAACAGGAAGCTGGCAGGTATGGATCTGAGCTTATATGGCACGGTTGTACTAGGTTGTACACATTATCCATTTTACAAAAACATTTTACGCAATCTATTGCCGGCTCATATCCGTATTGTTGATGGAAGTGTTGGGACGATACATAGACTTTCGCAAATATTGAGTGACATGGATATGCTGAATTCTGATGGAGGATCTCATCCGAAATTTCTATGCTCAAGTAATGATCATCATTATATTCATAAAATGGAGAAGGCATTAGAAATTTATCGAACAATGAACGTAAGTTCAGAGGGAAATTAGAATGAAATATAATATTTGTTTTATCCAAAGGAACGAACAGATCTTATTGCTTAATAGAGACAAGCCTTCATGGATGGGTGCATGGAATGGAGTGGGGGGAAAGTTAGAGCCTAATGAAACTCCACTAGCTTCAGTGAAGCGTGAAGTCTTGGAAGAGACAGGCCTAGTACCTAATAACTTTACTTTTAAAGGATTCGTCACTTGGCAGTCGGATCAGAATAAGAAATCTTTAGGTGGAATGTATTTATATCTAGCGAAGCTTGATAGTGATTCAATCTATGAGACTCCTGTTAAAACTACAGAGGGCATATTGGACTGGAAGGATGTTAACTGGATTTTACACCCAATGAATGTTGGAGTAGCATCACATTTACCCAAATATTTACCCTTATTATTACATGATGAAGGTTGTTTCAATCATCATTCCATATTTAGTAATGGCGTGTTGGTTGATCTGATCTCTAAACCAATCAGCCGAGACTATGAGAATGTTCAAGATCACTTATTGGATAAGCTTATCGATAGTGGAATAATAGATCCGATTCGTTGATTTGCTCAAAAAGGTCTGTAATGTGCTTATGAATGTTGCAGATAATAATGGAGGGACGTAACATGAGTACATCAAACCGCGGGCTAGCCATTGGTCCAGCTCGTTTAAGAATTGCTGTGCATGCGCTTGTTTGGTTAACACAAAGTGAAGAGAAGTTATCCAGCACAACAATCGCTAGCCAAGTCAATTCACATGCGACCTTCTTAAGAAGAGTCATGCAATCACTGACGCAAGCTGGACTTGTAGAAGCGAAGGAAGGACGGGATGGTGGTTATGCTCTTGGCAAAGCGGCACACCTCATTACTTTGGCAGACGTCTATCTTGCAGTAAAGACAGGATGTAAGGAAGTAGAACAAGACATTGATTGTAATGGAGAAGTATGTAAACAACTAGATCAAGTGTTAGAGAGCATCATGACAGATGCAGAGCTTCAAACCATTCAGCACCTTCGTCAAATTACGATCGAGGATGTCGTTGCTCAAATTGATTTCTTTGTAGATGTGACAAATGTATAATACGATCGATTAAACGAAAAAGAGACCAATCGGAATCGGGTATATAGTTGTTCGGTCGGTTTTTTTGTGATATTGATCATATTTTTGCTCGTCACAAATAAGTTATGATAATTCTTGAATAGAATGAGAATGATTCTAATTGTTATTTCTGTTAGGGTGGTTAATTGTGAGTGATAACAAGATTCTAATAACAAGTACAGGTAACGATATTAATTGAGAGTGAGAAATTATTTCCTTACTTTTATTGGGTTTGTATTTCTGGCATTTGGAGTAGTAGGTATTATCCTACCGATTTTACCTACCACTCCGTTTGTCATTGTAGCAGCTATTTGTTTTTCCGTAAGTAATAAGAAGTTTGAGAGCATGCTGCTAAAGAATAAATACTTTGGTAGTTATATCGAGAATTATAGGTACAAGACAGGTGTTCCTTATCATGTTAAAATTAGAGCAATTACGTTCCTTTGGGTAGGGCTCATAGCTTCAATGATCATCATTAGTAAAGCTCTGGTTATTGGAATACTAGTAATAGTAGGAATTAGTGTCACACTGCATATCCTTTTACTAAGAACCAAAAAATGAGTTTTTATTGGAGGAAAATATCATGAGAGTAACGAGTACCGGAATTGTCAAAGGAGTAATAGCAGATAAGTACGGGAAACGAGGAACCCAGTTTAGTCCTGGTGGAATGCCAACCTATTCTTTGCCTTTCAAAATAAGAAATTCCCACAAAGACACCGTTTCGTTCGCTATTGTATTAGAAGATAAGGACGCTGTTCCTGTTAGTGGATTCTCATGGATTCACTGGACTGCCGCTAATATTACCAAGTGTGAGCTTCAAGAAAATGAAAGTATAACGGAGACAGATTTTGTACAAGGGACTAATAGCTGGTCTGGTAAACTCGGCGGATTAGATCGCATGGAAGCAAGTGTGTATGGTGGCATGGCTCCACCAGATGCTCCACACACCTATGAGCTACATGTCTATGCGCTAGATACCGAGCTAAAGCTTCAACCTGGTTTCTATATGAATGAGCTTTATAAAGCGATGGAAGGTCATATCATTGAACAAACCACTCTGAAGGGGAGCTATTCCAACTGAGTGTAAATATGAAAGCCCGGTCCACTTGTGGATTCGGGCTTTGTTTATTCTGTATATGAAATGAATCATTTCGTGTAGCTTTTGACAGTAGGAGGTACATAGTTATCAAACTGATGCAGAAGATTTTCAGCATCTGTATCTACAATTGCCAAAGACTGATACTTAGGATGTAAGAAATGCTCTTTGGCCATATGATCGAATAAGGAGATTAGTGGATCATAATAATGATTAATATTAAATAATCCCATTGGTTTCTGATGCAAGCCAATTTGAGCCCATGTAAAGACCTCGAAGAATTCCTCCATAGTTCCTGGACCACCAGGTAGCGCAATAAAACCATCAGCTAGCTCAGCCATTTTGGCTTTACGTTCATGCATGGTGTTAACAACGAACATCTCAGATAAATTTGTATGGGCGATTTCTCTATCAATTAATAGTTGAGGCATGACACCAATAACATGCCCACCTTCCTGTAACACTGTATTCGCTACTGCACCCATAATACCAACACTAGCTCCACCGTATACAAGCGTAATTCCACGTTTTACTAATTCTTTCCCTAATTGTATGGCTCCTTCTGTATAAGAGCTTGATGCTCCGCTGCTAGATCCGCAAAATACTGCTATACGCTTCATCACAATTACCTCCACTTAGAATTCTATAAACAATCTTCCTATTATATTGTATTCGTAACAGAACCAAAAGGTATTGAAATTAGAAGATTATTACAAATCTAATTCTAATAGACTAAGGAATGCTTTGGCTTGTGGAGGAAGAGGATCACCAGAACGAATGCAACAAGAAATGACATTTGTTGCTTGTGGACCTTCAACCTGAAGTTGCACTAATGTTCTATTATAGATATATTCCCTGACTTCTATAGAAGAAGCGAGTGTTATCCCTAGTCCTGCAAGAACTGCACGAAGTGCTTCTTGTGGACCATTTACCAGAAGTGCAGGTGGTGGAGGTAGAACACCTGCTGTTCTACATAGAGTTAATAAGGCATCTCTTGTATAACTGCCTGGTTCTCTGAAGATGAATGGACATTGAACTAGCTCATCATAGGAAATAGTACGGCTTGCATAGGGATGATCAGGACGTGCAACAAACCAAAGCTCATCTTCTTGTACGATTGTGGAAATCAACCCATCTGGGAAGGTGTCATGATGACCGCCAATAAAGGTAATGTCAGCCTCATACCGCAGAAGCTTATCGAGTGCTGTCTGTTTATTGCTTGAAGACATGCTAACATAGACGTCTGGATAGGTAAGACGATATTCAACGAGCCATGAAGGCAATAAGTAATTGGCTGGCAAATAAGTAGCAGCTAATGTCAAATTGCCTATTGAACCACTCTGATATGCGATACATTGCTTATCAATGTCAGCTTCAAGAGCAAAGAGTCGATCTGCTTGCGTAGCTAACCATAATCCGAATTCTGTTAAGGCGATTCCTCTGCCGTTCGTACGAGTGAGGGGCAAGCCTAGTTCCTTCTCGAACTTGCGAAGCTGCATCGTAACAGCAGGCTGGCTAATGTTTAACTGCTCAGAGGCTCTTGATACACCACCCATAACGGCAATGGTATGAAATATGCGTAAACCATGTAGATTCATAGTACCCCTCAATATATAAATTTAGTTTATGTATATCAATATTATATATATTATTTTTATTATTTTCTATAGGTTAATGTAGAAGGAGGAACTAAATTGAAGGGGGCATTCAAATGAAAGAACAAGTACATCATGTATTACGTTGTATTGAATGTGGAGTGGAAGTGAATGAAGGCTGGCCAATCCGTTGTACATGCGGAGGTGTACTCGAGATTAAACGAGATTTAAGTAAGCTAGATGGTGATCAACTAAAGCATTTGTTCGATCGCAGATTAATGGAACGAGGGACTATTCACGCGAGTGGCGTTTGGAGATATCACGAGTTAATTGCTCCAGAATTACCTGAATTTTCACTAATCACTAGAGGTGAAGGGAACACCGGGTTATATGAATCGAAGACAAGTGCAGCGTATGCGGGACTAAAGGCAATTCAGCTAAAAGCGCAAAGTGAAAATCCGAGCGGTTCGTTCAAGGATAATGGGATGGTAGTCGTCGTATCGCATGGATTATCTTTAGGAAAGCAGATGTTTGCTTGCTCCTCTACAGGTAACACCTCGGCATCGCTTGCTCTTTACGCAGCATGGTGTGGTCTCACATCATTCGTATTCGCACCAGCACACAATATTTCTCCAGCCAAAATCAGCCAAACCGCTGCATACGGGGCCCAAATACTGAGATTCACAGGGACATATGATGATGGCATTCGTTTTCTAGAACAATGGGCAGACGACTTAGATTTATACGTATGCAACTCTCTGAATCCCTACCGGATCGAAGGACAAAAAAGCATTGTATTTGAACTCGCTCAGCAACTTAATTGGCAGATGCCGGATTGGATTGCAATTCCTGGCGGTGCTTTAAGTAATGTGTCAGCACTTGGCAAGGGTCTAGAAGAGTTATGGACACTAGGGATGATTGACAAGCTACCTCGAATCGCACTCGTGCAAGCAGAAGGAGCGAGCCCGTTCCATCGCATGGTACAAAGACAAGAGAGTAGGCTAATACCGGAAGCAAACCCTTATACGCGGGCTAGTGCAATGAATATTGGAAATCCGCCAAGCTGGAGAAAAGCATCGAGAGCCATTCAGCTTACACATGGTACGACGGTTGCGGTTAGTGATGAAGAGATTATGTTTGCTAAACGAATCATAGATCGTAACGGTATTGGCTGTGAACCCGCTTCTGCGGCAACTCTTGCTGGTCTCAAGAAATTACGAGCAGAGGGATTCATAGAAAAGGATGAAACAGCTGTATGTATTCTAACTGGACATCTATTGAAGGATATTGAAGCGCTACATGAGTTATACGAAAAGGACATGAGAATGACTGATGACTTAGAGCTATTAACTTTGTCAGTTGAAAGAGTGCGAAGTTTAATATGTTAGAAGTCTGATCATGCATCATCTAATAATAGCCGTTAGAAATTTAGACATATATTTTATTTTCTGAAAATAGTAGAATAATTCTATATATGAGAATCATTGAGTTAAGTTGATTTAATAACAGGAGGATGTAAGTGGGTGGAACTAAATCAAAACAGCCCTGAACATGAGCAGCGAAGTAAAATTAGTGCTCTACTGGAAGTATTAGTTGTATCCACTAAGCTTGGTTTAACTTCATTCGGGGGTCCGGTCGCTCATCTTGGTTATTTTCACAATGAATATATCCTTCGTCGCAAATGGATGGATGAACGAAGCTATGCAGATTTGGTTGCTCTATGTCAGTTTCTACCTGGTCCTGCCAGTAGTCAGGTCGGTATTGGAATAGGTGTTATGCGTGCAGGTATTCTAGGCGGTTTGACTGCATGGATTGGTTTTACATTGCCATCCATCTTGTTCCTTGTCCTGTTCGCTTTCCTTATGCAGGGATTTGATATACATGGAGCAGGGTGGATTCATGGTCTTAAGATCGTTGCAGTCGCAGTTGTCTCTCAGGCTATTCTAAGTATGGGAGTCAAATTAACGCCTGATCCCCAAAGAGCTACAATTGCGGTTATCACAGCTTCTATTGCACTATTGTGGCAAACAGCTTTCAGTCAAATTCTGCTGATTGCTTTGGCTGGATTGATAGGACTTATTTTATACAGGCGAACTATATTACCTAAAGCTCCTGATCTAAATGTTGTGATCAGTCGGAGATTTGCAGTGATATGCTTAATCACGTTTGGTGTTCTCTTGATTGGATTACCTTTGCTTCGGCAATTTACTACCAGTAGCTGGGTTGTTATGTTTGACAGTTTTTATCGGGCAGGATCATTAGTGTTTGGGGGAGGACATGTTGTACTTCCATTACTCGAAAGAGAAGTCGTTCAGACGGGGTTAATGTCTCATGCAGATTTCTTATCTGGATACGGAATTACTCAAGCAGTGCCGGGCCCATTATTTACTTTTGCTAGTTATTTAGGAGCGATGATGAGTGGGGTTACAGGAGCGTTAATCGCTACAATGGCTGTTTTCCTACCAGCCTTTCTATTAATCGTAGGCACACTTCCGTTCTGGAATTCCATGCGAAGAAATATTCATATGCAAGGCGCGCTTATGGGGATCAACGCAGCGGTTGTTGGTATCCTGTTAGCTTCACTTTATAATCCATTATGGACGACCTCTATTCTAAGTACAGCTGACTTTGCTCTTCTAACGATTCTGATTCTGATGCTCATATTCTGGAAACTTCCTCCATGGACTGTTGTTGTAGCTGGTGCGGTCGGCGGTATCATCATTGATTTCCTGTAAATTATCTGATTCGAAAAGCAATTCTTTAATGACGAAACGAACTGAAATGAGGTATACCTATGAACATTTACATTGCATTGCTGCGTGGCATTAACGTGGGTGGAAATCATATGATCAAAATGAGTGAACTGAAGTCTATGATGGAATCCATCGGAGTAAGCCGGGTGAAGACTTATATTCAGAGTGGTAACATCATATTCGAGTCAGTAGAAGGCGCTAAAGACTTGCAGCAGAAAATTGAAGAAGAGATCAAATTGGAATTTGGATTCTCAATTAGCGTTATCATCAGGACTTCAGAGGAGCTTAACCGAGTCATTAAGAACTGTCCATTTCGTGAAGATACATTGACAGAGGGCGAGGGTGTGCATGTTTCCTTTTTATCCAAAGCTCCTTCTGAAGAGAAAATCAATCTATTAATGAAATCTAGCAGCGATAAGGAAGAATTACATATTCAAGGTAAGGATATGTATTTACTCATAAGGCAAGGTGTGAAAAATTCGAAGTTATTTACGAATTTACATAAGCTAGGTATTCCAGCGACTGTACGTAATTGGAGAACAGTGAATAAGCTTGCAGCAATGGCTAATGAATTGAAGAACAGTTGAAATCACATAAAATCAGCTGATTTCTGGAGGTTATGTTTTGTTGAAAATCGGATGTTTTCATGCCCATTACTCGAATATCGAGCATATTGAAAGAGCTTTAGCCTTGTATGATGTGGAATTGATCCATTATGTAGATCCTGGCCTTGACCGAATGAAAATCGATGTAGATTTCAGTCAAGAAACCATTCATAAGAAAGTACATGAATCACTGGATTGGATTGTGAGGAGCCACGTAGATGCGATATTAATTACATGCACGTTCTTTACTGCTGCACTAAAAGAAGAGCATCTATACCCAGTTCCAATTATTAGAATTGATAGCCCTCTATTCCAAAAAGTATGTGAGACCGATCAGCCTAAGATCTTTGTATTCACAAATCCGAATACGGTTAAAGGTACTATGGACCAGTTAAACAAATATGCCCTTCGTAACGAAAAAGAGATTCAAGTAGAAACTAAGGTGATAGAGAACAGTTTTGAACTCATAATGGCTGGTCGTAAAGAGGAGTACATAGCATTAGTGTCTAGTGGTCTTCGGCAGATCGCAGTTGATAATCCTGACAAGCTCGTTATCGTCGCACAATTATCAATGGTACCTGCAGCGCAAGAAGTACAAAGCGAATTAGGCGTGTATATTGGGAATCACTTGATTGCTTTAGCTAGTCATCTGCAAGAAGTGCTGTACCTTGAGTTAAAACCAGTGGTGTAGAAAGGGTATCTATTGCATTTCATAATATCATTGGCTATAATTACCTTTAATTGATTGCCGAAGGAGACGAACTTATATGATTAAGCTTCTGTTCGTACAACTTCATCATCACAAAGAGCGTTAGCACACCTGTACATTTGACAGGGCGGGCTAACGCAATTCGCGCTAACCTCCCTGCGGCATACCACGCGCGGGACCATGAGGTCCTGCGCGTTTTTTATTTTAGCCAAATAAAATAAGGAACGAAAGGTATGGTTCGCATGCAAAATGTAAAGGGAACATTCGATTATTGGGGGACGGAGCAAGCGCTAAGACAGAAGGTTCAGAGGGAGCTTGAGCAATTATTTACAATCTATGATTTTGATTCCATGGAAACACCTATGTTAAATGAGCAGTCACTGCTAGCTTCTAAATATGCCGGTGGTGATGAAATTCTCAAGGAAATGTATGAGCTCAGTGACCAAGGGGACAGAAGGCTGGCACTTCGTTACGATCTTACGATTCCATTCGCCAAAGTCGTGGCCATGAATCCAAGTCTCCCATTACCTTTTAAGCGATATGAAATGGGCAAAGTATTCCGTGATGGGCCCGTAAAGCGAGGTAGATTACGTGAGTTTGTTCAATGTGATGCTGATGTCGTCGGAATAGAGGGGCCCCAAGCAGAAGTGGAGCTTATGCAGCTTGCGGTCGATGCCTTTAACCGGCTAGGGATCGATATTGTCATACGGTGGAATAACAGACGTTTTCTCCAGGATTTACTACTAAGTGTCGGTGTTTCTTTAGATTTAAGCTTATCTGTCATGCTTACCTTAGATAAGGTAGCTAAGATCGGCGTGACAGGGATCGAAAGTGAGTTGCTTGACAAAGGCTTATCCTCAGATCTGACCAACTCTGTCTTAGAGCTCATTCAATTGGATAACGCGAACGAGGAGCTGCTTATTGAGAAATACGAACTTTCGAATAGTGTAGGAGCGAAAGAAGTTAGAACTTTACAAATGATGCTAACTGAAACAGGCTTAAATAACACCTGTATATTTGATCCATTCCTCTCCCGCGGCTTATCTTTCTATACAGGAACAGTGTATGAAATTTTTGATAAAACAGGAGCATTTGGCTCAAGTCTGGGTGGTGGTGGACGTTATGATTCCATTATCGGCAAGCTCGTAGACAGGGAAGATATGAATTACCCAGCAATCGGATTATCATTTGGAATTGAATCGATCTTGGAAATTCTCAAATTACGACAAGTGAATCCATCTGAACAGGTAGTCCTCGTATTACCTATTGGAGATGACACCCTACTAGCAGCACTTCAAGTTGCATCTGCTTTTCGAAAAGCAGGGATACGGACACGAGTAGATGGTAGTAAGCGCAAGTTAAAGAAATCACTCGCTTCCGCTGCGGCCAAAGGAATTCGTTATGTGCTACTGATGGGGGAGGAAGAGACGAAGCTTGGTCAAGTGCGATTAAAGGACATGCTCGAATCAACAGAACTCGTTATTCCTGCAGATCAAGCTGTAATGATTATTGAAAAGCAATTGAAGTAAATAAACCCTATGCGACAAACTAAAACCACTTAAACAGGCAAACCACATGCATATGCATGTGGTTTCTCTTCTGTCTATTCATAAAGGATGTTTTTTTGATTTATAAGCCAAATATAAGACAGCACCAATTGCACCGATCGTTCCACAAATGATATCAATCATCGTGTCATTTAGGCTACCATTCTGAGAAGCAAGTCCGAATATGTGATCTGTAGTAAACTCATAAATTTCCCAGCAGCCTGCCATTGCAACTGAAAAGTAGAGAGCAAACCAGATGATAATCGAAGCAGGTAAATCCGTGACACCTTTTCTTTGCATCATGGACTTTATGAGATACACGCCAGCAAAGCAGAGAATGACGCCCGAGAGGAGATGCTCCCATTTATCTAAGAAGGGTATCACAGCATACATATTAAACAGGTTGGCAATGAGCATCGTGATCGCAATAAACAATAGCACCGAGAATCGAAGTGCAGACGGTAAGTCACTTTTGGTCCATTTAATTAAGCCTCGAAAGAGGAGTAAGACGGCAATAATCAAGCCAGCTTGAAAGCTCTTGCTATACACCCCTCGAATAGTGAAATAAATCAGGCATATACCACAAATGACATAAAGCATAATTTCGAAGATCGTATTTAATTTCTGTTTCATTATATGTTTAGGCCTCCGGTAGGTAATTCCTATAATTTCCCCATTAACACTTGCTCTAATACGACTTATCTCGGGTAGGATCATTATCAAAAAAAGTATACCCAACTTCGACTATTTTGCTACTTTCGGATAATAGAATGCGCAAAAGCAAGATGGTACTCTTAATGTTGATAAATCAAAGTATTGTAGGTCAGTCATAATAAAGTCAAATATCAGAATGATAGAGGTGTAATCTTAAATGAAACGACGGATGACTAAAGTATGGTCATGGTTATGTATGGTATCACTTGTAGTTGGATTCATGGCTCCTATGCTTATGGTTACTCCAAGCTATGCGGCTGTTTCGCCAGGGAAAGCTACGATTATAGGTTATGTAAAAGGTAATGATACAGGTAATGCTGATGATGTAGGCTACCCAACTGAGCAAAGTGTAACTGTAAAGCTTTTGAATGGAGGTATGGAAGTAGCAAGCACGAAAACCTATGAGGACGGAAAATTCTTCTTTCATAATGTAGCAGATGGCAACTATACAGTTAAGTTTAGCACAGTGACAGGCTATAATATTGTAACTCCAGTTACTAGTGAGGAAAGTATCACAATTGATTCGAGTGAGAGCCTCTATTTTGTAAATGCACTGTATGCCAAAATACGGAACGTTGACGTAGTGCAATCAGGGGGGATCGTTCTAGGTACAATACGATTTGATAATCCTGATCAAGGTGATTTTAGTTTCGGACCAGTAGATGGGCCAAAGATAGGAACACTATTAGATTATTACAAGCTCCCTATGTTTGAATATGAAGTAAAACCAGGCTTTACGGGTGAAGATAGCTTTACAATAATTGTTAATACGACTAGAGGGCCCCAAACAATTGTTAGAACGATTCATGTTATTGAACCATTTGAGTATCCCGTTAACTTGCCGCCTAAAATAATCAATGAAACTAAAGTAACGATGCCAAATACGGATGTATCTGGAGGTCCCGTAGCAGTAGATTTGGAAATGGATTGGTTACATTTCGACCTTAAAAGCAACCCTAGCCACGGAACAGCAATAGTGGATATGGATGGAATCTGGACATATACGCCAGAAGCGAATTATGTAGGTACGGATACATTCACAGTCTTAGTCAGTACTGGTGAAGGTGGCGATGAATATTTATCGACGATTACAATTATTATTAAGCCAATTTCAACACCAACACCAACACCAACGCCCAAACCAGATCCAGAACCCTACACACCACCTATTCCTACACCAACTCCAACACCGAAACCAACACCAAAGCCTCCTGTTGTACAGCCACCTAAATTAGAATATGATCGTCACTTCGACTATATCGTTGGTTATCCAGATGGAATGGTGAAGCCAGAGAATAATATCAGTCGTGAAGAGGTAGCCGCTGTTTTTTACCGATTAATGGAAGCAAACAGCCGCAAAGATTATATTACTAGCACGCATTCTTTCCCGGATGTGACGAGTGATCGATGGTCTAACAAAAACATTGCTACCATGAGTAAAGCAAAAGTAATAAGTGGTTATCCAGATGGGACATTTGCACCGGGTCGGCCAATTACAAGAGCTGAGTTTGCAACAATTGCCTCAAAATTCGATAAATTGGATGAAAGAACGAATGACCTTTTCACGGATATCAGTGGACATTGGGCAGAGAAGTACATCGCATCCTCTACGAACAAAGGCTGGATAAAGGGGTATGCGGATAAGACCTTTAGACCAGATCAATACATCACACGTGCTGAAGCCATGACCTTAATCAATCGCGTATTAGATCGACAGGTCCAGACCAAAGACATTCATAAAGATGCGATGCAGTGGCCAGATAATAAGCCAGAACATTGGTATTATAGAGATGTCCTTGAAGCGACTAATTATCATGACTACAGCAAAAAGGATAAAGAAACTGAGATTTGGCTAAAAATTCTCCCGCATAGCGTTTTTCCATAAGCTGCTTATAGTATAAGGCTCCTATCTGGTCTATTAGGCCAAAGAGATAGGAGCTTTTGGTTTACCCAGATGCTGAAAAGAATATTTACAGTTGCCGTGAGGATGATTGCTGATATGATAAATATTGTGATAAGGAATCATTTTTAACAATAGCATTATTTCATTTTAGATATTAAAGGAGTTATAACAATGAACAAAATCAATACATTTGAAGAAGCCGAATTGCTTGTAAAGGATGGGCTAGGAGAGGTTATATCAAGTGCATTACTAGCAGAGGAAGCAGCAGGGATGATGTCACCTGATGATCAGTTTGTTAATCAAGCTAAGATTAGCATTTTTACGAATGAAGGTCGTACCCGATCTGATCATTATGTTATAGAATGTCGTTCACTTGTTGGTAATACCTATCTGTTATGTATAGGAATCGGTGACGGAACTGCCCTGATGAATTATACAGAGGATGATATGAATTCCTTCAAAGAAGCGTGCGAAGAATATGATATTAGCATCGGACACGGTGTACCTATGTTAGCTTATTCTTATCGCGGAATTGCCCGAGTAAGTCAGGATTTACTAGAAGCTTGATTATCTATCCATAGTGGAAGCTTAATTATCATGCATTTCCCATTTTACAAAAATACGGGTTTGTTGCCACGCTATTTGTGATTACGGACCGGATGACTAGTGGAGATTACATCAACTGGGAGCAGGCTACTCGTTTACATCTAGCAGGTTGGGACATCATGCCTCACACTCGTACACATAACATCTGCCGCTACTCTCCACGGATGAACTACAAGATGAGATTGTAGGTTCTATGAACCAAATCGAAAAAATGCTGGGTATCCAGGCTCGAATATTTGTGGGCGCTGTGAATAGGTAATTCAAAAAAACAAGCCTTTAATGGAATAGTAGTCCATTAAAGGCCTGTTTTTGCTGTAAAGTTCAATTTGAATTTGACGCCCCAGATACAGCTAACTGCTTAGGAATAGACAATCGCTTCTCGATTTTCTTAGCAAAGTACCATAAAACCCACATCGTGAATAGAACAACTATAATACGCCAAGGTTGATGAATGAATTTCAGCCAATCATTACCGATAAAAGCAAGAATGATTACTAGAACAGTACGACCAGCCAAAGCAGGAATGATGAATGAAGCAAATTTGATTTTACTTAAACCTGCTGTCAATAGAACTAGAGACGACGGCAGGAAAGGTATGCAAAACAAAATAAAAATAGTAGTAAATCCTTTGGTCTCAATTAATTCGAAGATTCTTTCAATCCCAGTTACCTTCTTTTGAATATAGCAACCAACTCGTTTACCGAATAGACGAACGAACCAGAAGACCGTCATTGCCCCGATACTTACGCCTAGCCATGATAATAAAAATCCGTACCATAGACCATAAGCTGCTGAGTTCGCCATAATGAACACCATAAGGGGCAATATAGGAAATAATGCTTCTAAGAAGGGAAAGAGCATTCCTGGTAAAGGGCCCATGTTAGAGTATTGTTGTAGTAAATCCTTTACTTGTTTCATATCCATGTGAACCATGCAATCCCATGTGTTTGTAATCCATTCCAAATAATTCTCCTCCAAATCCGATTTAACCCAATAGTGTCATGTTGTTTATATTTTTATGTATCACTTTAATTTGAGTATACCGTTATCTCATTCAGCTCATAACCGACTAAAGTTTTGAATCCGGCTAGACCTTAGACTAGGGTTATTATATCTCATACAAGGTCGAAGTAGATAGGATTTTATTATAAAATGACGAATAATCTAACTAAACTAACATATTTAAACATTGATTTTAAAATTTCTGCTTAACGACAATACAAATCAATAAATATCTTAAAATATTGTATGAATATATCCTCGAAATCTGTCAAACTCTCAATTCCTTAACATATATAAGACTTGTATATAGATCATTCGTTACAACATTTATGAAAAAATATGCAAGCCTAGATTCTACTAAACTGGAATGATGAATAAAGCAACCGAAGAAAGTAATCACTATCCTTTTTTAGAAGAAGGCTTAAAATTTAAACAAATCGTAACAGCACACTTAATCTGACTAATAACTAAGGTTATGTCCTAATAAATGGCTATTTGCTTTACAGAAATATGATCGATAACTATAATACGGATAAGCCGTATAGTACGATGTTTCCAAATTTATTTGTAAAAAAATAGATCAGATAGGAACGTGGACAATGTGGATTTAATTAACGAGAAGAGTAAGCAAGAAATGAACTTAACAGAGGCTTTTGCTTTAGTTGCACCCTATATTAATAAACTAATCCAAGAAGATATATCGATTAGTGTATACGATACTGAGAAACTGTTGGTTGCTATTCCTGCAAAGTCATTCTCGCTTGATTTAAAAGAGGGCGAAAGGTTAGTTGAAGGTGATATCTTAACCAATGCTATTCGTAACGATAAAGAAATTTTAGGAATTGTCCCAAAAGAATTATTCGGTGTTACTTTCGCATCTAGAGTTATTCCATTACATAATTTAGACGGTGAAGTAATCGGAGGCGTAGGGGTTGGATCCAGTTTAGAGAAGGCAAATGAACTGTTTCATCTCGCCGAAAATTTATCTACTGTCGTAGAAAAAGCAGCAACCTCATTTACGGAAATCTCGGGTTCTGTAACTGATCTAGCAGGTCGTCTAGAAGATATCTCACGCCATATGGGAGATGTAAGTACAGGAGCCAGACAAATTGGACAAATTTCCACTGTTGTCAAAGAAGTATCCGATCAAAGTAACTTGCTAGGTCTGAATGCAGCTATTGAAGCAGCTAGAGCAGGAGATGCAGGACGTGGTTTTGGTGTGGTTGCTGATGAAATCAGAAAACTAGCTACAAATTCCAAGAATAACGTAGATCAAATAAATGAAATCACACAAAATATTCAAGTTGGAATTGAAAATCTACAAACAGCTTTTCAAGGGATCAATGATTATACGAATAATCAAGTAGCGTCTATTCAAGAATTGTCTGCAACTGTTACTCATATCAATCAAAGCTTGCGTCAATTGACACTAATGGCTGAAAACAATCTATCATTAGAAAAGTAGGGCCATAAATTACGAAGAACGCAATATTTAAGTTAAATAGTATGAAACAAGCTGAAATCGACTCTAAACCGATGTCAGCTTGTTTGCTTATCATATTATCTATAGTTATTACGGATGAATTACAGCTTATTACATATTTCCCATTGTCGAGACAGAAACTAACGAGAAGTGCGAACTAACAAATGGAGGTTATAACTAATGAGCCGCCGAAAGTTGCAAGACAGACTCAAACTAAAAAGTGTCGAAACCATACATGGAGAGCAGTTCAATGCTTTACTGCGCTATGTTTTTCAAGTGACTAACCGTGAATTACAAACATTCGGCTGGGAGAACAGAGAGATTGCACAATCCAAGTTACCCATTCTGAAACAAGCCGATGTTCTAGGATGGTTTGATGGTGATAAACTCATCTCACAAATTGCGGTTTACCCCTTTCAGGTGAACCTATTTGGTCGTATATATGACATGGGGGGGCTTACAGGAGTAGGGACATACCCTGAATATGCCAATTTAGGTTTAATGAATAAGCTGATGCTTCATGTATTAAGCAATATGCGTGATCGGAAGCAATCGATCTCCTACTTGTATCCGTATTCGATTCCCTATTATCGCCGGAAAGGCTGGGAAATCATATCCAATAAAATTTCCTTCGAAGTCCAGGATACTCAGTTGCCCAAGCTAAGAATGGTACCAGGTAATGTAGAACGAGTGACAATTGAACATGAGGACATCAAAACAATCTACAACCAATTTGCTATGCAAAGTCATGGCGCGATGCTCCGTAACGAGTTAGCATGGGAAGAATATTTGCGCTGGGATTTAGATGATATGATGGTCGCCATATATTATGATAACAACGATCAACCAATGGGTTACTTGCTCTACTGGGTGGCCGAAGAAATATTTCACATTAAAGAAATGGTATATATCAATGAAGAGGCAAGGACAGGTATATGGAACTTCATCAGTGCCCACTTCTCCATGATCACGCTAGTTAAAGGGGATATTTATAAAAATGAGCCGCTAGCATTCCTTCTAGACGATGGTGATATTAAGGAAACCATTGCTCCTTACTACATGGCACGAATCGTAGATATCCATCTATTCATTGAGCAATACCCATTTAAAGCACAAGAAATGGATCGCAAGCTCGTCTTTAATTTGCATGATCCTATGCTGGAATGGAACCAAGGAACGTTTACATTAACGGTGGATAAAACTGGAAAGGGATCTTTGAAAGAAGGAGGGGTCAAGCCCTCTGTATTTATCGACATTCCTACACTAACTACCATGCTCATGGGCTACAAACGGCCAACCTATCTGGCTAAAATCGGGCGTTTTCAGTCTGATGAGGCCAGTATCCAATTATTTGAAAAACTAATACATAATGAACATCCATATTTCTCTGATTATTTTTGATTACAATTCTTAGTGATTACAAGTCTTACTCATTACAAGTCCAATGTAGAATAAACTTCCATTAACATCCTGTCTGTTGTAAGATAATGTTAATGTGTTTATTGAAGGGAGTGAGTGGCATGAAACGCCAGGCTAATTTAACTACTACTAATGATATGGTGATTTGTAATTGAATATTGAAGGCAGACATTAATGGTCTGCCATTTTAAGGATATAACTGCTCATTTTCCTGTATATTGAGAGGGCTTGTTAGTTAAGTAATTCAAGCTTCTTACTAAGATATATAGACCGCAGGCAATAGCCTTGCGGTCTTTTTGCGCGCAAAAATCAGAATAATAGCAATCAATCATATAAAAGAGAATTAGGGAGATGTATGTCTATGTTAAACTTGAAGTATCTTTTTGATAATACGAATTTGGCTGAAATGCTTATCCATAATTGGGATTACGATCAAGAATCGCTTGAATTGTTTAAGTATTATCGAATATCTTCTAATGCTATCTATCCATTTCAATCCCAAGGTCAGACGCAGTTATTGCGGTTTGCTCCCACAATAGAGAAGAATAAAGAGAATCTATTAGCGGAGCTTGAATTTATTGCTTATCTTCGTGATCACAACTACGGTGTTCTTGAGTCGGTGGGTTCTAAGAATAACGAGGAACTAGTAGAGGTGCCAACGCCATGGGGAGACTACTATGCTTCTGTGTTTAAACGCGTATCAGGTGTACAGCTGAACCAGACCGATTATAGTGATCACGTTATTTTCAGCTATGGGAAAGCTCTGGGCAAGCTCCATCAGCTATCTAGTGCGTATATTCCTACTCAATCTAGGAGATGGTCATATATCGAAGTCTTGGACTGGATTCAGGAGATACTACTGGATTACCCGGCAGAAGCTGCAGCATTGAAGGAAGTAGACTTACTTAGATTATATTTTGCATCCATCCCTAAGAATACAAGCAACTTTGGTCTTATTCATTACGATTTTGAATTCGATAATGTATTTTATGATGAGGCGACTAATTCTTGTAATGCGATTGATTTTGATGATTCGATGTACCACTGGTATGCGATGGATATCGAGCAAGCACTTGATAGTTTGCAAGACGAAGTCTCATCCGAAAGTTATAGTCAGAAAGAACAATGTTTTTTGGATGGCTATAAGACTGAATTTACGATTTCAGATGATTTATCTATGCTTCTGCCTGCTTGTAGACGATTTGCTAATCTCTATGGATATGTCCGTATACTCAGATCTATTAAAGAAGAATGGCCTAATGAACCTGAGTGGTGTATCAAATTAAGAGCGAAGTTGAAGAGAGCTTTGGAAGGTAATTCGGCTGGTTTTGGAATTCCTGTGGAAAGTCAATATACGGCAGGCTAATAGCTAACTATTAGGTGAGAAGCTAACGATAAGATAAGAAACTAACGAAAAGATCAAAATCAAGCTTAATAAAAGATCAGGAGCTTACGAATGACAAAAGGTCGAGCAGGAAATAATCCTGTTCGACCCTCTGTAATAAATAATGATTTCTACTAGATGTTCTACGAATCGATTATTTAATCGGATCTAGTTGAACCGGCTCTATTGACACTGATGCGGTCATATCCATGATTTGCACATTATTTTCATTATTCACAAGAATTCCTTTGGCAATTAGTGCATTCAACAGTTCTTTTTCGAAAATATCCGTAGCAGTGGCTTGTAATTGTTGTGCTTTGTCCAAGGTTTGTTTTACTTCGTTCTGGTCCGCGTTCTCTAACCCTCTATATAATGTCTCTAATTGATTCTGAATGGCAATATTCTGATCAAAATTTTTCAATGTCGTTTCTTTCTTTTCGGCAGTCCAGTTCAAATCTTTTAGTACACCTTCAAGATCTTCCCTTGAAACCACACCCGATGTTACCTCGACGGACGGAATACCACCATTGTTTAACTTATCTTCATTAACTCTAAATACTTCTAATCCATCCTTGGTTGATGAATTGACTTTGAAAGCCACCTGAGAGGACGTTACTTCTGTTTTTTCAAGTGCTAAATAATTATCCGTTTTTCCAATAGACAGTTTATCAGCAGTCATTTGTGAACTAGGCAGTTCGGATATGGATGCTTGAATGGATGGTGTTACTGGCAATGTCTGAGGTTTTATATCTGTATCAGCTGCCATTGCAGACGCAGTGACGGACATTAGCAATACGGTTCCTAGTAATCCTGCAACATTTTTCTTTTTCATTTTCATCGTAAATCCTCCAATAGTTTCGAGTAGCTGTGCTACTGTATTTCAATTGACGTGTTGTCATTTGATAGTTGAATTATAGTTGGTAAGTCTAGTTAAAATTTCCGTGAAAGTGCGGCAAAATTGAGGTAATGTTACCAGTCGCTAAATTTCGTCTTGATAGCTGTTATAATGGAAATTGAGGTGATACCGATGAAATTAATCTATGTTGCAGATGATGAACTAAACATCCGAAATCTCATTAAATCTTTCTTAGATAAAGAAGCAGATTACATAGTAGAGATTTTTAAGAATGGCGATTTACTCTATGAAGCTTATACACAGAAACCTGCAGATCTAGTTATTCTTGATATCATGATGCCCGGAAGTGATGGGTTTGTTATATGTAGTAAGCTACGTCAAATATCTACTGTTCCTGTGATCATGTTGACCGCAAGAGACGGTGAGAGTGATTATATTACTGGCATCACACTTGGTAGCGATGACTATTTCACAAAGCCATTCAGTCCATTAATGCTGATGATGCGCGTGAAGGCTATTTTCCGCCGAATTGAGATGGAGAAGAAATCACAAGAGATGCAAGTACCTAGTCTTACATTTGGCGATTTAACCTTGTTACCTGAACAAAAAACAGCACGAATCCATAACGCTGATTTGAACCTAACTTTAACGGAAATTAATTTTCTAGCACTTCTAATGGAGAATAGTCGACGCGCGGTGTCTAGGGCGGAGCTGCTTAATAAAGTATGGGGATATAATAGTATTGTTGAAACTAGGGTGACGGACGATACAGTGAAGCGTCTCAGAAAGAAACTGATAGAAGCAAATAGTAATGTGAGAATCGAAACGGTGTGGGGATTTGGATTCAAACTTAGTAGGGAGGGGGACGAATGAAGCACAGTATACGCAAAAAAATGGTTCTCATATCGATTACATCAACGATGATTAGCTTTGTACTTATTCTTGTCTGCTTTAATCTGATCACTAGCAGTTATATCAAACGAGAAGCAACGAAGGAATTAAATCATGCAGCAGCCAGCACGACAGGTTTACCGGTTTCTATATCAACATTACCAGTCCAAATGTCAAGTCAAAGTATTGCCAATCCCGATGCTGTTGCATTACAAGCGACACAGATTAACGAGGTTTCCAATGTTATTTATAGTGCCTTACAACAATCTGATACCCTAAATAATGTGGAGTTTATTCTTACGGACCAAACCAATGAGTTAATATATCCAGCAACTACACTTCCAGTAGTAAACCAAGAAGGTGTATTATCGACAACTTCCTTATATAACTCCAAAGAAATTGAGTCCTTACATGCATACACGGCAGATTATCCGTATGACACACCAACGAAAGCGCTAATTAATGGTGTTAATTATTATGTGATGAAAGCTAAATTTAGTGATGCTTCTTCCATTCTTTTTTACAAAAATGTGCAATCTCTCAGTAAGCTAGTCTCCGATGTGAATCTTGTACTATGTATTTTACTTATACTATCAGCACTTCTGACTATGATTCTTACGTTGTTCTTCACGAACGGAATGGTTGCATCCATTAAGAAGCTTGGTATGTTTGCAAATGCAATTGGAGGAGATAATTTTCAGGGACAAACGCTTAATCTCAAGGAGAAGGAACTCGCTATTCTAGAGTACGACATGAACAGGATGGCCGTAAGACTTGCAGAGTATGATTCCGAGCAGAAGACATTTTTCCAGAATGTATCTCATGAACTTCGAACGCCACTTATGTCGATTCAAGGCTACGCAGAGGGGATCGTGCATAATGTTTTTGAGGATAAAGAAGAAGCTGCTAAAGTCATTGTTACAGAAAGTAACCGACTCTCTTATATGGTAGGCGACCTCTTATACCTGTCTCGGATGGATAGTAAGGAAGGGAATGTCATTCATGAGGAATTTGATTTGACAGATACGATCCAAGAGGTCATTGAACAGATTAATCCTTTATTAGCTGGTAAAAAGATCATTTTTCAACGAACAGATCATCCGCTGCTCTATAATGGCAATAAAGACGAAATGAAAAAGGCTATCTTAAATATCATGACCAATTCTGTACGGCATGCTAAATCTACAATTGTGGTGACTTGCAGCTTGGATAATGGGATTAGGATTGAATTCGCTGACGATGGTGAAGGCATCAAGGATAAGGATCTCCCGCATATCTTCAAAAGGTTCTACAAAGGCGAGGGCGGTTGTAGCGGAATTGGGCTTGCCATTGCTGAAACAGTCATTAAGAATCATAAAGGGAAGATCACAGCTCGTAATCGTGATGGTGCGGTGTTCACGATTCAACTCGGCTAGCGCTGTAATTAGACAATAATTTAATTTACAACATTGAGTTATTCACCCGATAACGTTTATAATAAATCGAGTATAAAGTTTATAAGAAAAGGTGTCATTCATGAGCATATTAAACGTAGAACGATTAAGCCACGGCTTTGGAGATCGTGCGATCTTCAAGGACGTATCCTTCCGCCTACTTAAAGGCGAACACATCGGACTTATTGGCGCTAACGGAGAAGGCAAGTCCACATTTATGAATATCATTACGGGTAAGCTTCAGCCCGATGAAGGTAAGGTAGAATGGTCCAAGCGTATGCGTGTTGGATATCTCGATCAACATGCGGTGCTTAGCAAGGGATTATCAATCCGTGACGTTCTAAGGGGAGCCTTCCAATATCTATTTGATATGGAACAAGAAATGAACGATATGTACGGTAAGATGGGGGATGTATCTCCTGAAGAGTTGGAGCAGCTTCTTGAGGATGTTGGAACGATTCAGGATACATTAACGAATCAGGATTTCTATCTGATTGATGCGAAGATCGAAGAAACAGCACGCGGACTAGGACTTAACGATATCGGACTGGATAAGGATGTCAATGATCTTAGCGGCGGACAGCGGACCAAGGTATTATTAGCGAAGCTGTTACTCGAAAAGCCAGACATTCTATTGCTCGATGAGCCGACGAACTATCTCGATGAGCTGCATATCGAATGGTTGAAGCGTTACCTACAAGAGTATGAGAATGCATTCATTCTAATTTCTCATGACATTCCGTTCCTGAACAGCGTTATTAACCTGATTTATCACATGGAGAACCAAGAGTTAAATCGTTATGTTGGTGATTATGATAAATTCCAACAGGTCTATGAGATGAGAAAGCAACAACTTGAATCAGCGTACAAGCGCCAACAACAAGAAATTTCTGATCTAAAAGACTTCGTCGCACGGAACAAAGCGAGTGTCGCGACGCGAAACATGGCAATGTCCAGACAGAAGAAACTCGACAAAATGGATGTCATTGAGCTAGCTAAGGAAAAACCGAAGCCACAGTTCAATTTTAAGGATGCGAGAATATCTAGTAAGTTAATTTTCGAAGCGAAGGATCTCGTAATCGGTTATGATGAGCCATTATCAAGAGCTCTTAACCTACGAATGGAACGTGGTCAGAAGATTGCGCTTGTCGGTGCGAACGGTATTGGTAAAACGACATTGCTTCGCAGTATCTTAGGTGAGATTAAGGCAATTTCCGGATCTGTTCAACTTGGAGAGAATCTCGAAATTGGTTATTTCGAACAAGAAATGAAAGATGCTAACTATAACACTTGTATCGAAGAGGTATGGAACGTATTCCCATCCTATTCACAGTTCGAAGTGCGTGCAGCGTTAGCGAAGTGTGGACTTACAACCAAGCACATCGAGAGCAAAATTGCTGTACTTAGCGGTGGCGAGAAGGCAAAGGTGCGCCTATGTAAGTTAATCAACAACGAAACGAACTTACTCGTGCTCGATGAGCCGACGAACCATTTGGACGTGGATGCGAAGGATGAATTGAAACGAGCTCTCAAAGCTTACAAAGGCAGCATCCTGCTTATTTCCCATGAACCGGAATTTTATCGTGATGTAGTTACAGAAACATGGAACTGTGAATCCTGGACTACGAAAGTATTCTAGGGCAGTAGCATGGTTGATAATAGTTTGTAGTAAAGCATATAAGATCCGCGTATATCGCGGGTCTTTTTGTTAAACAAGTTTAAAAGCCTTTTGTTTTCACATTACCAATGGCGTTAAATTACCAACGTAATTCATATAAGAAGTAATGACAAACGATCTGTTTCTACAAAATGAATTGAAATGACTTGATCATCTGAAGTCCTGAATTTGATCGTGACATAGACTCCAAATTCCTTTAAATCGTTTTTAAGCCAAAGCTTGAAATGCTCTTCTGTTATATTTGGTGTTATCTGGGTACGACCAATATGCTTATAGTCAATAATTGAGGCATTATATTTCTTCATGGTCTCTTTAACCGCCATATGCCCCCATTTAGCATACTCTGGCTCCGCTGATACTTTTCCATGAACAGCGAACAAAGTAACAATAAGGAACAACATCATAAGTTTACTTTTCATTAATTCCCTCCTAAGAAGAACATCTTAGTTATTTGTAAATGTAAGTTAATTGATGCAAGAAGGATGGTTTGTGAATACTCCCAGAAAGTAGAGGATACTAACTTTTGCGAACTGTTAATACAAAGTATTTTGACTATGGACAAGAAGATATTGATTATCTAACAAGTGTAGACCCCGAGCTAGGGATTGCAATGACCCGAATGGGCAAGGTGGAGCGTCAGGTCATTCCTGATCTATTCGCTGCGCTCATCTATGCTATTGTAGGACAACTCATCTCAGCTAAGGCGGCACACACGATTTGGCAAAGAATGCAGGATCAGTTCGGAGAAATATCTCCGCATAATATAGCCATGCAGACTACCGATGATATTCAAAAATGCGGTATAACGATGAAAAAAGCGAACAGTATTCGAGATATTGCTCAATTGATTGTGCAAGGTGATTTTAATCTAGAAGAGCTAAATGACTTTTCAGTTGAGGAAGTTATCCATAAGTTAATGACGTTAAAGGGTGTCGGTAAATGGACGGCCGAAATGTTATTAATCAATTCAATGGAACGTCGTGATATCGTAAGCTGGGGTGATATTGCGATACGGCGCGGAATGATGAAATTATATAACCTTGATACAATTACCAAAGATCAGTTTGAAGCATATCGTCTTCGTTATTCACCTCTAGGTTCTATTGCTTCCATTTACTTATGGGAGATTTCATTTGAATAGATCATATGATTCAATAGGCAGCTTTGCAATGTAATACGTAAGACTATCAATCAAAAAGGAGTAGAAAAGTGGAGATAACGATTAAGGAACAGTTATTGGAATTAGCTGATGCGGATTATCAAAAATTTGCGTCGGCATTAATTCCGAATATTAATAATGTAATAGGTGTCCGATTGCCAGAACTGCGCAAATTAGCTGTTATAATAGCCAAAAACGATTGGCGCTCTTATCTCGCAGTAGCTGACAATGAATTTTTTGAGGAAATTATGCTTCAAGGCATGGTCATTGGATATGTCAAAACAGATATCGAAGAGAGGCTTCAATGCATAGCTGATTTTATTCCTAAAATTGATAATTGGTCAGTATGCGATAGTTTTTGTGCAGGTTTAAAGTTCACTAAAGCGAATAAGAAGCAAGTTTGGGATTTTCTACAGCCTTATCTTTTATCTAAACAAGAATACGACATCCGTTTTGGTGTGGTCATGCTGCTTAACTATTACATTGAAGAAGAATTTATTAACGAAGTTTTACAACGCCTGGATAGCATTAACCATGATGGTTATTATGTGAAAATGGCAGTAGCATGGGCAGTATCCATCTGTTATGTGAAGTTGCCTGAACCTACGATGTCATACTTAAACAGCAATTCATTGGACGATTTCACCTACAACAAAGCCTTGCAGAAAATTACGGAGTCGAACAGAATTGATCAGGAGACCAAAAAGATGATTCGTAGCATGAAACGAAAATAAAGCACGGCGCATATGCTTGGACAGGCAAATGCCCAATGATAACATCGACCGACTTCTTACGGTATCGATGTTTTTTGCATTCATGTATCTAGTAATCATCGGAAATATAGCAGCATGCATCTATTTAAATTAAAATCTCGTAGTATTAGGTAGGAAGTGGAAGGAGGGGAAGGTAGATCAGAGAAGAGGACTTGGTCATACAAGCACAGCAGGGTAACGAGGCGGCAGTAGAATTGTTGATTCGCCATACGTATGATGATATTTATCGTTTTGTAAGGTGGAAAGTACGTGATGCAGACCTGGCATGGGATTTATCCCAGATGACTTACGAAAGGGCATGGGCAAAGTTGGCTACCTTTCAAAGCGATCAGGGAAGTTTTAGGGCATGGTTACTCACGATTGCTCAACACATATGCATTGATTATTTTCGTAGTAAAACTGCAAGACAAGTAAGTTTAAATGAAAACTTGACAGTAGATGTTCCTGCCCAGGGGGATTTTCTCGATGGGGTGCTCTTGCGTGAAGATGTTAGACAAGTGTATTCGGCTATACAAACCCTGTCTGACGTCCAAAGGGATACACTACTCCTCAGATATAAGAGTGAGTTGACCTTTACCGAGATCGCTGCAGTGACTGAGGAATCGGAAGCGACGGTGAAGTCTCGCATAAGGCGGTCATTGATCAAATTGCGTGATATGCTGAGTCGCTCAACTGATGATAGAGTACGTATCGATACAAGAAAGGAGAATTCAAATGAAGGATAAGCGGAAAGACCTGGATGACATAAACCTTGATTTGCAGGACGATCTGACGACCGATTTCGTCGAGTCGTTGGCGAGGAACATACAATTAATCCCTGATGCACCTTCGCCCAGAGGTTTTGTCGAGGCAGCCATGGCTAGCTGGAGAAAGTCACAGCGTGTACTGCCCTCACCCGCTAGTCCCATTTCTCTGACCTTGCTAAGAAAGACTCAGATTATTTTCTCGCAGGGACTGTGGAGAGATGTTGTGCTGGGTATGCTGTTGTTAGTTCTGGGATATTTCGTTATAAGTAGGAGTGAGATGCTTCCTCCGATGTTGATTCTCCCTGTCGTTGGCTGCATTCCTCTACTGGTAGTCATATCTAGCACTGCCCGTCATATGCTTTGCGGCATGGGGGAGCTTACACGCAGTCTTTGCATCCCACTTCATTGGTATGTACAAGCCCGACTTCTGCTGGTGGGCGTGGTGTCCTTTTTACTTAATGGAATTATCATGATTGCTGTTATTCCAGTATGGGATGGAGATGTTCTGCCCAGAGTGGCATTACTCTGGTGTATCCCGACACTTATTAATGCAGCAGTTGCCCTTTTTCTATCCGCTCGTATACGGAACTTTGGACAACTAGCGGCGGTACTGGCCCTACTTCCTATCTTTTGGTTGTTCCTGTTTTCAAACGAATCGGCAGTAACATGGACGGATTCCGTCGCATTAGTTTGGCTCTGGGGACTGGCAGTTATGGCTACAGCATTGATATGTGGAGTCTTGATTAACAACCGAAGGTATTTGAAGAAGGGAGGATTCTTAATTGGAGCTTAAACTATGCAATATCATACATAATTTTAGCAAGAATCGTATTTTGAATAACGTCTCGATCACCATGACGCAGGGTGTATATGGTCTGCTCGGACCTAACGGGACGGGTAAAACAACGCTTATGCGCATTGTAGCAGACGTTCTGAGTCCAACCAGTGGGAATGTGCTGCTTAATGGACAAGACAAGGATGCAATGGGAGATCAATATCGTGCCCAGCTTGGTTACCTGCCACAGGAATTAGGTATGTACAATCATTTTACTGCTCGTGATTTTTTGCAATACGTCGCTGCTCTTAAAGGGCTTACAAAGAAGGAAGCGAGTGAACGCATAGAGGTACTAGCTCATACGCTCAATCTTTCTGGGGAATTGAACAAGAAATGCGGCAAATATTCGGGTGGTATGAAACGGCGGCTCGGTATTGCTCAAGCTTTGCTTAATAATCCGCGTGTTCTCATTTTAGACGAACCGACAGTCGGACTTGATCCGATGGAGCGTGTGCGTTTTCGAAATCTGATATCCGAAATATCAAGCGATCGTATCGTTATTTTATCAACACATATCGTGCCAGACATCGACCATATTGCGAAGCAGGTGCTGCTAATGAGGCAGGGGAGTTTGCTGCGTCAGGGGACGATTCTCGAATTAACATCTGAACTGCTAGGGGAAGTGTGGCAAGCAGTGGTTCCTGGACGGCAGCTGGCACAAATAGAGGAGAGGGGTACTGTGGTCAATATGCAGCAGCTTGATTCTGGTGTGGAGCTACGAGTTGTTAGCAAGGAATCGCCATGCGAGAGTGCTGTGCCCGTGAGTCCTTGCCTGGAAGATGTCTATATGCACTACTTTAGGTCGATGGAGGTGACAGTACCCAAATGAAACGGTTGGTAATGTTCGAACTGCGTAAGATCATGATCCGCAGAGTCTGGATTTCCATTGCTGCGTGTCTGGCTATTACGATATTTTTCTTCGTGGATACAACACCCTCTCCCGGGATGAATAGTATATTTGCTGTAAATAAGGCGAAGCCAGAGCTCATCGCTGCCCATGAAGGCCCAATTCAACCCGCTTTGGCGAAGAAATACGAGCCTAGCTTAAGAACGGAACGGGCAGAAGATAGCACGGGAACCTATGAAGAGAAAGCAGAGCGGATCTTTCAGCAAAAATATGCTTCAGCAGCCTATCGTGCCGATCTCTTCACGAGTAGTCTGAGCGACCTGAAGGCGCAGAAGGCGCAACTAGAGACGCAAGAGTACAAGGAAACTTTTCAATACAGGGATATTAGTAATAAGCTCACCATGATGGAACGGATTGATCCGCCTGGTTTTTATATAACATTGAATTGGAATGGCCTTTTCAATTTTATCTCGGGTTTACCTGGGCCTGGTATTTTGTTTATCAGCTTCGTCATCGTGCTGGCACTAGCTCCGATGTTTTCTGGAGAGGCAAACTATAGAATGGACTCCCTTATTTTATCTAGTCAATATGGAAGACGAAGCATTGTCACCGCTAAACTCGTGGCAGGATTGATCTTTACGGTTGGCTGGGTTACTGCTTTCTATGGTATTTGTCTATTAACCAATAGCTTACTGTATGGCTTTGTCGGGTGGGATGCCCCGCTAAATCAAGTCTTTGAAGAGAGTCCTTACGTATTGACACAGCTTCAGGCATTTTTCGTGCAATATGCACTAGCCTTGATGGGGGCTTGTGGACTCCTATTATTAACGGCACTTATTTCCGCTGCGTTCAGAAGTAGCTTAAGCAGTCTTGGTTTAGCTGCAACAGGAGTTATATTGCCGCTCCTCACCTTTCCAGGCGTTATAGGGAAATTAATGCTCTTATTTCCCACTAACATCATGGCGAGTAGAAATATCATTGAAACCTATAACTCTTACAATATATGGGGTACTCCTGTTCTGTATATGCCAATGACAATTATCGTTATGGTTATGTTTACGATTCTGACATTGCTGTTAATTCCGAAAGCTTTTAAACATCGATTAAAAGTGTGACACTGTCTTTAAATAGGATCATTAAGGTTCGAATCCCTTTTGGCTTACATAAATCTGATCCTTTGAGAATACTTGTTTCAATCGCTCAAAGACTATTTCGTAGGCCGATGGGTGATACCATTCTTCCAAGCCAATTTGCTCATACAAAGCCTTAATGCCTAAGCTGCGTGTTCGTTTACCGCCACTGCCGTCTCCCATAAAATAATCATCCAAGCAAACACGATTGACAAGTGAATGAAGTAGTTGTGGAAATGCTTCACTACTCGGTAACACTGGGGCAATCGTTGCTTGAGTAGGTACACCGGCTTCAGCCAATAACTGAAGCGTCTTTAATCTAGCGCTAATGGAAGGGGCATTCGGAGTAAAATGCTTCCGAATATCTTCACGGTCGGTTTCTACCGTCATGCTTACACGAACCTTGTCCCCAAGAAGCAGAAACAGATCTATATCTCTACGAACAAGTGGGCTTCGGGTCTGAACGAATATAAAATCAGGTGGATCTTTGACCATGACCTCTAGTAATGAGCGAGTTACTCTTTCTTTGTACTCAATAGGTTGATATGGATCTGTGCTTGAAGACATGAATATTGTGACAGGCCCTTTGTTCTTGGCTCTCTGCAATTCTTTGGCGAAGAGGGCTGCCGCATTTTGCTTGATATCGACCCACGATCCCCATTCTGCACCGCGGAAAGTAGAGACCGGCATTTGCCGCACATAGCAATAGTAACATCCGAACAAGCAACCTGTATAAGGATTGAGGGAATGACTATATCCAGAGAGATAACCTGTTCCCTTATTTAGAAGAGTTTTTGGGTTTTTGTATAGATATTCCGGTTTCAACCTCTTGTACCTCTACTTTGTGACATCAGACATCACACTATCCTGTTCCAATTGTAATAACCTTGTCTTCATGTCTATACCACCACGATAACCAGTAAGTGCTCCACTTTTCCCGATTACGCGATGACAGGGAACGGTGATTAACACAGGATTTGCGCCAATGGCAGCTCCCACCGCACGAACAGCGTTAGTTTTATGAATCTGTTCAGCAATGTCCGAATATGATTTGGTTTCACCATAGGGAATGGTACAGAGTGCGTTCCACACCGACTTTTGAAAAGGCGTTCCTGGATAATCGAAGGGCACCTTAAATATTTGACGTTCACCCTGCAAATATTCGATAAGCTCGGCAATATAGGGATGCAGCTTCTTGTCATCTTGAGTCAGTGGACATTCCGGAAACCGGGCGTTTGACCAGTCAACCAAATCTTGATAGGGTTCGTTGTGGGATCCGACATAACAAAGTCCTTCAGATGTAGCCGCAATATGCATATTCCAATCCTCATTTGTGAGTAAAGACCAATAGATTGGTGAATTAGTTTTGTTTTCCATATCAAATACCTCCTATAAGTTGTGTGTAACATGAGTCCAAATTATAATTCATAGTAGATCTAGTATCAGAAATAGATTTAAGTAGATCAAGTATCAAAAATAAATTCATGTAGATTCTATATTGCTATTCTGTATTTGCCGGTAATCAGCTGGTGTATGTCCGGTTATCTTCCTAAACAAGGTGATAAAGTAGGGAGTATTAGACAAACCGACGCTTTGGCCTACTGCGGAAATAGCTCTATCCGAAGAGATAAGAAGCTCTTTGGCTTGCTCGATCCGTTTTTGTTGTATATACCTTACTGGAGTTAGACCTGTAACTCGTTTGAATGTGCGATGCAGATGATAGGGGCTGCCATGACTCATATTTGCGAGAATGTCTAGCGTTAACGACTCCATGTAGTTTCTATCGATATATTCTGTCACCACAGCTACCCATTCAGCAACGGGTAATCGCTGACCAGTGGGTTTGCATCGCTTGCAGGGGCGATATTTAGCGGATAATGCTTGCTCAGCGGTTCGGAATAAACCAATATTATCTTTCTTAGGTGGTCTCGATTTGCAGGAGGGTCGACAAAAAATACCGGTGGTCTTGACTGCGTAAAAAAATTGCCCATCATATGAAGCATTGTTATCAATAATCGCTTGCCATTTGTCGTCCGTAAGTGTAAGTGGTTCGTAGTCAGGAATTGGCGTACTATCAGTATCTTCTTCTTCAAGGAATAACTTATCGAGCTCAGCCTTCATTATCTTCGTCATTTGCACAATCACCTCCACGAACAGTATAACCATACTAGGGATCATTTGTACGTATTTTTGAATATAAAAGCAAGATAACGAAATTACATAAGCATAGCGGAGGGGACGGAATTGTCCTGGAGAAGCGAAGCGTTCGCCTACAAGTTTTCCGAAGGAAAACTACTTCGTAAGCGT
The DNA here is from genome assembly GCF_056400365.1 of Paenibacillus sp. P5_B5. Taxonomy (NCBI): domain Bacteria; kingdom Bacillati; phylum Bacillota; class Bacilli; order Caryophanales; family Paenibacillaceae; genus Paenibacillus; species Paenibacillus sp. P5_B5. The sequence goes on from NZ_JBFULK010000008.1 coordinate 160,787, forward strand.
ATGCTTTGCCACCGGATTTCTACCGCTTTAAGCGGTATCAGATCAAGAAATCTGGGGGCAACAGCGATCGTAAGGACAATCCGTCCACGCAGCGTTCATCAAGGTTCCGGCTTTGAATCATAGCTTGAAGAATTCATTCACCCTGAAAAAATGGTTGTTTACTGACTATTGACAATATTAAGTATATACAATATAATTTCCAATAAATTGATATTCACATGTTACGATTAGAAATAGTAGAAATAAAATGAACTTACAGAGAGCCGTTGGGTGGTGGAAAACGGTAGTTACGTTTATTTCGAACTCGTCTATGAACATCTGCCTGATAATGTAGGGTCAGACGGAATTCCACCGTTACAAGGATAGATGGTGATTGCCATCGAATGAGCTCATTTCGTAAGAAATGAATTAGAGTGGTACCGCGGGTTCAACCTCGTCTCTATTATAGAGACGGGGTTTTTTTGTTGGTTAAAAACCGGATTTAATCAGCCCCGCTTCACATATAGTTAACCAAATATGCTAACCAAATATGCTGAGGAGGAAATACAAATGAGCCGTAAAATTATCATGTTAGATACAACCTTGAGAGATGGCGAGCAAGTTCCAGGAGCCAAACTAAATATACAGCAGAAAATAGAGTTCGCTCAACAATTAAAACGTCTTAATGTGGATATTATCGAAGCAGGCTTTCCCGCTTCTTCACTTGGCGATTTTCAAGCAGTACAGGGTATTGCTCGAAGCGTAGGAGACAGCATTACAATAACTGCGCTTGCTAGAGCGGTCCAAAGTGACATTGACGCTGTATATGAAAGCATCAAATTGGCGCAAGATCCACTCATTCATATCGTACTCGGCACTTCAAATATTCATGTGGAGAAGAAATTCAGTCGCTCCAAAGATGCTGTGATGCAAATGGGAATTGATGCAGTCAAGTATGCCAAAACATTGCTGCCGAATGTACAATACTCCACAGAGGATGCATCCAGATCCGAATTTGAGTATTTGTGGAGTACAATCGAAGCCGTTGTTAAAGCAGGAGCTACGATTATTAACGTGCCTGATACGGTGGGTTATGCGGTTCCCGAGGAATTCGGTTATCTAATCCGCAGAATTAACGAAAGGTTAAAAAATCTAAATGAGAATGTAATCCTTAGTGTACATTGCCATAATGACCTCGGGCTTGCTACTGCTAACACGCTGAGCGCGATCAAGAATGGTGCCGAGAAAGTCGAATGCACGATCAATGGTTTAGGTGAACGGGCAGGCAACACATCTTTAGAGGAAGTTGTGATGGGACTTAGAGTAAGGGAGAACTATTATAACTGTTCCACCGATATTCATACGAAGGAGCTACTTAAAACTTCTAAGCTGCTAGTCTATTTGACTGGACTTGATGTGCAAGTGAATAAAGCCATTACAGGTGAGAACGCCTTTGCGCATTCATCTGGCATCCACCAGGATGGACTGCTTAAAGATAAGAATGTCTATGAAATCATGTCACCTGAGGAAGTTGGAGCAGAAAGTATGGAATTGATTCTAACTGCACGCTCAGGTCGACATGCTTTCAAGAATGCAGTAGAGAAGATGGGTTTTGACACAAGTGATGCTGAAGAGTTCGAGATCTTGTTTGGGCAATTCCTCACGCTCGCCGATTCCAAAAAAGAAGTCTATGACCACGATGTGTTCTACCTAGTAACGAATCATCGTACGGTTGATCTAACTAACAACCATCTATACGAGCTAGAATCCTTCCAAGTAGTTAGCAATGATCTGTATCCAACAGCGACTGTAAAATTAAAGAAAGGCACCGAGACGATTAAAGGAAGCGCGGTAGGAGATGGGCCGATAGATGCTCTATATAGTGTCATTAAGACTCTAGTTGGACTTGAAGTGCAGTTAAAGGATTACAAAATTAACAGCCTATCCAGAGGAAAAGAAGCCATCGGCAGAGTTAACATCCGAATTGAATATCAAGATAAGATATACTCCGGGCGTGCAATGGACACGGACATTATCAAAGCCAGCGGAATCGCTTTCTTGAACGGCATTAATGCCATTTTGTTAGATTCTGCAAAAGACTGATCTTGCATGGCTGCGACACAGAGGGTCGCCGTACACTCCGGTGTCCCCTCCATGTCATCACGATTGTGCATATTAGGATTTCCTATATCATGTTTCCAACAACACACTTAAATGACAGAATTGATGTTCATAATCTTACTCATAGGGAAGTGTAGATTTGGCATTCACTTATCTAATTATTTGTATTTACTTTGTTTATTTGGGATATAAGAGCTATAGAACGATTATGGCTAAACGCCAAATTAAGAATATTCTCTTAATAGGGCATAGTTATTACAGAAGCATTCTTATGATGATATTGTCTGTTCTTATAATTCCTATTATCTTTACATTACCTTTTACAGGAAAGTATGTCTTAATTCTCTTGATCTTTTTGTTACCAGCTATCAACGATCGGGTTAATATTGGTGACAATGGGATCAAGATCAATGATACTTTTTTTCCTTTAGAAAATATATTGTGCTACTATAAAATTGAGGGAGAAGCCAATCAGTACGAGCTCTCAATTGTAGGTAAGGAAAGTTTAATCAAAATTACAATCCATAAACAGACTAAAGCAGGATCAATTGAAGGAATATTGGATGAATGGTTGAACAAAGCTTAATAAAGTATTCAAGTTGGGATAGAATGATTGAAATAATTGTTACTGTGAAAGGAATCCTATCATTGACAACACCAAAAGGAAAGATGATCGAAAAGCTTGTAGAAGGTATGACAAGGGGCAATTTGGATAATTTATTAGATAATGTAACTGAAAACATTCAATGGACTATCGTAGGTCACTCACCTATTCAAGGAAAAGATGTATTCATCAAGGCAATAGAAGCAGCGAAAACAGGGGAAGCAAAGGAATACAAGGAGTTAAATTTCGCGAATACGATCACACACGGCATCACAGCTGCTGTCGATGGTACATACACAGTGATTGATAAGTCTGGTGAAGAGAATACAACTTCTTTCTGTCATGTATTCCGTTTTAATAAGTTCAAGGATGGAATCATCAAGGAAATCACTTCTTATATGATTGAAAATACGAGTACTGATGACTTGTCGGAACAATTGAATAAAGAACAATCGAATAAAGATCAATTGAAGTTGCCTCGAATTGAGGGTCACGCTATTGATTTACGCTATGCGCAGGAATCTGATCTGAATGCGTATTACACTATGCTTCAAGATGAAGAATTGACCAGGTTGACTGGCTCACACGGTGATTTCACACGCGAAGGAATTGAAGCTTGGATTCAGAAAATAGGTGTTCCACATGAAGATCGTGTTGATTTCATAATCATAGTAAAGGATACGAATGAGCTAGTTGGAGAAGTAGTTTTGAACGATTTCGACTCCGTCAATCGTAGCGCAAATATTCGGATTGCCATACAAGGGTCAAATCATCGTGGTAAGGGTTATGGGACAGAGGCGATGATTCATATGCTTCGTTATGGTTTCGAGACGTTAAAGCTACATCGAATTCATTTGGGGGTCTATACTTTCAATCCAAGAGCTATCCATGTGTACGAGAAGATTGGCTTTCAAAGAGAAGGCTTACAGCGAGATGTTCTAAATATGGACGGGGAATATCATGACATGATCATGATGGCTATGCTTGAGGATGAATTCCGCTCCTTACACGGATCCCATTAACATCCTATACTTTAATGAATTTACACTTTCTCTTGAAGTTGAATTTCACCATGATTTACTTAATTGAATAAGTTAAATCAGGGGGAGTATATGAAAAAACTTGTTATTGCCATTGTTTTTGTCATTTTTCTACTAGGTGGAGCCTACTTGTATTTAATAGTTAATAAGCCATTGATCAGTTCTTTAAGTGCCTGGACGTCGGATAAGCATATTATGCTTGTTGAAGTAGGAAATAAGAGCAAATATGGAAATATACATTTTCAAAAAGTCCTAGTGAACAACGATGTTAGCCCGTCAAATGTGCAAATTCAAGTGAACCATACACGCACAGGTTTTGTTATCACTGACCGATTTGAGGGAGAAGATGTAAAGAAATATAATTTTAAAGATATACAATCAGTGCCAATACCTGCAGGACACTCGTCACAAAAACAACATGACAAAATTGAAGAAGGCACTGCCACAGAAGAGGATAAAATTTATGCGATAACAATTCGTCATGATAGTGAGGTTCAAAAGATCATCATTCAATACCGTTATATGGGTCTGTCATATGAAGAGGTTATATCTGTTAAGTGATATATGTGAAAGACTATAAGTGCCTAAAGCCTGATGCAAATTAGCTTCATCGTTATTATCTTAATTATTTAGTGTGCACTACCGTCAGTTAAGACGGTTTTTTTGTGTTACAATGTATACTACATGTTTATGTATTAATAATAATTGGTAACAGTAGAGAAGAGGTGATCCTAATGTCAGAAAAGGTTTCTAGTATGATGTGGTTTAGTCTAGCCATACAAGCATTACTTGTTCTTGCCGAAAATGATGGATTACATCCTAGTAGTAAAATAGCCGGAAAACTTAATTCGGAGTCAGGCTTTCTCAGAAAAATATTGAGTAATTTAGTAAAAGCCGGGTTAATCCAAGCTAAGGAAGGTAGAGATGGGGGCTATTCTCTAGCCAAGGAGCCTCATCAGATCGTTCTAGCAGATATTTATGCTGCGATTAAATCTGAACCTTTCTCAAAAGGATTCCTTGATGTGCAAAGTAAGCAATGCTTCGAGCCATCTTCCCTTGCTGCATTATGCAATTTAAAAAGTGAGATGGAGAGTTGGATTATTCGTGGCCTAGAGCAAAAGACGCTTGCTGATTTACTATCAAAGGAATAGAGAGATAACGAAACAAAGCTGGTTTCGTTTATTTTAAACTATGTTTGACAAAAGAACAGTTAATGTTTTATACTGTTGTTACTTAAGACACAGTTAATAGGAGGTCATGACAAATGACAAAAAATACAATGAGTAAAGAAGAGTACCTTACAAAGGTAAATGAAATAAAAACACCTGATGAAAAGCCGAAGAAACTTACTGACACAGACTTCTTTACAGTAGCTAAAGAGCGTAGATCTGTTCGTCAATATAATCCTGATTTCGTTATTTCAGATGAAGATATTCGTGAAATTCTAGAGGTTGCTATTCAAGCACCGTCGTCTTCCAACATACAACCATGGAGATTCCTTGTCATTAAAGATCAACAATCCAAACAAGAATTACTTCCAATTGCTAATAACCAACAACAAATTGTGAATGCTTCTGTTGTAATCGCAGTACTTGCTGATATTGAAGGTTACAAAAGAGCAGAGGAAGTTTATGGTGAAATGGTTACAAGAGGAATCATGAAGCAAGAAATCAAAGAAACTTATGTAAACTCAATCGTTCATAATTATGGTAACTTGCCTTCAGAAAAGGCGCTCAAAGTTGCAATGATTGATGGCGGCTTAGTTTCTATGCAAATCATGCTTGCAGCTAAAGCCAAAGGCTTAGATACTGTACCAATGGGTGGATACGATGAGGCTAAATTTGTTGAAGCATTTAATGTGCCTCAAAACCTCAAGCCTGTAATGCTGATTTCCCTTGGTGAAGGCGTTAAAGCAGGATTTGAAAAAGTTCGCTTACCACTTGATTCTATTTTAACTTGGAACAAATTCTAAACATAGACTCAAATGTTTACCATAACAATTATAAGCAGACGGCCGAGATCATTTGATCGGTCGTCTTTTGTATTTACGGACAGAATTAAGATACAGAACAGAAGGGAATCATAATTCTATGAAAAGTTGAATAAATAAATCGATATGTAAATATGTATAATAATATTTCTTGTAAGCGTGTACAATGAGCGGCTTACATGAACGAAATGCAGCACTCTAATATAAGGAGGGGAAAGAATGAAAACTGGTAAAAGAAGATCTTTGCTTATCACATCTACCCTATTGTGCTTTTCTATGTTGATAGGTTGTACTAGCACTAAGGAAACCACAAGCAGTCCCGGTAAAACGGAGGAGGGGAAAACTCCAGCTGCTAAGAAAACGATAACGATTACATACCGAGATGATGGTATTGGAGAGAACGGAACTTTCTATAAATGGCTTAAGGAACTTTCGGCTAGTTATCCAAATAAGAATGTTGAAATTAAGCCAACGCCTATACAAGCATCTGAAGGAGATTATTTTGCCAAGATTGCCTTAGCACTGAAATCCAAGGATACTGCACCTGATATTGTAACAGAGGATACTTTTATCCTAAATTCGGATGCCAAGGCTGGATTCCTTGAACCTCTTGATGAAAGAGTAAAAGGTTGGGAGGATTGGACCAACGGCTCATTTATTGAGGCTATGAAAAAAGGGGTTACAGCGAGCGACGGCAAAGTGTATGGAGTTCCTTATAATACCGATTCCAGAGGTCTTTGGTATAACAAACAGATCTTCAAACAAGCAGGTCTTCCGGAAGATTGGCAGCCTAAGTCCTGGGATGACGTCTTAAATACGGCGAGAACTATTAAAGAAAAGGCAGGGGCAGATATTGTTCCTATTTGGATGAACCTTGGTAAGGCTACAGGAGAAGCAACATCCATGCAGACTTATGAAATGCTGCTCTATGGAACAGGGGATAGACTCTATGATGATGCGAGCAGTAAATGGACGATTAAGAGCCAAGGAATTATGGATGCACTGACTTTCATTGAGACAGTTAATAAAGAGAAGCTTGGTCCGCCACTGTCTAAAGTACTCAATGGTCAAGCAGGAAATACATCTTCGCGTGAATACTTACCTAAAGGCAAGCTTGCCATCTCACTAGATGGTTCTTGGATTACTGGTAATTATTTTTCGGATGGACCTGCACCTTGGCCCGAATATAAAGACGTGCTCGGCTTTGCCCCAATGCCTACTAGTAAAGGTCAGGCACCGGGATCAATCACACTTGCCGGAGGCTGGGCTTTATCTATTCCAAGTAATGCACAGCACAAAGACGAGGCTTGGGAATTTATCAAATACGCACTTAATAAACAAAATACACAAAAGCTCGTTATTGCATCAGGTAATATAACGGTTCGGGCAGATGTTGCCAAAGATCCGGGATATACGAAAATGCCGTTTAATGAAATAGCGACCGATTATTTACAAAACGCTGAATTCAGACCAGCTCAGGATAAATACCCTGAAGTGTCAACGCAAATACAAACGATGGTTGAATCAGTAACAACAGGCACTACTCCTGCAGATGCGATGAAAAAATACGGTCAGGATGTAACAAGAATTGTGGGTCAGGATCATATAACGGAAAAATAATAGCAAGAAGCTTGCTCAAGGAGATCCTATTCACTAGGTACTGCTTGAGCAAACGTTTTTTATCTGATTCTCAGCTTGCGGGAGGAGAACTATGCATGAGCAGTTTGACGGCTAATGTTTTCTATAAGAAGAGAAAAACATATACGTGGCTCTATTTTTTACTTCCTTCAATAGCCATAATGCTAGTATTTTTCATCTATCCAATCCTATTAACATTGTATTATTCCTTCACGAATCTAGCATTAACAGGTGAAGCCGCTAAGGAACTGAAGTTTATCGGGCTCGATAATTATATTCGGATGTTTGAAGACCCGACAGTCAAAATCAGCATATGGAATACGCTTATCTTCTTGATTGGTTCAGCTGTTATTGGTCAACAAGTGTTAGGATTTCTCATCGCTCTCTTGATGAAACATAAGAACAAGATGTTCAGGCGCGTGATCGGAACGATTGTGTTAGCAGGGTGGGTCACTCCTGAAATTGTGTGTGCTCTATGTCTATATAGCTTCTTTGGGGATGAGGGAACGCTGAATGCAATCATTACATTCTTTGGAATACCAGCAGTCACATGGCTGTATACAGTTCCCATGGTCACGATCATACTTGCGAACATCTGGCACGGAACAGCATTCTCTATGCTGGTATTTCAAGCAGCGTTAGATGATGTGCCGAGTGAGATTGAAGAAGCAGCAGTTGTAGATGGGGCTTCTAGTTGGCAAATCTTAACCCGGATTACACTTCCCTATATTAAAGATACCGTTACAACGAATATGATGCTTGTTACCCTGCAGACACTCGGGGTATTCGGACTCATTTATGCGATGACCGGCGGAGGGCCGGGTAATTCAACCACAACGTTGCCTATTTTTATGTATAACCAGGCCTTTGTCAATTATCAACTTGGCTATGGAACAGCGATATCCTTATTACTGCTGTTTATTGGAATTGTGCTGAGCTTGTTCTATATTCGCTCGATGAAAGAGTAAATTTACAAGGAGACTTCGTATGAATGCGAAACAACGTAAAGTGATTTATCGAGTTATGCCGTATACGATTCTTATCTTCATCGGAATTTGTTTCATTCTGCCTCTTCTCTGGATTCTAGTTGCTTCAGTCGATACCAATGCGATGCAATCACTTAAATTACCCGAGCAGTTAACCGGGTCCAATTATATTGATGTAATCACCAATCCTACCAATCAGCGTGCATTCATCATCGGTCTGATCATGTCAATTGGCCAAGCTATACTTGTCGTACTACTCGGTTTACTTGCGGCTTATCCGTTGTCTCGCTATCAGTTGAAATATAAGAAATCGTTTATGCTGACTATATTATTTATGACTTCTTTGCCGATCACGGCTGTTATGGTACCTGTCTATCAATTGTTCTTAAGCATCAATCTATATGATAATATTATTGGGGTCATTCTATTCTATGTCGCATCTTCTATGCCGTATGGGATATGGATGCTGAAGAACTTCATGGATTCGGTGCCTAGTGACTTGGAAGAAGCAGCATGGATCGATGGGGCGTCCGTCTTTGTTGGCATCCGCAAGGTCGTCGCACCTCTAATGATTCCGGGTATTTGTACGGTAGCCATCTTTACATTCTCCGGAAGTTGGGGTAATTTTTTTGTTCCATATATCCTATTGCAGACACCAGAGAATTTTCCGGCTTCTGTGAAGCTGTATCAGTTTTTTGGTCAGTACGGAATGGTGGATTACGGTAAATTAGCAGCGTTCTCCGTGCTATATGCGATTCCTTCAGTCGTCCTGTATATTCTCTCCCAACAATATATGTCCAAAGGATTCGGTCTACAAGGCGGATCGAAAGGATGATAAGATGGGGATATACGATTGCAGCTTGAAAATTTAATTATTGGAGGTAATCGCAAATGAGTATTAGAATTGGTAAGATTAGCTTCTGGCATGTGCACGCATGGGACTATACTAACCAAGCACAGGAGCATGACGATACCGTTATCGCTGCTGTTTGGGACGAAGATATCGAACGAGGACAAAATGCAGCTGATAGCTTGAACGTTCCTTTTTATGAATCCCTTGATGACATGCTTGCAGAGAAGAACATTGATGCTGTCATTGTAGATGCGCCGACTAACTTACATAGAGATGTGATGGTTTCTGCTGCCAAAGCAGGGAAACATATTTTCACAGAAAAGGTTATTGCACCAACTACGAAAGAAATGAATGAAATAATTTCAGAAGTTTCTAATAATGGGATTAAACTGACCGTCTCGTTACCTCGTTTAAATGACGGATATACATTAACGATTCAAGATATTTTAAGCCAAGGCCTGCTCGGAGAAATTACGTACGTCAGAGTTCGATTGTCCCATAATGGTGCTATTGCGGACTGGCTTCCTAATCATTTCTTTAGTCTAGAACAATGTTTGGGCGGAGCTCTAATTGACCTTGGATGCCATCCAATGTACCTGACTAAACTATTCTTAGATCAAGAAGTGACGGCGGTATGTGCCAATTTTGGTTATGTAACGGGTAGGGAAGTAGAAGATAATGCAGTCGTGACCTTGTTCACGGATTCAGGAGCTATTGGCGTCGTAGAAGCTGGCTTCGTAAATAGTTACTCTCCCTTCACAATTGAGGTTCACGGCAAGGAAGGAACCTTATTATACGGAACACCGGAGGCGAAGCTTCTGCTTAAATCAAACAAAACTTCAGATCAATCGAATGAATGGAATGAAGTTCCCATACAACCAAATCGCGAGAGCGCATTCCATCAATGGGTCAGTCATATTCAGAACAACACCTTAGCAGTTGAAAATATTCAAATAGCAGAGGAGCTTACAAAGTTAATGGAGGCGGCGAATCGCTCTGCTAAAGAGGGCCGTGTCATTGGTTTGTAGAAATAGCCTTATAAAATCAGATTTACGTTTCCTTAAAATGAGAGTATTCTTACAATAGGTAGCATGTACAACATCAGAACATATGAAATAAGGGGTCAGATACTCGAATGGAAGAGATTGCTGGTTACAAATCAATCGCACTTGATATTGCTCAAAGAATACTTAGTGGTGAATTTCCAGTAGATAGTAGAATATCTGGACGAACCCTGTTAGCAAGTCAATATCATGTTTCCCCCGAGACAATTCGCAAAGCCATCGGATTACTTAAGGATGAGAATATTGTATCAGTCTCACAAGGGAAAGAGATTATTATTATTTCGGAACAAAATGCATTCGATTACATCACAAGGAACAATTACCTTAAATCTGTCTATTCACTTAAACAAGATTTACAGCAGCTGCTCATCGAGAAGAAAGAAATTGATCAGAAGTTCGAGAGATTACTGACAGGGATTATTAATGCTTCAGATCGATTGCAGAACCTGAAACCATATCATCCAGTAGAAATTAAAGTACAAGAATACTCGCATGCAGTAGGGAAAACAATTGCAACACTGCAATTCTGGCAGAACACGGGCGCAACGATCGTAGCGTTACGTAGAGGTATACAGGTTTCAATATCTCCAGGACCTCATGTCATACTCAGGGAAAATGATGTGATTGTGGTCGTTGGTGATGGTCAGGTCCAAGAGAGGACCGAACAGTTTATGAATGAACTAAGATCAGAATAACAAGCGAAATTCAATAGAAGAACTGTTTAGGGTAAACCTAATCGGTTCTTTTTTTGGTACAATTAACTAATTTTACATTTATAAACAAACAACTTATATGTAAACTATGAGTTGTCAGTTGAATAATCCTTTGTTATACTTATTAATATCCAAAAATTCTTAATAGTCAATTCAATCTAAAGATCTATGCAGTTGCAATTCCTGTGAATCAGACATTCAAAATGATATAAGGAGGAAGAAGGTCATGCCACAGCCCAAATATATAACAGATATTAATAAGATTACCTACTTAACGGATTCAGAACGAGAGAAGCTGAAACAAATAACGGAGAAATTCGTTTTTCGAGTAAATGATTATTATCTTAATTTAATTAATTGGGATGACCCTCATGATCCAATTCGAAACTTAGTGATTCCTAATGAAGGAGAACTCTTGGAATACGGCAGATGGGATGCTTCAGATGAGGATACCAACTATGTCGTTCCTGGCTGTCAGCATAAATATCGCTCAACCGCTTTATTAATTGTTTCAGAAGTTTGTGGCGCCTACTGCAGATATTGTTTTCGTAAAAGATTGTTTCGTAATGACGTAAGTGAAGCCTCTTCAGTAGTAGAGCCTGGGCTACAATATATTGAACTACACCCTGAAATTAATAATGTATTGCTAACCGGCGGGGATAGCTTGATTCTGTCAACAGCTAAGCTTCGATCCATTATTAGTAGACTTCGACAAATTGAGCATGTTCAAATCATCCGTCTAGGTTCGAAAATACCCGTTTTTAATCCAATGCGAATCTATGAGGATGAAGAATTACTTGAAACAATACGTGAATTCTCAACTCCTCAGAAGAGAATCTATGTTATGGCACATATCAATCATCCAAGGGAAATTACACCCGAAGCCAGAAGAGGCTTTGAAGCATTACACCAAGCAGGGGCTATCGTTGTGAACCAAACACCGATACTTAAGGGCATTAATGATAATCCGATCATTCTAGGTGAGCTGCTCGATCGACTATCATGGGCAGGTGTAACACCATATTATTTTTTTGTCAATCGTCCAGTAGCAGGGAATCGTTCATTCGTTCTGCCGCTTAAAGACGTCTACCGTATAGTCGAACAAGCGAAAGCTCTAACATCTGGATTAGGCAAAAGAGTAAGGCTATCCATGAGTCACACTTCAGGCAAAATTGAGATTCTAGCAATTGATAATGGCAAAGCCTATTTAAAATATCACCAATCCCGCGATAATGAATATGGGCGTTTTATGATATTAGATTGTCCAGATGATGCTGCATGGTTCGATGACTTGCCTGGTAATGAGCAGTATTGGCGTAAACCTAAGAAGAAGCTAGAAGCAGTCTTATCCGTCAATGAGATGCCAGATATGCCACAGAGACGTGTAAGGCAGTAAGAATTAATGTAATGAAGAAAAAATGATATGATTGTAGAGTAGTCTGCTATTAGGCAGGCTTCTTCTTGTTAAGCTTCGAAATATAATGTAAAATTAACCCCTCAAGGAAGTCATGGAAATCTGAATTCATACTAAGATGAATAAAGTTTTGAACATATCATTTTGGAATGGACGAATAATTGCTATAATGAATAACGAGTAAATTTAGAAAGAGGGTACAACATGGGTCGTAAATGGAATAACATTAAAGAAAAGAAAGCTTCTAAGGATGCAAATACTAGTCGTGTTTATGCTAAATTCGGACTTGAAATTTTTGTAGCAGCAAAGAAGGGTGAACCTGATCCCGAATCAAATCAAGCCCTAAGGTTTGTTCTAGAACGAGCTAAAACATACAACGTACCCAAGGCCATCATTGATCGTGCCATTGATAAAGCTAAAGGTAGTTCAGATGAGAAATATGAAGAACTTCGTTATGAAGGCTTTGGACCGAACGGGGCTATGATTATCGTAGATGCGCTTACGAATAACGTGAATCGTACTGCACCTGAAGTGCGTTCAGCATTCAGCAAGAATGGCGGAAGCATGGGAGTAAGTGGATCTGTTGCATATATGTTTGATTCAACAGCTGTCATTGGATTGGTTGGCAAAACATCTGAAGAAGCGCTAGAAATTTTGATGGATGCAGATGTGGATGTTAGGGACATAATAGAAGAAGATGAAGCCGTTATCGTATATGCGGAGCCTAATCAGTTCTATGCGGTTCAACAAGCTTTTAGAAATACTGGCATTACGGAATTTACAGTTGCGGAGATTACCATGATTCCACAAAACTATGTAACAATTCCTGAGGATTCCGTAGCTCAATTCGAGAAACTAATCGATGCGTTAGAAGACCTAGATGACGTTCAGCAAGTATATCATAATGTCGATTTTGAAGATTAATCGGAATTAGTACCCTATGATCGTGCAAGGATTTAGTGGAACCTTTGATCAACTTGCTTATTACTTGGCGAAAAGTCAATGATACCGTTAAATAATAAACCAAAAACATCGCAATCTTTGCGATGTTTTTTGGTATCTAGACTTGTCTTGTATAGAAGCAACTATATCAAACAATTAATTAAAGTTAAGATGGCAAAATGAATTTAAGTGAATTATATTGAATAGAGCGAATGTATTATCATATCGAATTCAAACGGAATCTAAATTTCAGAGAGTGGTGATTGACTTTGCCTGGTTTGCTTGGCATCTGGTTCCTAGTTAGTTTCTTGAGCTACGGTATTTTTAAATTCATGAGATTCTACACGAAGTCGTATTGGAGAAAAGATCTCATCATCGCGATAGCTGTGGGATTTCTCGGCGCATTATTAGTTAAAATATTTGACTTGATTTTATAAGGAGAGGAGGGGTACCATGATCAAGTTTAGGGTAAGGTTGAGAATAAGCTCTATGCAAAGTCTAAACTATGAACAATTGCGGTTGTTTGTATGGAGCTATAATTAAATAACCGCGATAATTCCTTACAGCTCAGATAATTGTTTATAGAATAGGCTTTGCTACCTTAAAACGATCCATTTTGTTTAAGGAGCGGAGTTAGATGAAATATATCAACGCAGAACTAATTTTTCCAGAAGAATTACTAAAGGAAATGCAGAAGTATATCAATGGTGGAATCGTGTACGTTCCCAAACTCGAAGGATTACATAAGAAATGGGGCGAAGCTTCCGGTAGTAGACAATACTTGAACCATAGAAACATTGAGATTCGTCAACAGTTCTCAATCGGTGCGACTATTGATCAGCTTACAGAAGAATTCTGTCTTTCCTGTGATAGTATCAAAAAAATCGTTTATTCAAAAAATAAATGATTGATAAAATAGTTTAGTGAAAATCACATTAGATCTAATTCTGATGTGATTTTTATATGTAAAAGATGATTTATAGGTGTTCATTACGTATGTTCAAGAGATGACAACGAATATAATTCTATTATTAGATAAATTTTGGAGGATAGCAAATGGACAGATTTTTTCAATTTGATACAGATGATAACAGGCGGTCTTTGCTGACTCGAGCGAGAAATGTCGCTCTATTAGCCTTACAACAATATGACTTAGAATGGGAACGGATTCAATTCATCCAACTGTCCGATACGATTACCTATAAAATTGAGACTACTAGCGCCAAAAGTTATTTACTTCGTATTCATTCAGATCGATTGAGCAAAGAGGAAATCCGTTCTGAACTAACTTTGCTCCAGGCGTTGAATCAATCGGATGATCTCACTGTACCAGTTGGGGTAGCAAGCTGTGATGGTTCTTATGTATTTGAGATTAATACCGATAATGGATATCAAAGTCCATATGTTACGATGACAGTGGATAGAGGGAGAACATATAGTTAGAGAATTTACGGATAGCCACGTTTATAACATGGGCGTACTAATGGGTAGGCTTCATAATACAGGTGCGAATTTCGTCCCGCCTTCTGACTTTGTTCGACCGATATGGGGGGCAGACAGTTTTAGACGAGAGGTGGCTAAGCTCGAACCGTATTACACCCGATTCTTATCGGAAGAGGCTTGGCAAGCCTATCAAGCTGCAGTTGGGAAAATCTTATCCGAACTTGCTATTATGCATCTGAACGATGATAATTATGGACTTATTCATGCAGATTTACATACCGGCAATATGGTATTTCACGATGATTTTCCTTATCCAATTGATTTTGGAAGATGTGGTTATGGGTATTACCTCTATGATATGGCAGGGACGATATTAGGGCTTTATCCAAAACAACGAGGGGTGTTCATTCAAGGTTACGAGAGTGTGCGAAAGCTGCAAATAGGCTATGTACGAAATCTGGAGAGTTTCTTCGTTATGTCTATGATCGAGAATTACTGCCATCATGCATCCGATCCTAGGGAAACAGCCAGTTTAATCGATGAACAACCATACGCTCAAGCAATTATTAGAAATTATTTGAATGATACTCCATTCCTATTTGATGTGATAGAGCCAATTCAGATAGACAGGACATGACCCATATTTTTTTAATTTTTCATCCGAGCCGTTCCTTTCGAGGAGCGGTTTTCTTTAAGAATGTTTGTTCGATGCATTCGCCATCAGCCAAAGAGATGGATTCGGTATTCATGCGGAATCTACTACATAGAACTTGCCTAGCATCACGAGATAGTGCTAAACTTGTTGAGGACTAACTAACGAGTACTGTTACAGAGGCTTTGTCCAAGCAAATTACCACTAGGAGTGAACAAAGTGCCAAAAGATAATCAACGGATTGGTTTGCGTGAACGTAAAAAAGCAAAAACGATGGCAGCGATTCAAATGCATGCGCTGCGGCTTTTTCGTGAGCAAGGCTATAACGCAACCACCGTGGAACAGATTGCGGATGCTGCGGAAATCTCTCAAAGCACTTTTTTTCGCTATTTCTCAACCAAAGAAGATGTGATGATTGTTGACAACTACGATCCTCTTCTCATTGCTGCATTTGAAGACCAGCCATCTAGTTTGAGTCCACTTCAGGCTGTACGAAACGCAATGCTATCTGGAATAGCTGATATGTCTGCTAGTGAGCTAGCTAAGGTAAGTGAACGACACCAACTAGTCATGACAGTCCCTGAACTGCGGGCTGCTACGCTGAACAATATGACGCATACGATGCAGATGATAACAGAGATGGTAGCCAAGCGCGTTGGTCGCAATATGGATGACTTAGCCGTACGTACTTTCGCTGGAGCGATCATTGGTGTCAACATCTCGGTGATGATGTACTGTGCGGAGAATCCCAATGCGGATTTAGCAGATTTGCTGGGTGAGGCCTTGAACAAATTAGAGGCAGGCTTACCGCTGTGAACCTTTGTGCAATTCTCGAGGAACCTAGATAGACTAATCTAACAAATACAAATTCCATATAAATAAATGAAGAGCCTGTGACGATGTAGCATCAGTCACGGGCTCTTTTGGCGTCTGTTCAGATTAATTAACCGATAATTTGATTCCTCTCAAACAATGTCCTCATTTGCTCAGCCATAGCTTGGGGAGGATGTGGCATTTTGTTTATAATCCACCACTCTAATACACCTATGAAAGCCGATGCCATGAATTGACCGAGAACATCTCTACTTAAACTTTGGTTTATTGCTTTCATATTCAATTGTTCATTGATTCCGGTAATGACCATTTGCTGCATGCGATCACGGAATGAAGGTACGCCTTTATTAAGCAACATAGAGGAATAAAATAAATAATTGTCCTCAAAATATTCAAATACAGGTAGAAATGAATGGATAAAGTCTTGCTTGGGATCTACGGATCCACAAGTATTAGACATTTGACTTAAATGATCCTCAATACACTTGTTCAGTAAATCAATTTTATCTGAATAGTGCAGATATATGGTTCCTCGATTCACATTGGCTCTTTCAGAAATATCATTAATCGTAATTTGATCAAAATCCTTTTCGGACATCAATTCAATAAAAGCTTTATTGATTGCCTCCTTGGTTTTGAGAATTCTTCTATCTACCTTAGCTTCTGTCAAAATACTTGCCACCTCACATTAAATATTGAACACAATGGATGTGTATGTTGATTATCGAACAAAAATCAAGTTTTTAACGATTGAAATTACCCTTCGACTATATCATAATAAACAACGGTTGTTAACAAAACGACAAATGTTCAATAAGTAATTCGAATAAATATAGAGGTGAGTCACAGTGAATATAACCATTTTTGGAGCGAGTGGAGCGATCGGACAAATTCTAGCGAAGCATGCTATTGATAACGGGGATACAGTTACCGCGTATGTCCGCAGATCAGACAGCTTATCATTTTCACATGAGAACTTTAATACAATTGTTGGGCAATTAACAGATCAACCTGAGGTTGAAAGAGCGATAGCGAATGCCGATGTTGTCATCAGTACACTAGGGCCCGCGCTTGACACTTCACGAAAGTTAAAAGGGACACCAATTGCAGACGGTCATGAAGTAATCAAAAGAGCAATGGAGAAGTTGAATGTTAATAGGTTTATTACACTGGCAACGCCATCGATTCATTCGGAACAAGATCGCAAGAATATTAGCACTGTCGTTCCAGGAATCATGGCTAAACTTCTATTTCCTAATGCCTACCATGATATGAAGAAGATCGAACATCTAATCAAGAGCTCAAGTCTCAATTGGACGGTAGTCCGAATTATCAACCCGAATGCTAAACACAAGAACAATGAATACCAAGTGTCACTTGGCGATCAACCTGCTAAAATGCCCGTTTCGCGCGAGAACGTCGCTAGATTTATGTATAGTGTAGCAGCACAAAATTTATATGTCGGTCAAATGCCCATCGTATTTAACAAATAAGGTGGGGTAGATCTACTTATAGGCGATCATTTTCCAGTAATCTAAGGGAAAAGGTCGCCTAATTTTTCTCGTAATGCTTATCTTATCGCTTGTCGTAATGCTTATCGTGTAATCATCAATCGTTAGACAATGGAATAGTTAACCCAGTCCCCTTGGACGGCACGCATTTTATCAAAGAAATCTTGCGCTCGTTTATTATCCGTAGCCGTTATCCAAGACATATAGGAGAATCCATGTTCCTGTGAATAACGTTGACACTCTAGAAACAGTTGTGTTTCCACTTCCGTACCTCTATATTCCTCCATAAAAAAAAGATCGTTCATGATGGCAATTTTATTGGCTTTCATCGTGCTGAATGTAAAATATAAGGTAGCGAATCCGATTAATTCCCCACTTTGTTCTGCGACAAACTGTATACCACTTTGTTTCTCTAATAGAGTTTGAATCAAGTGATGTACTTGTTCTGTGGCTGGCCTAGGCTTCTTGTAAAATCCAACTATGTATTCATACATTAAATCGGTCAATCTAATCAGATCATCCTGTTCAGCATTTCTTATAACAACGGACATGTTAAAACCTCCTATAATTGAATATTGCATGATTATACAATTTAGTGAATACTAATACAATAATTTGTTTACTCGCTTGAATATAAATGAAAATCGATCTATAATGTGCTTATTATAGTTGCATTTAAATGGCTGAATGGATGACAAGCCTATTAACAACAGGAATCTGGATAAAGGAGTGATAGTGAATGAGTACAGCAAACCGTGGAGTTAACATTGGACCTCCTCGTTTTAAAATAGCCGTTCATTCGATCGTCTGGTTAGCTAAAAGCTCCAGCATTTTATCGAGTGCCATGATAGCAAACCAGGTGAATTCGCACGCGACCTTCATGCGAAGAGTGATGCAAGCTTTAGCGACCGCAGGTATCGTTGAGTCAAGAGGCGGCCGAGAGGGAGGGTATTACTTACTGAAATCTGCAGACCAGATCACATTAGGTGAGATTTACTCTGCAGTCAGTGTGGGACCCGCAGAACCTGATTTCGACGTTGACTGTGGAGAGGCTGGTGAACAACTAGACCTGGAGTTAGAGAAAATTCTTCATGATGCGGAACAGCAGACAATTGATTATTTGCGTCAATTTACGATTGCGGATGTAATGAATCGCGTTGAATTGTTCGAGATATAATTATTTTTGAAAGCTACTAGTCAAATGAATATGAATCAATTATAATGTGCTTAAGATAATTGCAGTTACGGCTGCAATTTTATTTTAAAGTTATATGTGCCTAGATCAGTTGCATATATACGATAAAAGGAGAGATTGAAATGAGTATTGTGTCCATCGTTTTACAAAGCTTACTTGCACTTGCGTTTTTGATGGCAGGATTGGGTAAAATATCAGGTTCCAAAATGCATGTGGAAGGCTTTAAGCATTGGGGCTTGCCACAATGGTTCCGAGTAGTAACCGGTGTTGTTGAAGTTGTAGGTGCGGCGGCATTGATTGTTGGTTTCTGGGATGTGAGCTGGGCAGCTGCGGGAGCATTACTACTTGGAGCGACAGCTATTGGTGGAATTTTGACCCACGTTCGTGTGAAAGATTCATTTAAACAAACTTTCCCAATCGTGCTTCTAGGTACATTAGCATTTATCGTATTTTTTATTTACTTACCCGATCTTAGTCGATTCCCTGGGTTTAACTAATGGATACAAATCATCATGAAAATCCGGATTTTGAATTTTGGAATATACTCCTTGGGACAATTCGACATGGGTGGTCAATCCTAATAAAGCCTCCATTTACGGGTCATTTGTGTTTTAATCATAATAGTGATTGGAAGTGAGTAAGTAAGATAGTGCAAAGAATTATAGGAGGACACTATGAATATAGAAATAATACAAGTTGTAAAGTCAGTTCCTAGGAGTGGTGGGCTGATTGATGTTTAATAAAGTGGAACATTCAAACTCTTTAGCAAGTCAACCAGCTTGGCTACAAAGTTACATCAATTCTCCTGAAAAACAACAACAGTTATATCGACGTACGTTGATTATCGTGGTCATTTCACAAATTTTCGGAGGTGCAGGACTTGCAACAGGTGTAACCGTTGGAGCACTTCTTGCTCAAGAAATGCTGGGAAGTGATAGCTTTGCTGGAGTTCCGACAGCGCTCTTCACATTGGGCTCTGCAGGTGCAGCTTTGCTTGTAGGGCGACTTTCAGAGCGTTATGGACGACGTTCGGGTCTTGCAGCAGGATTCATAACTGGCGGTATCGGCGCAATCGGTGTCGTAATGGCAGCATTAACGAATAATATTATTTTTTTGTTTGCTTCTCTATTAATTTATGGTGCTGGGGCTGCTACAAATTTACAAGTTCGCTATGCAGGTACAGACCTTGCACCTTCCACAAAGCGAGCAACAGCAGTCAGTATTGCATTGGTATCAACGACCTTAGGTGCTGTCGCAGGACCAAACTTGGTTGAACCAATGGGTCGATTTGCAATGGCGATTGGAGTTCCCGCTCTAGCTGGTCCGTTCATACTAGCGGCTGCAGCCTATATCCTTGCCGGCTTGGTATTTCTAGTTTTACTTCGCCCAGACCCTCTCATTGTTGCGAAAGCAGTAGCAGATGCACAAAGAAGGAATGGGAGTAATCTTTCAGATGAGAAAATAAACACACAAGCGACAAATAAGCGAGGAATCGTTGTAGGAGCCACAATCATGGTCTTAACTCAGATTGTTATGGTTTCCATTATGACAATGACACCTGTACATATGGGACATCATGGACATGGTTTGAAAGAGGTAGGACTGGTCATTGGTTTTCATATAGGTGCAATGTACCTTCCATCTCTCATGACTGGATTTCTAGTAGATAAGTTTGGACGTATAGCAATGGCAATTGCTTCTGGCGCTACATTGCTTGCAGCTGGTGTACTTTCTGCTGTTGCACCAGGTGATTCCATGCTAGTACTTATCATTGCACTCTCTTTGCTGGGCCTTGGATGGAACTTTGGCTTGATTAGCGGCACCGCTCTCATCGTAGATGCAACTAACGTGTCCAATCGTGCTAAGGCGCAGGGTGCTGTTGATGTCTTGATCGCTTTGGCGGGGGTATCAGGTGGGGTTCTATCTGGTGTGGTCGTTGCTTATTCCAGTTTTGCAACACTTTCAATTGCTGGAAGTATTCTCTCACTACTACTAGTACCAGTCGTCATCTGGTCAAGGATGAAGGTTAAAGATGTGAAGGCGAAGGCAAAAGAAATCATATCTGAATCAATTTCATAATTCATCTCACTAGCGTTGCATTAAATCCACAGGCAATAATTGATTGAATATTCAGAATTACATTTTCTCCTGCTGAACCAAAAGGTCGATTACCTGCTAGAGGTAGTCTTTCCATTTGGTAAAATTATACTATTATAACGCCGATTGACTGAACTGCTTATGCTAACTTTCGCCTACCTTTAGATGAGCGGCTTGGCTTTTGGTGGATTCGCCCCAGCCAAGTTTCTGCCTGATCCCAACATAATGCTTTTAGCCAACGATAAAGGGCAAGTAGGCTGTGCTTTGTACTCGTCTCTATCTTTACCAGAACCAACAAACAGAAAGCAATGAGAGCGATCCATATCTGATTCATAACCGCTTTTCCGCTTGTTCCATAAAAGGACTTGATTCGTACGTGTTGCTTCATCCATTTGAAGAAAGTCTCTATCGCCCAGCGTTCTCGGTAAATCTGGCTGATTTCATCAGCCTCAAGATCAAAACGATTGGTCAAGATAGCAACTCTATTTCCTTCGGAATCTTGCGTATGAATAAGCCGCAGAACGTTTTCCATTCGCTTCTGTGGGGTGCCGATGTATACCATCTGATCGGACAGAACCTGACTTTCCTTTGGTAAGGAGAAGCTGTGTACGACACGAATGACGGTGTTTTTCTTCGTACGCGTAACGAAAAAAATACCGCGTTCACAATAAACGTCGAATTTCTGGAAATCGATGTATCCACGATCGAAGACATAGGGTATCCCGATCTCATCTACCAGGTGTTCCATCTGACTGCGATCGTTCTTCTTTGCCGGTGTCATCAAGGCCTTCTCTGGTATTGTGGCTACATCGTCGATGTAAGCTAACCGTAAATGTAATTTGATACCGGCCTTGGTCTTACGAAACTCAGCCCACTTATACTTCTGCAAACAAAGTCCGATGGTCGTAGAATCGATAATTCGAAAGTCCTGTCGTGACGACGATGGCGCAGTGTGCTTACGAATTCGAAATACGAGATCACTAAACACTTCCTCGAGCAATTCAGGATTGACCTGGTTATGTTTGCGACTCAATTGAGAAGCGGAGATAGATGTGATGCCAAGCTCTTTCTGAAAACCCTTAGAGAGCAAGTCATCTGCGATTTCTCGTAAACCATCACGCTGCTGAAGCTGGGCATGCAAGAACAGTTTAAGGTAGGAAAGTGTCGTTAACTTCTTTACGCACTTATCTAGCTCGGTCTCATATACTCGTTTTGCAAATTTCTTAACACAAATGGGAGAAAGCCATTTATCAAATGACGAAAATAGTGTATTCTTGTCCATGAGTTGGTCCTTTTTAGTGGATTTTGGACAGGAACTACCTGTCATTCCATTTTAAAGGATCTTTTTATTTTACGCTATTAATTACTTAGTATTTCGAGTCTTCAGATTAAGTTAATGCAACGCTAGTGAGCGAACATAATAAAACAATTACAGTTACGAGTTTGGTAGTTTTGAGCATTACATGGCCCCCTCGGCAATACGTGGAATCTATTAAGACTAGATTAATATGACAATACAACAATTAAACATCATTTTCTACAAGGGTTAGCAAAATGTTGCTATTTTCCTCTACCTAAATTAGCAACTTATTGAGGGTTTTGGTAGTCTATTAAATAGACAGGAATTTTATGGTAGCTGAGTTAGACTGTTACCATGGGAATTGGCGACTCTCCTTCTTTTTAAAAAAATAGAGAGGGCGTTTCTTCTAAATTCATACATATTGGCTTAATGAAAAACGAAAATGGGAGAGGGGATCACAGTAATGAAGTTTCACAAAAGAATATGGGCAGGTGCGCTTGCAGCCGTATTGGCATCTCAGGTGTTTATTGGTGTGCCTGCTGCCCATGCGCAATCCGTAAATCTGCAATCTACGGAAATTGTTACATCTGGAGCTGTGCTCAAAAACTACATATGGAATTCAACTCGCCAGGGGAAAGACGTATCAACGAATGCCAAAGTAGTAGAAGTCGATCTGACGAATCCGAATGTCAAGATTGATACGATAGTAGGTAAAGACAGCAAATATGCACAGAAACAGTCCGTTCTGAACATGGCGAAGGAAACAGGTGCGGTTGCAGCTGTGAACGGGGATTTTTTTATTATGATAGCAGAAGGGGTTCCTTTAGGGCCTCAAATTAAGGACAGTCAGTTAATGTCAAGTACGTCTGATATGATGAAAGGGATGTATTCGTTTGGACTGACCAAGGATAATCAGCCTGTTATTGATTTATTTGGGTTCAAAGGTTCGATTACAGCTGCCAATGGTACCTCCTATCCACTCGAAGGGTATAACAAAACGTATTACTGGTATGAAGATAGCAAAATGCAAAGCACCGATAATGGCTTACTCATGTATACTGACACTTGGCCTCTCGCAGCGAGATCCAATAACGGTTCATCCATCCCAACTGAAGTTAAAGTTCAAAATGGAATGATTACCGATATCGCAATCAATACTACGATTAAAGAAGTACCTCCTGCGGATGGATACATTCTGCGTGCTGCGGGGAAATCAGCGGATTATGTGAAGGAGAATTTGAAGGTTGGAGACCCGCTTGTAGCAGAGTATGGGCTTATTCCTCAAGACTCTAGCAAAACCTATGATTTGGCTAATTTCAAAACGTTGATAGGCGGACACACGATTCTGGTAGATGGAGGCCAGCCAGCAAAGTTCTCACGCAAAGTTAGTGATATAAATGGCAATCGCTCACGCACAGGTGTAGGCTATTCGAAAGATATGAAGAAGGTCTACCTCATTACGATTGACAAAGCTTCTGGCAGTGACGGTATGACGCTGGATGAAATGCAGAACTTTATGATCAGCATTGGCGTATGGAAGGGAATGAATATGGACGGTGGTGGATCGACACAAATGGCAATAAGACCATTAGGAGAATTTACCCCAGTTCAGACTAATGTAAATGAAAGTAATGATTCTTATACTCGACCCGTAGTAAATGGTCTTGGTGTATACAGCTTAGCACCTCAAGGAACTACAGTGAAGGGATTAACACTCAGTGGACCAGATGAAGTATTCCTGGGTGAGAAAATCAATTTCACGATGAAAGGCTATGACGAGTACTATAATCCAGTCAAAATCGATGAGACAATGGCGCAAGCTTGGACTTCTTCAACGAATGTAGGTAAATTTGAAGGTAATTCTTTTATCCCTGAAAAGGTTGGTCAAACCCAAATAACCGCTCAGATTGGAAGTGGTTCAGCAACGAAAAATATACAGGTTCTTGGAAACAATGATATCAATCAACTTAAGATAACGCCTTCAAGTCAGGTCCTTAAAGAAGGGGAAACGATTAAATTTAAGGCGAGCATCACAGACCGTAATGGAGTGATCAGATCTGTAGCACCTGATGTGCTCAATTGGGTAGTAGAAGGTATGAATGCTAAGGTTGTGAATGGCGAGCTCACAGTCGGAAGCCTCAAGGATGTGAAGCAATCCAGAATTATTGCCCAATATGACGGCTTTTCAACGATGATTACATTGCCAGTTGGTCAAGAGAATATGTGGTATGACCTGGATCATATGGCTGTGATGACAACAAAGGATGTGTATCCTGAACAAGTGAGAGGTAATGTTCAGATCGTTCAGGATGAGACAGGGAACAAGAGTCTGGAGCTTTCTTATGACTTCACTCAAGGAACAGGCAATAAAGCAGTTTACGGAACATTCAATGGCAAAGATGGCGTGCCGATCGATGGAAAACCGCAATACATGAAAATGAAAGTATTCGGCGATAACTCGAACAACTGGGTACGTGCCGAAATTATTGACGGAGAAGGCGACCTGAACCGGATTAATTTTACACAAAATATGGACTGGGATGGCTGGAAAGAGCTAACCGTTAACCTGGCTGATTATCGCTTAGTGTATCCAATTAAAGTGATGAATGTGTATGTAACGAATTCTGAAGAAGGACAAGATGAGCGTGCACTTCAAGGCAAAGTGAAAATTGATGATATTTCGTTCGTTTATCCAACAAGTACACAAACTAAGCCGAATGCGAGTGCCATTACAATGACAATGAATAATAAAGTGGTTCAATTGGACGGCGAGAAGCTTAAGCTCGATCAAGCTCCAGCAGAAGTTAACGATCGTACAATGGTTCCAATTAGGTTCATTGCTGAGGCTTTTGGCGGTGATGTGAAGTGGGATCCGAAACAGAAGAAAACGACTATTTACCTAGGCAATAAGATGTTAGAGCTATGGAATGGCAATAATGAAATGGTCTTTACAGGTAAGAGAGTAACTACGGATGTAGGGCCAAGACTCATGAACAACCTGACAATGGTGCCTCTGCGTGTAATTGCAGAAGAACTCAATTGGAAAGTGGGATGGGACGCGAAGACCAAAACGATTACTTTGAAATAGTACTTTATATGCACTCGCAAATTACCTAAATATTTACGTATGACCCAATATTATTATAATCAACGATTATATGGGTAATGGACTTCCTGAATTCTGCAGCTATTGTCCTTTTAGCCCATAAACAGAATTTAATAATTTTTAGAATATTATGAATAACAATTGTGAAGTGTTATGCCCATATACTGGAATAGAAATAGTCTCTTGATTATTCATGTGAACTTTAATGCAACGCTAGTGAATTCATCTAACAAATAAAGAGAGGGGCTTCCTATGAGAAGTCCCTCTTTCTTATGGTTTACTCACTTCTTCGTTTTAATAATGTTAATACTCCCCACATACGTAGCTATGAAATAACCACCGTAGATCAGGATAATGGAGAATGCCGTGAGTAATGTATCTGATGAAATGTCCATTTGTCCAAATTGATTGATCACCTGATTAGCTGCCTTAACCCCGACAAAAGAATGGATGACGGCTAGAGATAACGGCATTAAGAAATAAATTTCGATTTGTGTAAATACGGATTGATGGATCATTTTATTCTCCACACCGATTTTCTTGAGCAAGTTATAACGTTCAACATTATCGGTTGACTCAGACAGCTGCTGAAGAGCAAGTATAGCAACGCTTGTAATGAGAAAGACAATACCGATATAGATGGCTAGATAGGAAACAACCGTTTTTATACCTGAGCTATTTTCATAGGCTTGTTGTCTACTGATGCTAAAAAAGCTAGGCCCACTCGTCATTTTTGCCATCTCCGACTGAAATAGCAGTTCGTTATCTTCGTTACTCTCAGTAAAGTTCAGGGATAGTTGAATCTTGGAAATTGGCAGTGCTTGTGCAATTTGATCAGACACAACTAGCGTTCCATAATCCGTTCTCATCGTAGTTGTTTCTAATGTGTGATCAATGATTGCCATGTTTGCGGCTTTAAGTTGTTTGCCAGCTAACGTCACTTCACCTTTGTTTTGCAGAAAATAGTTCATTACAACCTGCATATCTTCATAATTGGCATTGATCACAAACTGATCTTCCTTAAGAGATAGGGGCTGTAGCCCTTGAATCATTAATAATTTGTTGTAATCCGATATTCCAATAATTTCTGGAGAGTTGTTCACTATTTTATCAAGTAAATACGGATTGTTAAAAGCCTCTGTACCACCAATAACTAAATCCTTAAAGGACAATTCGTCTGACTCATAATAGGTAGATGTTATCGATTCCTTGGTGACTGAACTTAAATCAACCGGTGCTTTCTCCAAGGTTTCATTCACATTCAATGTTGTAACATCTTTAGCCTTATAAAAAGTTAGCGTCGCATCATAAGGTGTAACGGCTTCTACATCCTTGGTCATCACATTAGACATCGCCAAACCAACAGATAAGGTTGATATGGCAATAAAAAGCATTAAGCAAATGATCGTAATCGACACATAGGTCGTATGGATTTTACTGTTAATTTGTCTGAGCACAAACATATTCAGATCTCGTAGATACAGCGATTTGTTAGCCTGCACCATTTTTAATAGAAAGCCAGACAGTGACATGAAGAACAGGAAGGTCCCGAGCGCTCCTAGAATAAGGGATAATTTAAATTCCGTATTGAGCGTCAATATGCCGGTATTAAGAATTAAATAATAAGCAACTCCAAGGCATGTAATCGATACGATAAAAATAACAACGGATACCCAGAGTTTCTGGGTAGCAAGCATTTCATTCTTCTTATTAGCGTTTAATAAATCGATTAGTTTGTATTTGGAGATGGAAATCGAATTGAAAATTATCACAAGTACAAATATAATGCCAAAATACAAGCAAGATTTCACCAGAGCATCGATCGAGAAGATAAAGTGGAACGATTTCATATTAACTGCGAACATTCTAGCCGTAACGACTGCGAGTCCTTGGGATACAAATACACCTAGAGTGAGTCCTGCAGCTAGGGATACAATACCAATTGTCAGTGTTTCCATAACGAGAATCCTTGAGATGCTTCCTTTTTCCATACCAAGTACCATATAGATGGCAAGTTCTTTTTTACGACGTTTAATGAGAAACTTATTGGCATAAATAATTAAGAACCCTAATATAATCGACACCATGATCGAGAAGTAGCCCATAACGGTCGATAATGTACTCAGAATAGAAATTTGTCCATCTGTAACCTCGAGCATTACCTGCTGAGATTCAATCGAATTAAAGACATAGAAGATACAGACGGCAAACGTTAGTGTTACAAAATAGATCGTATAATCCTTCAAGCTTCGTTTGACATTCCGCAGTGATAGCTTAGATAACATCGTGATTGTCTCCTCCTAGAAGAGTTACAATTTCAATGATCTTATCGAAAAACTGTTTGCGTGTATCATCTCCACGAATCAGCTCGTTAAAAACTTTGCCATCTTTAATAAACAGTATTTTGTGGCAGTAGCTTGCCGTAAAAGCATCATGCGTAACCATGAGAATAGTAGCATGTAACTCCTTGTTTAAGGTTTCGAAGCTTTCTAATAACATCCTAGCTGATTTGGAATCGAGAGCTCCAGTGGGTTCATCCGCAAGAATGACGGAAGGATTCGTGACAATCGCTCTAGCGCTAGCTACCCGTTGTTTCTGTCCACCTGACATCTGGTAGGGGAATTTATCTAGAACATTCGTGATTTGAAGTTTATGCGCAATATCGCGAACTTTGAGATCAATTTGTTTGGCTGGGATTCTCAGAATCGTTAGAGCTAACGCAATGTTCTCATAAGCGGTCAAGGTATCTAGTAGATTGAATTCTTGAAAAATAAAGCCAAGTTGCTCACGTCTGAACTTGGACAGCTTAGTGGAATTCAGTTTGGTAATATCTTGATTATTAATATGTATATGACCCGATGTAACCGTGTCTATCGTGGAGATGCAGTTGAGCAGGGTGGTCTTACCGCTTCCTGATGCCCCCATAATGCCGATATAATCACCTCGCTCTACATCAAAGCTTATGTTATCAATAGCCTTTGTTAGATTACCTTTGTTTCCGTAGTATTTTTCAATGTTTTTGATACTTACAATCGTATTCATAGTTCGACCTCCTGTAATAAGTTCTTGATGAAAGTTCTTGATGAAATCTTAACAAGTAAGGGTAAGTGGAACCATAACTTAGACTTACGTTTAACTTACATTTTTGTAAGGTTAATCTTACGAACTGCACAAAGAGCCGTATGGCTACGACTCGAACATGAGCATTCTGTTTATGGGAAATACGATGATCACCGTTACGCCCTCGTTAACTTGTGATTCAAGTGAAATGTGTAAGCCTAACTTATCACATAGCGTTTTGCACAAATAAAGTCCAATTCCTGTTGACTGCGTATACGTTCGGCCATTCTGACCTGTGAATCCTTTGTCAAAAACTTTAGGTATGTCTTTCTCTAAAATGCCAATCCCTTGGTCCCTTATATAAAGTGAAATATGATGGTCACCTTCACGCGCATAAATAGAGATTTTGGCAGGATCTTGCTTATATTTGATGGAATTAGCAATGATTTGACCGAGGATAAAATCGACCCACTTGGTATCTGTATACACATTGTAAGCTAAATCGTTAAGCTGAATCGTGAATTTACTTTCAATCAAGGCTTTAGCATTCTTCTTAATCACATCTTTGACAAGTGTTTCTAAGGATACTTCTTTAATGATGTAGTCTTTCTCCACACTACTGCTCCTAGAATAGAAGAGCGTTTGTTCCACGAAGCTTTCGATCTTGGCAAGCTCCTCACAAACACTTAGAGTTACAGGATTCACGTTATTCTCAATGATTAGTTTGGATGATGCAATCGGTGTTTTCACCTCGTGAACCCATGTTTCAATGTATTCCCTGTATGCTTCGGAAGCCAATTTGTACTGCGCGATTTGGTCATTCATTGATTTGTTCGTCTCTCGTAGAACCTCATGTAAGATTTCACCCTCCAGGAAGTTAGGCTGTTCTATAATGGCTGATAAGAGGTACTTCTTATCTAAAGAAGCAAGTTGCTTCATAAGTTCGTTATAGAAGCTATACTTTTGGATGAATTCAACGATAAGAATTAAGAAGCTCGAGACCGTATATAAACCTGTGATGAAGATTATGGCGTAAGTATTAATCGATAAGACATAGAGGAGGAGCGCTATGAAAGTGATAACAATGAGCTGAATGATAATAAACAAGCGTTTATTCTTCAAGAAGCTTCTCACATTCATACGAGATACCCCTGACCACGTCTAGTGATTAAGAAATCCTCGACATTAATTGACTCTAATTTACGTCTGAGACGATTAATATTCACGGTTAAGGTGTTGTCATCCACGAATTCATCCGACTGCCAGAGGTCATTCATCATTTCATCTCGTGTTATGATGGTTCCATGGTGATTCATAAGGAGATGGAGGATTCTGAGTTCATTCTTCGTTAGTTCAGTCGTTTGACTTTCATAACTGACTATGCTCTTCGAGATATCAAGTAGGACACCTTTATGCAAGAGCATATTCGTATTCTCCGTACTATAGGAACGCCTTAACAAGGACGTAATTCTTGCAAGCAGGATCTGCGTATTGTAGGGTTTAGTCACAAAGTCGTCTGCTCCCAAATGCATACTCATCAGCTCGTCAACGTCGCTGTCACGACTTGTTACCATGATAATTGGAACACTCGATGCCTTACGTATTTCACGACATATATGATAACCGTCGTACATGGGGAGGTTGATATCCAGCAATACAAGCTGTGGGTTCTGCTCAAGAACAATTGTAACGATCTGTTCAAAGTCTTCTGTTATCGAACATGTATGTCCATATTTGGTTAATAAGGTCTGTAGTTCTGCCCTTATTTTCACATCGTCTTCAATTATAAAAATAGTCGCCATTAGGATTCACCTTGTCATCTAAAGTATAGGGTAGTAAGTTATAAGTAATATACTACAATAGAAAGTGAGAATACATAAACTATGAGAATAAATCTTGTTCCTGAACTTAAGTATTTTTCTATTGGTTTACCGAAGCAAATGATGTATGACGAAGATAAAGAAATGGTTACAGGTATATGTAAAGAGTCGATCGATGAGGCCTACTTAACGAAAGATGGTTTTAAAGGAGATGGGGTAGCAGACTTACGTCATCATGGTGGTCCCGATCGTGCTGTATGTATTTATCCACATGAGCATTATGTACAGTGGGAGCAAGAGTTTGGAAGAACGCTAGCTACAGCTTCATTTGGAGAGAATTTTACAGTATCTAACATGTTGGAACGGGATGTAAATATAGGTGATATTTTTCAAGTTGGCAATGCCATTATACAAATTACCCAAGGCAGAATTCCATGCAGTACGATTAGTAAGAGAACTCATATCCCGGAACTTCTTAATAGGATTGTTGAGACAGGCTATAGCGGTTACTTATGTCGTGTGTTAGTAGAAGGTACGGTTAGTAAAGACGCAACAATTACTTTAATAGAGCCGCATCCTAACCAAGTTTCAGTTCTATTTGGGAATCAGCTTTATTTTCATAAGAAAGAAGATATTGAGGGGATTCAAAAAATGCTAGAAGTGCAAGAATTAGCGAACCGTTGGCGTGAATTGTTGACGCAGCGTCTAGAGAAGCTTACGAATCTGAACTAAGCATACATAATTAACATCGTTAAATATCAAAGACCAGCGAGCTGCTAACGCCCGTTTGGAGAGTCACGAGTAGAGGAGGTATACCTATTTGACTAAGTTACAATGGAATCTATGGGATGATTTGGAACCATTTGATTTGGGTCAGGTAAACGCTAGACCAAGTGCCTATAAGGGTCACAATGCTTTGTATTTAGAAGGGACAGGTTCTGCAATTTTTCTTCGTGAAAAACTAACATTCAATCGATTTCGCTTACAAGCTGAAGTAGCCATACCTGGACAAGTAGGCTTTATTGGACTGGTTTTTGGAGCCAAGGAATCCCACAATTATGAATTGGTTTATCTAGCTCCAGTAGAGCTTCAATATGATCCTATCATGAATGATTCTATGACATGGCAAATATATAATGGCTCTAAGTATCAGAAACCTTTACCGAATACAACGAGCGAATGGGTCACATTATCCCTGGATGTTCAACCAAACGGAGTAGCCGTCTATTTGGGGGATGATCCTACCCCTCAGCTTGTCATTTCTAACCTACAACATGGAGGCGAAATTGGGAGAATAGGGATTTGGGGATTTCTACCTAGTTACATTCGTAATCTTTCCATTGAGGAAATTGAACCGACATTGATTGAGCAGAAAACGACTGATTTAAAGCAATTAACAGCCGAAACTCATGTGACGGAGTGGATGGTCTCAGAACCGTATTTATCAGGCGAATCACCTGCAATGCAAGATAATTGGATACAAACAACTGTTGAAGAGAACGGGACACTAAACCTTAATAGAATCTATAGAGCTGAGCCGGGGATTACTGTCCAAGCTAAGAGTAAGTTTTCTATTCCTGAAGAGCAAGAAACCTTGTTATCATTTGGTTTTAGTGATTTTATTCGTCTATGGATCAATGATGAAGAGGTCTACGAAGGAAGCTGGGGATGGAATCCTCCTGTAAGTGATGGACGTATTCGAAGTGATTATGCGAGTGTTCCTGTAAGTTTTATGAAAATAGTCAATCAGATGTAGGCGGCAAGCGGAATATTAAACAAAAACAGAGTTATCTGCAAATAAGCTGATAGCTCTGTTTTTTTACTAATTGAGGATATGAATTTTCAACTCCGGATAGGTTGAAGCTAGTTCTACTAAGTGCTTTTCCAAAATATTTTTATCAAAATTAGATTTGAAAATATCCTGATCAAGTTGGAAGGTAACACTGGTTCCAGTTTCTTGCGTGACACCAATGATGAGCAAATCAGTTTGAGGGATTCCATGCTTATATTCTTGCTTGATTATCCTGCCGTCTCGACGTATTTCTACGAATAGATGTTGTGAAAGTGCATTAACAATAGGCATATTGATTCCATTAACTCCACCTGGTGCCATAACAGATGCACTTGAGTTATGCTGCCCAATCTGTGTGAGAACAGCTTTTACTGGCAGATTATTCGTATCTGGTAGGGCGTGAGTAGGGATTCCTCTTCCATTATCGGACACAGTAATACTGTGGTCGCTTTGAAGAATGATGCTGACTTCAGTACAATATCCTGCTTGATGCTCTAGGATAGAATTTTCGATGACTGCCCATAAGACATGATGTGGATCATATTCGTCTTGAGTCCCATCTAGATAGATGCCTACATTATTCCTAGCATCAGCTAACTCCATATAATCGCTTGTATCTAGCAAGTCAGAGCCTGCTGCAAGTAACAGCAGAAACGGAAGCGAGCGATGAGATGGAAGGGAATACCTACCACCTCTCTCTTCCTGAATTAACAGATCAGCTCCTAGTAAGGCTTTGGTGTGATGATAGAGTTGTCCTGTTGTTCCCATATTTAATCGTTCAACAATTTCAGCACCGGTAAGCGGCTCACGTAAAACTGCGGTTAAAATATCTAAACGCTGTTTATTTCCAAGAGCAGCTAATACCTTCGCCACTTTGTCACTGTCCAGATCAAGCAATTGAGTAACGTTTCTTTGCTGTGGAGTCCATCTGAATCCGTTCTTTCCCCGATACTGACCGGAGTAGAAGATAGAGCCTAATTCGTCATTACCTCTTGCTGTATCATCGCTCTCATTCGGAAAACCATCTGCTTTAACCTGTTTTAATGTAGACCTCGTGTTACTAGTAAGCCAACTAACTAGTTGTTTGAGTTCATTCATCTGAGCAGTTAATGAGTCTAACTCAGCACCATAATCCCTTGAAGATGTCATAATCTCACCTCATCCATTATTATTAAATAACGTAGTTACGTAACTACATAAAATATAACATAAGGATTATTTGTTGTAAATATTAGCCAACTAGAAAACTCAGGTAACTAATAGTAAAATGATTACAAAATAACTTAAATCAAAAGGAGAATTTCCGATGTGCCGAAACATCAAGCCACTATTTAACTTTGACCCACCAGCAACAGAAGAGGATATTGAGGCAGCTTCACTCCAGTTCGTCAGAAAGCTATCAGGCTTTCATACACCATCGAAGGCAAACGAGGAAGTATATCAACGTGCAATCGAGGAGATCACACTGGCTGCTCGAAAAATGCTCGACTCACTTGTTACTAACGCCGAACCACGCAACCGTGAGGAAGAAATCATTCGAGCTCGCGCCAAAAATGCCAAAAGATTCGGAATTCCAGAGTGATCTTGTAATTATTTAATAGCAACCCAAATCTCATTAAGTGAATTCGGATCCAAAGTTAAAGCATATCAAGTACTTGACTGCTACATAACTTTCATGTAAAGTGATAAAAATTGTTAAATATTGAAAATAGCTTTGACCAAAGCCAAAGAGTTCAAAAATCGTCGTACAGAGAAGAAACCCAGGGGCTGAAAGGTTTCTCGTATCGAGTGAACTACTTCCTACTTTGCGAGCTGTAACGTTTCAAATTTGAACCGTTATCGGTATATGCCGTTATCTGAATGAGGACCGCTTATGATAGTTGCTGCGGTCGAATATAGGGTGGTATCACGACACATTCGTCCCTGACGGATGTGTCTTTTTGTTTTTCTTCAACCACAAATTAAAGGAGGCTGCAACTCATGCGCCAAAGCAATTTATTACTTACTACTTTACGTGAAGCCCCGTCTGACGCTGATGTGATCAGTCACCAGTTAATGCTCCGTGCAGGGTTTATCAGGCAATTGGCAGCAGGTATCTACACCTATATGCCACTTGGAAGACGCGTTCTCAGGAAAGTCGAACAAATTGTAAGAGACGAAATAGATTTTGCAGGTGCCCAAGAACTGTTGATGCCTGCGATGCAACCTGCAGAACTATGGCAAGAGTCCGGAAGATATGCAGTATATGGACCCGAGTTAATGCGTTTCCATGACCGACATGATCGAGAATTCGTGCTTGGTCCAACACATGAAGAAGTTATTACTTCGTTAGTGAAAAATGAAATTAACTCATACAGGAAATTACCAGTAACTCTATATCAAATACAAACCAAGTTTCGGGATGAAAGACGTCCACGTTTTGGATTACTTCGGGGAAGAGAATTTCTGATGAAAGATGCTTATTCATTTGATAAGGATTGGGAAGGTCTAGATCAATCCTATTGGAATATGTTCAATGCGTATAAGCGTATTTTCACAAGATGTGGAATAAATTTCCGCGCTGTAGAGGCTGATGCAGGAGCAATAGGAGGCGAAGGCGGAACACATGAATTTATGGCGTTAGCTGATATAGGTGAAGATACGATTGCAACATGTATATGTTGTGATTATGCGGCTAATCTTGAAAAAGCAGAATCTGGTGCCAATACAGTAACAGCTGATGAAATGATCGCTACAGAAACAATGGTGAAGATTCATACACCAGGTATTCGGACTATTGATGAACTTGTTCTGTCATTAAATATTAAACCGACTGACATCATCAAAACGCTGATTTTCATTGCCGACAATAAACCTGTTGCAGTGGTCGTCAGGGGAGATTATGAGATTAACGAGCTTAAAGTCATGAATTATCTAGGAGCTGAGAACATTGTAATTGCAGACTCTGTTACAGTAGAGGAGTTAACGGGTGTACCAGTCGGGTTTATTGGACCACATGGTTTAACAATCCCAATTCTAGTCGATCACACAGTTCTTAATATGCCAAACGGGATTGCTGGTGCCAATGAGCTCGATTACCATTACCGTAATCTGAATCCAAGACAAGATATTATTCTTACGCATGTTGGTGATTTTCGTAATGTATTAGAGGGTGAAAGATGTCCTCGTTGTAACGAAGGAATATTAACATTCTACCGAGGTATTGAAATGGGGCATGTGTTTAAGCTTGGAACGAAATATAGTGAGAAGCTAGGGGCGACTTTCCTAGATCCATCTGGTAAAGATCAGACGATGATTATGGGCTGCTATGGCATTGGAGTTTCTCGCATACTTTCGGCCGTAATTGAGCAGAACCATGATGACAATGGGATGATTTGGCCAATATCGCTTGCGCCTTATCAGGTTCACTTAATACCGATCTCCGTTAAAGACGACGTACAAATGCAATTAGTTAACGATATGTATAATCGTCTATTAGATCTAGGAATTGAAGTGCTTATTGACGATCGAGACGAACGTCCTGGCGTTAAGTTCAAAGATTCTGACTTGATTGGTATTCCAATCCGAATAATCATTGGTAAAGACGCCGTCCAAGGTAATGTTGAGTTCATTGAGCGAAGTAAGCTTAATAAAGTGTCAATTCCAATTAATGATGCTGTTAAACGTATTTTGGAATCTAGAATTTGAGAGGAGAAAGTCATGACTATCAAGCTTTATTACGATTCTGCTTATTTAACCAAATGGGAAACCGCTATTACAGAAACGGTGGAGAAAGAAGACGGCTATTATGTTATTTTGGAAGAGACAGCTTTCTATCCGCATGGGGGTGGACAATCCTGTGATGTTGGAGATATACAAGGGATTCCAGTAATTGAAGTCATAAGTGATGGGAATCAAGTACTACATAAAGTTGAGCGTCTTCCTGAAGAGAGTACCGTTACGTGTCAGATCGACTGGAAGCGAAGATTTGACCATATGCAGCAGCATAGCGGACAGCATTTGTTATCAGCAGTTTGCCTTAACTTGTATCAGACGAAGACCTTAAGTTTTCATCTAGGAATTGATTATTGCACAATTGATGTGGAAGCAACTGAGCTGAGCACAAGTCAGCTCGAATCCATTGAGCGTGAGGTTAATCGGCATATTTATCTAAATCATAGCATCCTTAGTTATTTGGTTACTGAGGAAGAGGCAAATCAGCTTCAGCTAGTGAAAGAAACCAATATAACAGAGAATATCCGAATTGTAGAAATTAAGGACGTAGAATATAACGCTTGCGGTGGAACACATGTCTCTGCAACGGGCGAAATCGGCATGATCAAGCTGATTAAGACGGAAAAAATTAAAGGTAACACTCGGATTTATTTTAAGTGCGGATACCGGGCGTTAGAAGAATTTAATGAGATTCAGAAGATATTGGGAACTCTGTTGGTCAAGTTCAAATCAGGTAAGGATGGGATCTTAGATCGCATTGAGAAAATGGAGAAGGAGCACAAACAGCTTCTAGCTGAATTAGCTGCTCTTAAGGATCACAATGACGAATATGTAGCGCGGGAATTGATAGCAGGCAACAATGGTGCTCTGATCTCACATGTCTTTGAGGACAAATCGCTTAAAGATCTACAAAACTTGGCTGGGAAGATCACCGCACAGTGTGATGCAATTGTACTGCTAGCTACTGCTGTTGAGAACAAAATAGTCATAGCACAACGTGGCAATTCTGAGTTTTCCTGTGGGGCTTTCTTCAAAGCACATCTAGGTAATCACAACGGAAAAGGCGGAGGAAGCGATAATCTAGCGCAGGCTGGATTCCCGACTTGGGAGGATGCGAATGCTTTTTATGAGTTTGCAGAACAAAACATCAAAGATCAGTTAAGTTAATCAAATAGTTAAATGAGAAAATGAAAAAGCAGCGACTAGAAGCTGCTTTTTTTGTTGTGGAATTAGAAACATAATTGATTTTATGACGTCTAAGAGTTCGAACAGATTATTAAATATTCAGAATATTTAACAATTAAGGGGTGTTGTTATATTGCAACGTCTATGGGGTTGTTTCATCTTATGTATGATTCTTTTCGGTTTATCCTCTTGTAAAGAGATATCAGAAGAAGTAACACCAGCTGAGAGCTTGTTGCCTGTGAGTACACAAGTACAAGTTACGCCAACTGCAAAGGCAGAAGGTTTATTATTACGAGATCGAATTGATCTACTTTCCTTTGGTCAAGGCGATTCATCTTGCTGCTATACAACGAATTTAGTATGGGAACAAGGGAAGGTGCCGAGTGAAGCTATAGAAATACCGTATCAAATGGAGGAGATCTACCTTAGTGCAACCTATCCTTGGTTAAAAGATATAGAGGATAAGCTTATGAAAGATTCGATAAAGGTCAGTGGGGATGTATATTGGGAACTAACTCCAAATCCTAATTATGGTGAGGGGTTTAAGCTTCGTTTTCTCAAGCCTGCTGGGACATTTACTATCCAAATTGCTGATTTGCATGAAATCAAGTTCGTACCAAGAAAACTAATCGAATATCAGGTGTTACATGAATCGGGAGAAAAGCAAACAAGCCTATTGATTCAGGGTAGACATTATGGATCTCAACTGTTTATTCCCACAGAAAGTAATACAGTTACATTAGCTTTTGTAGAGGAGATGCAGACAGGTAGTCTTCCGTTACAACTTAATGGAACTCCGGTAGAAGCAGATTGGTTAGATTCGAAGCATCTTCGTATTCCTATAGTTAATATGGAAACTGGTATATATGGCAGCAAGGAATTAAGGATCAGTTTAGAAAGTTTACGTGCCATGAGTAATGTTAATTTAGGGGTTGACCGTAGCTCATTGACTGTTAGGCAGTTGCCTGATATTGAATGGCGTGACAGCATATCGGGTGCACCTGTTGGATTTAGTCCCAGAGTTCGATTCTATCAGCAGCTTATCGTATCACCTGATAGGCAAAGTTATATCGGTGTTGTACCAATTGGAGGAGCATTTGGAGATGGAGATGGTATCTTTTATAGCTTTGTGCTCGAACGACCTGATCATGAGCCTGTCATAATTGAAAATGAATTTTTATCCACAATCGAGCCTTTTGATCTCCCTGTCCAGTGGATGGATCATAATCGGATTCTGTATGCATCCTATGATGGGGTTAATATTTATGATATAGCCAAAGGTGAGAAGCTAGCTCTCCGGGATACAGAGGGTAGAGAGCAGCGTAATATCAATTATGCAGTTTATGATAGCAGTCGAAAGCAGATTCATGTTCTTTCTGCTGATGATGGAAAACAGACGAATATGTTTGATCTATTCACATACGAGGATGGACAGAGTACACCTAAACAAACAAAGAATTTTACAAGCTCAGTTTTGATACAGAAGTATTCCATGATGGATATGACGATCTCGCCTACAAAGACCGGAACGTATTGGACAGTCATCGAAGATGGGATTCCTTATACAGAGTTCATCAATCATTCTGGTAAGAAGTTGAAGACAGATGGCTATATTCGTGCTATTGGTGATTCAGGAGTCTACCTAGAAAGGTTCAAAGCAGGCGAGGTGCTTGAATCCCTCGGTTATAGCTACTGGCAGCCTGGGAAGAATGCGGAAGTTATTTCTAAATTGCCAGAATACAACTCGATTTTTGCTAATGGATCGGATTTGATTA
Source organism: Paenibacillus sp. P5_B5 (assembly GCF_056400365.1). Lineage (NCBI taxonomy): Bacteria > Bacillati > Bacillota > Bacilli > Caryophanales > Paenibacillaceae > Paenibacillus > Paenibacillus sp. P5_B5. The sequence goes on from NZ_JBFULK010000008.1 coordinate 199,615, forward strand.
TTCAATTCGATTCGAAATTCTTCTTTTATAATCCGGTTACACGTAAATGGGTTCCTTGGAAGGTACCAGGTGGTGAGAAGGAGGCTGTACCTGTAAGGGGAGCTAACGGATTATATTACGTAAGCAATGAGTTGTCGTTTGGTGGGCTAACCATTGGTAGTACGGAGGCTGAGATCATGCAGATTTATGGGGAAAGCTTCACTGAGCAAATTCTATCGGATGGTAAGAAGTCCTTATCCTATCAGGATAGTATGTCCTATTTTGAACTGGAAAATGGTAAGTTGACCAAAGCGAATTGGAGTCCAACCTATATCAATCAAACCACACAAGCTAATTATGAGATTCCAATTAAGAAATCGGATATTGATCTGACAAAGGACTATGAAGTCAATCAAGTCTCCTGTTATCATACTGCCGTATGTAATAATTATGTTTTTACAAACAAAGAATACACGCTAGAGATTCTGATGGATTGGAGCGATAAGTTAATCGATCGTGTTACGTTGGAATTAATAGTTAAAGCAGCTCCTGCTGCTCAAATATGATATGGATTTATCGTACAAGGAAATCGCAGCCTTACTTTAAAAGCACTCACAATCATGAAGATGATTGTGGGTGCTTTTAATTATGAAATGAATGATGATAGGCTGTCCAGATGGTTACATATAAAATAGCTGAGGGAACTGCTTCACAATCCCATCCGTAAATGCATCTGCCATCGCTAAGGCTTGCGGTTCAATCTTGTCGTACGTAGCGATATCTGCAGCAAAGTTTTTGTTAAGTCTGTAAACAGCCTCGCTCTTTGTCAAAGCCAAGTGTTCATATAACATGGCTTGCATTGCATTTCTGGACCAATATGGGTTGATTCTGTTTAGGAACGTTGCGATTTCGTCTGCGTTGGCATACCATTTTTTTTCTGCATTGGCCGCCTTGACACTATCACCGGCTTTGGCTGCTTTAACAAGTTGATCTGCAATCACCAGATGTTCCCGCATTAAGCTTTCAAATTTGGCGGCTATTTCGTTCCCATAGTAAGGTTTAAGCAGGGCAGCCATATCCGAGGGATTACGAAGCAGTCGTTTAGTCACAAGCTCCTCATCTGCTAAACTTTCTGCAATGCTTATAATGGTCATTCTCGTCCAAGCAACATGCTGTTCCCAGATCGTACGCCAAGCATTCATTAAATTAGCCGTTGAGCAGCTGATTCCTACTAAAATGTGCTGAGCCATGATTGGACAATGTGGATTCAAAGATTGTACATGATAAGGGTCCATTCCCAGGTCATACGTATACGTATTCATATCATATTTACTCCCTAATTAGATTTACTACACGATATGTGCCTATGTCACGGAAGGTGAATAGGAAGATGGGTGCATAACTAACTTAGATCAGGTTCCAATTGAACCGAATTTGGAGGTTTGGTTGTATGACTAAGCAAAGAAAAACGGGTATTACCAGCGTTGCTGTCTCTACCCGCAAACGTATCGATGGAATTGTCAATTCTTTTTGACTAGGGATTAATATCCAGATCTGGTAGGGTATTAAATGGATCATGCTTCGAACCGTATTTCCTGAAACCTCTGATAAAACCATATCGAAACAGCCACCCAAAAACCGCTAGCTAAGAATCCCCCGAGAACATCACTCGGATAATGGACGCCCAAATAAATTCGGCTAATCCCTATCATGAGTATCATCGCTGAACTAAATACAATCAAAATGCCTCGCCCATAGGGGGTCGAAATATGTCGCCAAAGTAAAAAGGCCAGTATACCGTACAAGCTAAAAGCAATCATGGAGTGACCACTGGGAAAGCTAAAGCCATTTGCGTTAACGATACGATGCAGAGTTGGTCGAGTTCGATGGAAAATGAGCTTTAAAGCTTCATTTAAAAGTCCTGTCCCAATGACGACCCATATAAACAAAATCAATTCTCTTCGGTGGTGTAGTATCTTGTACAGAACAAGTAAAACAACTATCGAAACAATGGCGACCGGAAATCCTCCCCCAATGAAAGTAAAGAACTTCATGATGCTCGTAATAGCCGGAGATTCCAGCCCTTGAACAAAGGAAGTGATCACACTGTCGAATTGAGCTATCTTTTTATCGGATACCAAGATCGCTATGACGCTAAAACCAATTGCGCTCAAAAGGCTTATATATAAAGCACGGGAAAGCTCTAATTTCAAATTCATTTACGTAAATTAGCTCCTTTCCTCATTTTACCAACATTTTCTTAGTTCTAGTCTTTCTTATATACCATATGGCTACTATTCCAGCAGCTATCAAAATAACGACCAGAATCAAAAGGTATCGATGTATGATTTCGGTAACGACACGCCAATGCTCGCCTAAATATGAACCTAAAGTGATAAAAGAAACAACCCAGAGAATAGATCCAGGTACTGCATATAGACTAAAGCTTCGATAAGTCCACTTGCTGATTCCAGCGCTGTAAGCCGTTAAATGGCGGACTCCCGGAATGAAGTAACCGATCAGGATCGCGAATTTACCAAACCGCTTAAACCAGAGTTGCGTGCTATCTAACTTCTCTTTTGTGATATGAATTTTACTCCCGTATTTTTCTAGGAGTGGATACCCGAACTTACTTCCAATGAAATAGCTGACGGACATACCGATAAAGCTGCCGAATGCCGAAACAATAACTGTCGGAAAATAATGAAGCATACCTTTCGAAATTAAGTATCCTGAAAACATCATCAACATCTCGTCCGGCACTGGCAAACCTATAATACCAAGCACAAAGGCACCGAAAATGCCTATATAGCCATAGTGGGCAATGAACCATAAAAGTTTATGTTGAAACATGGAAGTGTTTCTCCTTCTAGGCAGTGTTTTTTTTTAGCTTATCCAAAATCCACAATGTCATGATCCCAAGTCGGATAAAAGTCACGTCGCGGAGGCCCAATTCTGAGATCAAATCCATGAATGTATACTGCATCTCGTATAGTGGCATATTACTCCAGTGTAAAATTTTTGGAGACTGGAATGATGGTTGAATGAAACGTTATCGTATTCTTTTTGCATTGCTAACATTATGTATTGCCTTATTTCCGTTAACAACTAACGCAGCGAATATAGGCAAACCGTATCACTTTGGATTTAAAAAAAGCAAAACCGGCGAGCTCCCCTCCATCGACTATGAAGGTTTTAAAGATATTTTACAGAAACATGGAGCTATCTTTTTAGGGGATACAAGTAAAAAAGAACTATACCTTACGTTTGACAACGGTTATGAAAATGGATATACATCAAAAATATTAGATGTGTTAAAGGCTAAACAAGTTCCAGCCGCCTTTTTTGTTACTGGGCATTTTATTGAGGATCAGCCCGAATTAGTGAAGCGAATGGTTAACGAAGGTCATTTAGTGGGTAATCATTCATGGAGTCATCCGGATATGTCTCAAATTTCTAACGAAAAAATAAAAGATGAGCTGGATAAATTAAAGGAAAAGGTCGCAAATATTACCAATCAAAAGGAAATGACATTCACACGACCGCCGAGAGGAATTTTTAGTGATCGCTCTTTAAGTGTTAGCAAGGAACAAGGGTATACTCATGTATTCTGGTCAATTGCTTATAAAGATTGGGAAACGAAAGACCAAAGAGGCGGGGGCTATGCATATAAGAAAATTATAGATCAACTTCATCCTGGAGCAGTTATCTTGCTTCACTCCATTTCCAAAGATAACGCAGAAGCTCTGGGGAAAATCATTGATACTGCTCGGGAACGAGGGTATGATTTTAAAAGTTTAGAATACTTGTCTTCGAAAAATTATTGAATCTCTTTCAGACGACGCTTGTTTTCAGATAAATAATTAACTTAAAGAGTCTCCGCGCAAACAAACGGAGGCTCTTTATTTATGTAAGTTGAGTTGACAAAGTAGAAAGTGCTTACTCTCTCGAAATGTATATCATATCAATCTGAGTCTTGCAGCCTAGCTTTTATCATGGATAATTGTGGTATTATGGATGTATCAAAAAGACGTAGAATGAAAAAGGAGAGCAGCAGATGAGTTTTCTAAAAAAGTTGTTTGGCGGCAGTAACAATGGAGAAAAGGCAAAAGACGGCACTACTATTTACAAATATGAGGAACAAAATAATGCTTATGAGCCCCCGGCTCCAATGGAATATACAGAAGAAATCGTTGCACATTTTGAAAAATCATTTCCGGGAAGAAATAGTAGTGTTTTTCATGAAATTGTTTCCGATACCGTACATATTGATGTAAATATCATGGAACCAACAGAAGATGCTCCATTTTGGGTCTTATATACTAGCGGTATGAGCGACTTACCGATGACTTTGCCGGAAGAGATGATTAAGCAGATTGAAGGAAGTTTCGACAGAGCCGAGGTTATGATGTTTCTCCCGGCTTCCTGGGAGCTGAACGAGGAATCTGTAAAAGATGATAACAATTTTTGGCCGATTAGATTAATGAAGCAGATGGCTCGTTTTCCTCATTCATACAATACCTGGTTAAGCTACGGACATACAATACCGAATTATGCGGAATATGAACCATATGCAGACGGAACTGGATTAAATGGAGTTGTCATATATCAATTAAATGATGAAATAAGCATAATACCGACGGAAGATAGCAATAGGATTCATGCCTATTTCTTAGTTCCTTTGTATAAAGAGGAAATGGATTATAAATTAGAGCATGGCATGGATGCATTGATGGAAAAATTATTTGAGCTAGGAAATGACGTACTGGTTTTAAATCCGAACAGAAAAAATACTTGCAAATGATGAAAACGATAGATTTCAGCTTTGTTTCAAAAGAGAGCAGATTAATATTGAGAATTACACATCTACAGCACCCACGAAATCATCCAGTGGGTGTTGTAGTGTTTCTTTTGAAGCGATTCGTTAAAACAGTGACTCCGAACTAATTTGGACATGTGTAACATATAAATCGAAGAAGTATAGTTTATCTAAACAATCTTTACATAATCTTTATATAGCTATGTTACACTTGCACAAAGTAATAATAAAAAATGACGAGTAGGTAAAAATGTACAAAGTTATTTGAACTATCGAGGTTTTGACCAAACGTAGGAGAAGTTATATGAAAAAAACAATTTTAATCGTTGAAGACGAAGATATTTTGCGTGAAATTATTAAAGATTATCTTCTTAATGCAGGTTATCTTGTTATAGAAGCAACAGACGGGAAAGTGGCATTATCCTTATTTCAAGAAAATGAAATTCATTTAATTATTCTCGATATTATGCTGCCAGAATTAGATGGGTGGTCTGTCTGTAGACGAATTCGGAAAGCATCTAACGTTCCTATCATTATGTTGACTGCGAGAATGGACGAAGATGATACATTGCTTGGGTTTGAGCTAGGTGCGGATGATTATGTGACCAAACCATATAGCCCACCTGTGCTATTAGCTAGAGCTAAACGACTGATCGATAGCAGGTATCGTGAAAATCTACAATCTGATGCTTTGTTGTCACATAAGAAGAATGATAACGATCTTTTAACTATAAATGGGGTTTGTATTCATTTCCCCTCCCGAACTCTATCTGTAAATGGTGAGAAGATCAACCTGACGTATACAGAGTTTCAAATCTTGGCTTATTTAATACAAAATAAAGGCATTGTCATTACGAGAGAACAGCTCATTACGAAAATTTGGGGATATGAATACGATGGCGATGATCGTACCGTGAATACGCATATCCGTAATTTAAGACATAAGCTAGGGGATAAGTCCAAACTCATTACAACTCTCGTAAGAGTGGGTTATAAATTCGAGGACAACCAATGAGAACCAATATTGTATTTAAACTGTTTACTTTGACGACGATGTTATGTATGTTCATCTTAGCTACAATATATATGGGACAAACCATATTTTTTAAACAATACTACGCCAATAGGAAAGTAAACGATATTCAGACCAATATCCAAGCATTTAAGAATGATTACATAAACAGCGGTGGGAATGTATTAGCCATCCAGAAGATGGAGCAGGACTTTTATCGAGAAAACAACACATGGATTACTACTTTAGATAGCCATGGAAACTTAAAAAATGCGAATGATTTTTATTTGGAAGTAAAATTAGATAACTCTAAAAATGAATATATTAATGAGTTCTCTGGTAAAACCATTACGATTCCTCTTTATAATATGATGAACATTGATGAGGTTTTGAACGCAGAGTCAAACCAGCTGGAATCCTTGCTATCATCCAAGATGCGCGTTCTTATAGGTGAGGTTAAGAAGGATTCAGCTTTAATTCCTTATGAAGTTAAATTAGATAAAAGTGGTATATCTTGGGTGAATGAGAAAATAAACAAAAAGATGGATGAACTCACTCTAAAAATTAAATATTCACAGAGTAAAACAGAATTCCCTGGCGTTGATCTTACTGGGACAATAACCAAGGTTCAACTGCCGAATGGGAATGAATCCTCCAGTTTCATTTATACGAATAGCTTGTTTATGGAGAGAATACAAGAGTTTCAAGCCAGCTTATTATTTGATGAGGGAAATAACATCTATGAACAATCAACGATCCTCGACTTTACTCAACATGAGGTGAAGTATAAACTTTTTATTGAGCCGATCAAAGATTCAGAGGGAGCAACCAACTATATCTTCTCGATGGCTTCTCTACAACCTGTTGATGAAGCTGTTCAAATGCTTAAAGATTACTATGTATACATGATTGCTCTTGTGATGCTACTTGTGATTCTAGCAGCATTGTATTACTCGAGAAAGATCGCCAGACCATTACTACAAATTAATCGGACGACCAAACGGATAGCCAACTTAGATTTTTCGGAAACCATCTCGATTAAATCCAATGATGAGATCGGTGACTTGTCTCGTAGTATCAATTCTCTGTCGGAAACCCTACATTCCTATATCGAACAGCTACAGAAGGACATTGAGAAAGAAAAGCAACTAGAAAGTACAAGGAAAGAATTTATTTCAGGGGTATCCCATGAACTAAAAACACCGTTAAGTGTTATGAAAAGCTGCATTTCGATTCTGAAGGATGGCGTAGCTTCGCATAAGAAAGATCATTATTTTGAAGCTATGGAGAAAGAAGTCGATAAGATGGATCTCCTGATTGTGGATATGCTGGAGCTAGCTAAGTTTGAGTCTGGTACGTATACGATGAAGATGGATGCATTCTACATCGATAAGCTCATTGAAGAGATTTGTGAAAATTTGTCTCCCCAGTTCAGCAAGAAAAACCTTCATTTGCATACCGAGCTTCCTGCTGTAGAAGTTATAGCCAATCAGCATCGAATCGAGCAAGTCATTACTAATTTTCTTGCCAATGCGATTCGATATACACCAGAACAAGAACAAATTATCATTTCAGTTATGGAAGAACAAGAACGAGTTCAGGTATGTGTAGAAAATAAAGGAGCTCACATTCCCCCAGAACAATTAAGTAAAATATGGGAACGCTTCTATCGAGGAGATAGTGCACGAAAACGTGCACAAGGTGGAACGGGTCTAGGACTTGCGATATCCAAAAATATTTTGGAGTTGCATGGCGTTCCATACGGCGCCGCGAACACAGAAGATAGTGTTATGTTTTTCTTCTATTTGAATAAAAATTTGTAAGTTTATCATAGCCACTTTCATGACGGAGATCATCAAACCGACATGTAAGTGGTTTTTTTATCTTCAGTATATTTATCCATATTTATCTAATCTTTATTTCATCCACTCTTTATCTTCATTAGCCTCTACTAGAATAACGATATGGAATAAAACGTACTTCCAGCTAGATATTTCATAACTAGAGGAGAATGGTTTTATGAAAAGTAAAAAGATCCTTAATATAAGAGGACAGGTATGAAACTTCTACATTTATTTCGAAAACAAAGTGTCATTGCGATAGGGTTTCTAGCACCAAGCTTAATTGGTTTTGCTATCTTTTATCTGATCCCATTTGTTATGGGTGTTGTGTACTCATTGATGAATAACACGATAGGTGGATCTTTTGTAGGCTTAGACAATTATAAAGAACTGCTTGCAAGTGATTCTTTCCGCAAAGCCTCGTGGAATACGATGCTGTTTACTGGTATAAGCGTTCCGTTAATAGTTCTTATCTCATTAATCTTAGCACTGCTCTTAAATCAGAATGTATATTTGCGTAAATGGATCAGAACTGCCTATGTGTTGCCGCTTGTAGTACCAGTTGCCTCCATTGTGATGATCTGGCAAATTCTGTTTGATTGGAATGGAGCACTGAACGGCTGGCTGCAAAGCTTAGAGCTTGAGCGAATCGACTGGATGAAATCGGAGTGGGCAAGAGGTGTGCTTTCAGTTGCTTATCTTTGGAAATATGTCGGTTACAATATCATATTATTTCTGGCAGGACTACAGAGCATACCACGCGACTATTACGAAACTGCGGACATAGAAGGGGCGAGTCCGCTCCGTAAACTAACCCATATTACATTCGTATATTTAACACCTACGATGTTCTTCGTCGTCTTAATGTCGATCATCAATTCGTTCAAAATTTTCCGAGAAACATATTTAATTGCAGGAGATTATCCGCATGACAGTATTTATATGATGCAGCATTACATGAACAATATGTTTTTTTCGCTTGATGTCCAGAAGTTGACGGCGGCCGCAACATTGATGGTAGCTTACATACTGGTTCTTGTTATTGGAATGCTCGCACTGGAGCGTCAATTCAGACGATTTATGGAATGAGTGAGGAATGAATATGAAGAGAATAGCGTTTCTGCACAAATGTTTCTTATCCCTCATCCTGTTTGTCATAGCTGTGATCATGGTGTTCCCTATTATATTTACATTTATGAACTCGCTTATGACAGAGCAGGAGATCGGAACTAATTACGATCTTATTGGCCAGATGATAGACAAGTCTGCAGGAGAAAAGGATCAATTTGTCAATTTAAAACTGATTCCCGATTGGGTATCCTTCGAGCAGTACGGCAAAGTTCTGTTGCAAACATCAACTTATCTGAACATGTTTTGGAACTCTGTATTCATGGTTGTGCCCATCATCATTGGGCAGGTCGTAGTAGGATCACTCGCTGCTTATGCTTTTGCTAAACTTCGTTTTAGAGGTCGAGATCCTATGTTCTTCGTTTATATAATGGTTATGCTCATGCCATTTCAAGTGACGTTAGTGCCGAACTATATTATCGTGGAAAAACTTGGACTTTTGAACAGCGCAAGTGCAATCGTATTTCCTGGAATTTTTGCTGCTTTCGGTGTCTTTATGCTCCGGCAATTCATGCTGTCGATCCCTTATGCTTATATAGAGGCCGCCATCATAGATGGTGCTGGACATTTGACGATCTTTTATCGAATCATTCTTCCTTTAATCAAACCAGGATTAGCCGCATTAGTCGTTCTTCTCTTTGTAGATTATTGGAACATGGTAGAGCAACCTCTGATCTTTATAGATGATGCTTTTAAGCAGCCACTTTCTCTATACTTATCACGAATCCAACAGGAGGCACGAGGAATCGGTTTTGCCGCGTCCGTACTATATATGTCTCCGATGTTACTTCTATTTTTATATTCGGAATCTTATTTTATTGAGGGTGTTCAGTTGTCTGGTATTAAGGGTTAGTGCATATATGGGATAGACAAGAAGGAGGGAAGTTACATGGAGATGCGTGCCACAGAGCATGCTGAATCTAGCCACAAACGATGGATCAGACGCATATTTATCCTATTCATTGCTATACTGCTTATCTTAACTCTCTATAGCAATACACTGCTCACGATGAATCTACCCAAGGTTTGGGTAGAAGAAGGGAAATCCGGTCCACTTGTACATAATTACAGCGGCAGCAGATTGTTGCAACCGATTAGCGAAGTAGATCTGTCCAACAAGACTGGATGGATTGTCAAGGATATACAGGTAAAAGTAGGAGACCGTGTTACTAAGGGCCAAACCCTCGTGACTTATGATAGTCGAGAAGCTGAGAATCGCATCCAAGATGAGCAAGCTAATCTCTCTCGGCAGAAGTTAATGATGGAAGGCCTGCAAGAACGTTATATAGACACTTATCATAACGGGGATGATAAAGAGATTCGCAGCACCAAACGAGATATTGAGATGGCACGTCTTGAGATAGGAGTACTGGAACGTAAAGTGCGAAATTTACAGGAGGACTTGGAGAGTCACAGACAGATCGTGGCTCCGTTCGATGGTGTTATCACGAAAGTAACTGCCGTAATAGGTCTTCCATCAGGTAGTGCTGGGGGAGATGTGCTCCTATCTAATTCGAGTCTAGGCTATCAATTGGCTTTACAAATTCCGTCCTCGATTGCCGATCAAATGGAGCTCGGAAGCATACAGAACGTTGATGTCAAGATCAAGGGAGTTACCCAATCCCTAGAAGGTGTAGTTACAAGAATTGAAAATGTGGATGCTATTAATTCGGCAGCGGCTGCAAATGATGGGGGAGATAGCAATTCGTCCGTATCCATATTTCATAAACAAGTTCTAATCACGGTACAAAGTACAGAATTACAGGGCGGAGAACAAGCAACTGTGAATCTCAGTAAGTCTATTGCGGATGAAAATGGCGTGCTTCTACTGAGTAAATCCATTCATAGTGAGGGTTCTAATCCATATATTTTTGTCCTGGAAGAAAAGAAAGGACCGCTTGGCAACACGTATCATGCTAACAAGGTGGCCGTGGAAGTAGGTGATACAAATAAAGATACAACCATTGTCCTTAATGGGGCGTATCCTGGACAGTTAGTCATTATGGAGAGTAGTGAACCGCTTCAAGATGGCATGAGAGTAAGAAAGAGATAGATATTCTTAAATAATTGGGAGTGAATTTAATAATGAAAAAATGGTTAAGTATATTCATATGCTTGGTATTAATGGTGAGTTTAACAGCATGCAGTGGTAGTACAACGAATAACAGCGACAAACCAGAAAGCAGCAGTTCCGTAAGTACCGATAGTACAGGCAAAACCGTTAGTTCTTCTAAGAATAACAGTATCCTAGAGGATGAAAATAAAGAGAGCAAGAAGACCCTTGTGGTTTCAACCCTTGCAGTGAACGATTTCTACAAGCAGGCGAAGCAGAAATACGAAGCAGCACATCCGAATACGACGATAGAGTTTAAAGAGTTTTCACAAGCTGGTGGCGTGATGAACCCAGCTGAAGTGGAGAAATACATTAAAACGACCACAACAGAGATTTTGTCGGGTAAGGGAGCAGATTTATTCGTCGTTACAACTGTCGACTTGCCGATTGATAAGTACGTTAGCAAAAAAGCGTTCGTAAACTTAGAAGAATTCATACAAAAGGATAAATCCTTTGACCAGAGCCTTTATTATATGAACATACTCGACAATTCAACCATGAATGGTGGGCTATATGTTCTACCAACCAAATTTTACTTGGAAACTTTGTTCGGGGATACAGTTGCTTTTGAGGAAGCTGGCGTCACCATTGATGATAAGAACTGGACATGGAGTCAGTTTGCAGATGTAGGAAAACAATTAGCAGATAAGGGTCTTCATGTCAACTCTTTAGAAGGCTTGGAACCAGTGGATATGCTTAACTCACTTGTGTCGGATAATTATGCTGAGTTGGTAGACGGAGCTAACCGTAAGGCGAATTTTGATTCCACACTCTTTACAGATCTACTTAAGCGTGTGAAGGGTTTGTACGACGAGAAAATCATATCATCCAAATTCGAACTTAATAGCAATTTTAAACTATCACAAATATATTCTCCTACAGATTACTTAGCTCGTCTTGGTTTATACTATGATAACGGAAAAATTTATCAGAAGCCGCATGCGACTGGGCAGAAATCTGGGATTGCGTTCGGCGGACTTAATAGCATTGCTATGAATTCGAATTCAACTGTCAAAGGGACAGCGTGGGATTTCATGAAATTCCTCTTGTCCGAAGATATGCAAAGCATACCGCAGCAAGATGGCTTCTCGATGAATAAATCCGTTAATGAAAAGATGTTTGATGATGTAAGGAATGAAGCAAAAAATGGAACGATTGATGTTGGGAAGGGCGGGATAGTTCAAGTATCCGAAAAGGATCTTCAGGTACTAAATACCATGATATCAGAAGCTTTTCTTCAGATAATACCAATGAACAAGGTTCAAACAATCATTGCTGAAGAAGCCAAAGCTTACTTTACTGGGCAAAAATCAGCTGAAGACGTAGCCAAAATTATTCAGAACAGAGTGACTACTTATTTGAATGAATGATCTAGATTTTCTCATATTTGCATAAAAAACCGCGTAAATGGTCATACCCCTGTCAAGTAGACAGATGAAAAAAGCTATGCTGCCAGCGCGCACCGGTATTCGATCGGCGCGCGCTGTTTCAGTTTAGATTGGAACCGCTGGTAATTGTAATAATAAATATAATCTTCTACCGCTTGATGAATCTC
>NZ_JBFULK010000009.1:0-211589 GCF_056400365.1 Paenibacillus sp. P5_B5
ACCGGATTCATGGCAGTTTGAAAGATTGGCCACCGAAGGAGTACCTTCGTTTAGTGCAGCAAGGAGTCCTAAAACCGCGAGATATTGCGCTATAATACGATTGCTTCAGTATGAGTGTGGACAGTGTCCAGATTTAGGGGGCTGAACCGTATCCGCAGCGGAACCGGAAGCAAACGACGTTATAACGGAAGAAGCTTCCGCAATAACGCCGTTTTGTGCCGCACCGCGGGCAAAGCCAGCGCAATAGCGTAGGATCCGCAGCGGAACCGGAAGCAAACGACGTTATAACGGAAGAAGCTTCCGCAATAACGTCGTTTTGTGCCGCACCGCGGGCAAAGTAAGCGCAATAGCGGAGTATCCGCAGCGGAAGCGGAAGCAAACGACGTTATAACGGAAGCAGCTTCCGCAATAACGCCGTTTTGTGCCGCACCGCGGGCAAAGCCAGCGCAATAGCGTAGTATCCGCGGAGAAAGCGGAAGCAAACGACGTTATAGCGGAAGGAGCTTCCGCAATAACGCCGTTTTGTGCCGCACCGCGGGCAAAGCCAGCGCAATTGCGGAGTATCCGCGGAGAAAGCGCAGTAACCTTGTCGTAGTCTCAACTCGTATGCCCTCTAGTTTGAGGGCATACACAACCGGGCAAGCTATAGCCTCATCAATTATCTGATGATTAGCTGATCAATCGTCTGATCGTCGTCAGAGGAGGATGAATACTTTTTACATGGCGTTAACATAAGTAATCATTTGATTTAACACAAAGGTTCTACTATTAGGAGAAAAGTAGCATACTTGGGGAGTGGTCTCAATGTCTATCGTCCAGAGCCGAAATTTAAGTGTATCCATTAATGATTACATTCGAAATTGTATTATTATTGGCCCCAATCAGACATGTGGAGAATGCCACCATTTATTTGAAACACTTCAATCAGAGTGTGCAGTAGTATGTGATTCAGAGAACATTCCGCTAGGTCTTGTAATGAAAGAACGATTCTACATGCATATGGGTAGATTGTATGGCAGTTCCCTCTATTTTGAGAAAAGGATAACGCTTCTGATGGAACAATCACCAATCATTGTAGATCTCGCCATTTCCCCACATGAGCTAATTGATCGTGCTTTAAATCGTAATGAGGGTTATCTATATGATTGTGTAATTATTACAGATCAATCTCGATATAAAGGTATTATCACTGTTGCTGACTTGTTAAAAATCTCTAGAACCCTCCAAAGAGAAGCAGACGATGCACAATTAGTTACGGTCAAGTCAACCCATCAAATGGTGAATCAAATCCATGAAGCGGTAAAGCAGGTGATGGATTCTACCCATATAGGGATGAGCATATCGGATCAAATGATAGAGTTAACAATAGAGGGAAGAAAGCAGTTATCTAATGCTCAGGCTATATTCGAACATCAAAAGTCGCTTGCGATCGAGCAAGAGGAACAAATCCGTCAGCTTCAAGAACGGGCGTCATCGATATCTTCTATTCTTAAGTCGATTCGAGAGCTCGCTAAACAATCCAATTTATTAGCCTTGAATGCATCGATTGAATCTGCGAGGGCAGGCGTTCATGGGAGAGGATTTGTGGTAGTATCAGCTGAGGTTCGCAAAATGGCGGATGAAACAAATAAGGCAGCAGAGAGAATATCCACAATTATTGAATCGATTGATGAAGCAGTCATTCAAGCGGTAGAATTAGTGCAATCAGGTCGAGAGCAAACGGTACAGAATGCCTCTTATGTTGAACAGACATCCGAAGTATTTGATAAACTGTTTGCCGCTGTACCTGCGAATAAACAAAGCGCACATCAAATAGCCGATATTTCTAAACTAGCAGACCAAGAAGCATCGAAAGCACTAGAAACCATACAAGGACTAATTGGCAAATACGAAACGACTGTTCAGGTGTAGGTGTAGGTGTAGTGTAGGTGTTGGTGTTAGTTTAGGCGAAGATCAAGATGTTGATGAAAATATAGGTTTTGATGTTAGCGAAGATATAGGTGAAGGCATAGGTATGATAGGATAGTATATGATAGAATAGAATAGAATAGAATAGAATAGAATAGGTTAGGTTAGAGACTCTAATTTATTGAGGCTCTTCTTGTTGTTCACATAGTTTACATAGTTTACATAAAGGAATTTCCCTTTTATGAAGAAATGAAGGGGAAGGGAGAGAAGAATGATGAATCATATTTTACTCGTTGAGGACGATCCATCTATCGTTGAAATGGTGAGCGGGTATTTGAAGAAGGAAGGCTTTGAAGTAACAATAGCTTATGATGGAGAAGAAGGTATGGCTAAGTTCAGTCAGCATATCTATGATCTGATCATTCTTGATATTATGATGCCCAAATTGAACGGAATGGAGGTTCTGAGAAGCATACGAGACACAAGCTCAGTTCCGATTCTGATGATGTCAGCCAAAGATAGTGATGTCGATAAAGCTTTAGGATTAGGGTTTGGTGCAGACGATTACTTGGCGAAGCCATTCTCAATGATCGAGATGCTCGCAAGAATTAAAGCAGCCATAAGACGAGCTACTGAATATACGCGTAGTAGCAGTCATTCCGATCACGACGATCAGATAGTTATTGTAGATAATCTCAGATTTGATATTCAGAATTTTTCAGCAACCAAGAATAATGAAGACCTTCGGCTTACGTCCAAAGAATTCGACATTCTGAAATTGTTGATTACTAATCCTAATCGTGTATATACCAAGGCACAAATCTATAGGTTAATTTGGAATGATGAGTATTATGGTGATGAGAATGTGATTAATGTTCATATCAGGCGATTAAGAGGCAAAATAGAAGATGATCCATCGAGTCCTATGTATATTAAGACTTTGTGGGGAATCGGGTATAAGTGGGAAGGTCAATAACATGGTTATCACTTTGACTGGTATTATTGTTGTTTTAATAGGTGTGATTTTTTTTCAATATAGCTCGAGAAGAACAAGAAATAATGATCTCACTTACATCCATCAACAGCTGAATCGAATCATAACTCACGATACCGGAGAGAAATTATTGTTATTTACTGGGGATAAGCAAATCATAGCATTATTAGTAGAAATTAATCATTTGCTTGAGAATAATCAGTATAAATCAGCGAATTATACAAGAACAGAGTTATCAATGAAGAAGATGATCTCCAATATCTCACATGATCTAAAGACACCACTTACGGTTGTTTTAGGATATTTGGAAACTTTAAATAGAGACAGCGAAATAAGTAGTGAAGAACGACAATTGCTACTGACGAAGGTGCATCACAAGGCAGTAGAAGTATTGGGACTTATACATAAGTTTTTTGATTTAGCAAGGATAGAAGCGGGAGATAAGGATATTCCTCTTGCTAGAGTGAATTTAAATGAAATATGTGAACGAAACATGCTTCAGTTCTATGATATATTGACCTCCAAAGGTTATGAAGTTCATATCGATACGCCAGAAAAACCTGTTTATGTAATGGGAAATGAAGAAGCGCTTGATCGAATTCTGAATAATTTAATCTCGAATGCCATACATCATGGCGGTGATGGACACGTCGTTGGGTTAATAGTAGACGAAGATCAGGAGTTTAGTTATATCCATATTTGGGACAAAGGTAAGGGAATTAATGCGCAGCACCAAGACCGCGTGTTCGAACGAATGTTTACATTAGAAGACTCAAGGAATCAATCGAATCCTGGTAGTGGACTTGGACTTACGATAACGAAACGACTTGTACAAAATCTTGGAGGTACGATTAAATTAGCTAGTAATCCCTATGATCGAACGATGCTTACGGTTCAACTTCCTAAATTACGATACTAGATGAGCCTCAGTCAAGCGGGGCTCGTTTGTGCTTGGTGATACTTGTCCAGAATTAAGAAATAAGTAAGGATTGCTTAAGATAAAAGCTAAATTCGATGTCTAGAATAAGGAGTATATTAAAGTATCGAAGGAGGAGACCTTGTATGAGTTGTATCGTTAGAACTCGGCAATTAACGAAAACTTTTAACGGCAAGGAAGTTGTATCAGATGTCAATATGAATATTAAGCAAGGTGAAATCTATGGGTTCTTGGGACCTAATGGAGCGGGTAAGACGACGATTATGAAAATGATGACTAACCTTGTGAAGCCTACTGGTGGGGAGATTGAAATTTTTGGAGAGAAAGTAACGAACCAGTCTCATGAGCTACTTAAGAGAATGGGTTCCATTATCGAATTTCCTGTTTTTTATGATAAGCTGACGGCTAGAGAAAATTTAGAGCTTCATTGCGAATATATGGGTTACTATAACAAACGGGCAATTGACGAGGCCCTTGATCTTGTTAAATTGAAAAATATTGATCATAAAGCTGTGAAAGAATTCTCACTTGGAATGAAACAAAGGCTAGGAATCGCACGTGCTATTACGACAAAACCAGAATTGCTAATACTAGATGAACCTATTAATGGACTTGATCCAATTGGAATCAAAGAGCTTCGTGATTTATTCAAAATGTTAAGCAAGGAATACGGTACAACGCTGTTAATCTCCAGTCATATTCTAGGTGAAATGGAGCAAATGGCAGATACGATTGCTGTTATTAATCATGGGAAATTAATAGAAGAAGTTTCAATGGATTATGTGAGAGAGAGGAACACAGAATTTATTGAAGTCACAGTCAACGATTGTAAGAAGGCAGCCTTTATACTAGAGAATAGTTTGCATACATCTAACATAAGAGTGATGGATGATGAAGTCATCAGAATTTATAAATCGAATATTGCACCAAGTGAAATTACCAAGACCTTAATATTAAATGATATTTATATTGAGGCGATTCATAAGAAAAGCAGCTCACTTGAAGACTATTTCATGTCCTTATTAAATGGGGGTGCGAAAAGTGCTTAAGCTTATGAAGTTAGAATTGAGGAAATTTCCTATTAAAGGTAGTGTTTTAGGTGCTTTTATTGCGAATATAGTTATTCTAGGGTTCATTGTTCTTGTAAGCCTTGATGTAGGACAATTAGATGAATTACCTTTTGCTAATTTCAGCGAAGCGTTCATGATTATTGATACGATTGTAAGAGGGACATTTACCGTTTTTGCCGCTGCGATGCTTTCTCGTATGGTCATTAGTGAATTCAAGAATAAATCGATCACGGTCCTGTTTATGTATCCGATTAACAGAAAGAAATTAATTCTATCAAAGCTGATTATTGTGGTTATATTTACACTCGTTGCGGTAGTTTTATCTAATCTTATTATCGGAAGCGGGTTCTATATCATTAATCATTATATACATATTGTACTTGGTCAATTAACAAGTTCTATGCTAATCGAATCGATGATCGGCATTGGGATGAGAAGCGTCGCAACAAGCTTAATGTGCTTAATTCCTCTTTATTTTGGTATGAAAAAGTACTCAGGAACAACTACTGTCATCGCATCATTAATTATCGTCTCAGTTGTTTGTTCCAATAATATGGGATTCTCATTAAGCTCCATTATAGCTGTACCGATCAGTATGGGGATTGTTGGACTATTAATTGCTTACTATACGATAAGAAGAATAGAGTCTGATGATTTAACCTAATTAGTGGCAAGTTAAGAGACCAGCTCTGGATTCGCAGGGACGAACATTCTGTTATTAATCATTCAAAATAGAATATAGACGGTATCTAACAAGACAGGATAAGCATAGAATAGTACAGAAGGGGGAGAGACAGCTGATGCAAAGAACGTTGTTGTTCTTATTATTCCTAGTTGTTGTGTTCTATATGGTGGTTCCCTACTGTATAACACGCGTGTTTGGCGTATGGGCGTTTAAGAAAGCTAAGCATGCCAAGCAAATTGCATTTACCTTCGATGATGGCCCTGACCCTCAATATACACCAAGACTGCTAGATTTATTACATAAGCACGGGGTTAAAGCAACCTTCTTCGTACTTGGTAGTAAGGCTGAACAATATCCTGAATTAATTAGACGGATGTACAGAGAAGGACATCAGATTGGCATTCATAACTATAAGCATGTTACGAACTGGATGATGACTCCTAAGCGGGTTAGAAATAAGCAGGTTGATCGCACAGCTGATATCATTGAGCAAATAACCGGGGAGCGTCCTCAATGTTATCGACCACCATGGGGGTGTGTGAACTTAGGCGACCTTCTACTGTTGCGTAAGTCCTATCGTATTGTGCTGTGGTCTGTAATGGCTTGGGATTGGAAAGCCTACTCTGAGGCAAGTAAATTACAACGAATTTTGTTAAAAAATATTAAGCCAGGTTCGGTCATTCTATTGCATGATAGTGGTGATACACTAGGGGCAGATGTTGAAGCACCTGAATTAATGCTGCAAGCACTTCAGGAGGTTCTAAAAGAGGTTCATCGAAGGGGCTACACATGCCTTCGTTCGGATCAGTTAATGGATATCGAATATTCGATATCTGGAGTTACAGCACAGGCTAAAGTGGATCATCCTCGTGATCTGGAAGCCCAAGAAGCAATATCCAGTAGTTAATCATAGGAGCACTATTTAAACAATAGAAGAAGAGCACCCCTTACGACGGTAACGGGTTTACATTAGAAGTGGCATAATTGTCACTTTTTTTGCTAAGAAAAGCGTGTCAAACTGTTTGCCAATTTGCACGCTATTTTGCATGTCTATTTTTAAAAATAGGTTTTGAGCTTGACCTTGATTGTCCCAGAGCTTGCGACCGTAGCCTGACATCCAAGACGGTAGCCTTCTGCAATTTCTTCTGGCTCTAATCGAAGGTTCTCCGCTTTATTCGGTTCTGTTAAATGCTCCATTCCCTCGCTTACATGGCATCTGCATCTAGCACATATGCCTCTTGTACAGCTGAAGCCCCAGTCTACCTTATTTTTTTCTGCGTGTTTTAGTATGGATACGCCAACTTCGGGTTCAACTTCTTTGAGAATAGTTCTACCTTTTAATTCTAGCATCTATGATATACCTCCTGTAGGCAATGCTAATCTTACAGACATAAATACTAACTCATATGCTAGCAGATGAAATACTTGTATATGCAAGTATCGTAAAGTATTATATCCCCCTAATACTTGTGCATGCAAGTGTTTTGGAAGGCAGATAAACCAGGTTATCGGAATGTTAACTAAACTGTAATAAATATACCATAGATCATTTAGTGAGACAGGGAATTAGCGACCAAAAATAGAATGTAGAGATACAGCAAATAAATGGCTAGTATAAGAGCAGAGTCATCCAATACAATCAATAAGGATAGAACAGGGAGGTAGTCATCAATATGAAGTTAAATGACAATGAAATTTATGTATATGTAGGTTCTTATGCGGAACAGGCGTCACCAGGGATTTATTTATATGCTTTTCATACGGAAACGGGAGGCTTACGATTACTTGATCAATATGCGGATATCCTTAATCCTTCCTATTTAACGATTGATCCGGTTCAGTTGCGTCTGTATGCGGTAAGTGAAGGAGAAGAAGGGACTGTTGTCTCTTATGCTATTGATTCTGAAACAGGAAGCCTGACACGTCTGAATAGTGTACCTACATTAGGAGCAGATCCGTGTTATGTGAGTTTAGATCCTAGTAGGAACTCCTTATTTGCTTCGAATTATTCGGGTGGTAATGTATGCTTGTTCCAAACTGGGGAAGAGGGTATTGCATTAGCAGACCAAGTTCAACACACTGGATCAAGCATTCAATTGGATCGACAGGAGAAAGCACATCCACATTCCATTCTTACAGATCCATCAGGTGCCTTTGTATTTGTTCCTGATCTAGGGATGGACCAAATCGTAGTTTATAAGCATGATAAAGATAATCAGAAGCTAATTGCTCATGGCAATGTGCCCATTAAACCAGGAGTGGGACCACGTCATCTAACCTTCCATCCAGTGCTTAATCACGCTTATGTTATTAATGAACTGGATAACACGGTAATTGCTTTTGCTTACGATGCTCAGCAAGGAGTTCTTACGGAGATTCAAACGATCTCTACATTAGAAGATTCTTATACAGGAGTTAGCTATTGTGCTGATATCCACATTTCCCCTAACGGCAAATTCCTATATGGCTCTAACCGTGGGGATGATAGTATCGTTCTGTTCCATATTAATGAAGCAGATGGCACACTTACTTATGTAGATCGAATTTCTACGTTTGGCAACTTCCCACGTAATTTTGCAATCATGCCTGATGGTAAGTTTCTTCTAGCTGCTAATCAGAATTCCGATACGATTGTTACATATGCCATTGATCAAATGACAGGACGTTTGACAGTGATGGGTGAAGTTACGAAAGTTGCTAAACCGGTTTGTATTAAGGTGTTTTTCAACTATAAATAATGTTGTATGGATTTACTATAACGAACAAAACTAACAAAGCCGTTTCCTTTATGGAACGGTTTTTTAGTTTATAAGAATTTATATTGCAAGGCTAATAAATTCTATTCAATATTTTATACATCTATACATAGCTGTGTCTAATTCGTTAAACTTTCTAGAAATATTAGTGACGAATTGCGAGTGGTCTACTGCCGTTAGGACGGGGACGTCTGATATTTCCTAGGTTTGTTCCAATGAATTAATAGGTGAGGTGACATATTCAGGGCCATAAATAATGGCACGCTAATTGCAAGAGTTAATTAATAAGGAAGCTCTTTCATTAATCATCTATTGAAAGCGTTTACTAGCGAGTTATTTCAGTTAGTCAATAAATCTTAAAAAAAAGGAGGTCTAAAGATGTCTCTTTCAAAAAAAAGGAAGCAAGGTATTTTAAGGTTATTCATTGTACTAAACATCTTATTTGTAATCGTGTCTGCAAATGGTTACGTAGCATCTGCGAATGGTGTTATGGATGTCATTACGCCATCAGATGGACAGGAAGAAGCAATGGAGGTTATCCCTTCAACGAATATAGAGGAACAATCGAATGAGGATGAGTTCTCCAATTTCTCACTTGCGAAAGGTGCATCTGGTTTTGTCACCTTCACCTCTTCTCAAGAACTTAGCTATCCACAAGGGATCGCAGTGGATAGTGAGGGGAAGGTTTATGCCGCGAATAGTGAGTTTACTGGTGAATGGGGTGCTGAACTATCAGTTAAGCAGTTTGATAACCAGGGTACATACATTCAAGATTTTGGTGAAACAGGATATATTGCAAATGGAATAGCGGTAGATGATCAGAATGTATTTGTGTATGACGATTATGGAAATATCCGTAAGTACGATAGAGCTGGAAAAATAGTAAACACTTTTGATACGCATTTTTACGAGGGGAAAGGTATAGCAATAGACCAGCAATATATTTATGTAGTAAATAGTGGAGCAGATAAAAAGAACATCGAAAAATACAATAGAGAAGATGGGACTCTAATCCAAAGCTGGGGAAATGATATCGATAACGTTTCCGATCCATCAGCAATAGCGGTAGATCATAACTTTGTTTATGTTTCAGATAGGGCTTCTAATGAAGTAATAAGATTTGGTAAGGACGGAAGCTCACCAGCTGTAATTGTAAAAGGACTTGACTCGCCGCGTGGATTAGCCGTAGATGACGCAGGCCATATTTATGTTGTGGAAACTAATCAAGTCAAGAAATTTGCCAATGATGGAACGCACTTAAATACTTGGGGGAATGGATACGGATCAGAGGAAGGGCAGTTCAAATACCCTAAAGGAATTGCACTAGATAAGCAAGGCAATATTTATGTGAGCGATACCGAAAATAATAGAATTCAGTTTCTGAATCCTCCTCCTTCTGTAGTAGGGAAAGAAGCTAAAGCAGGTGTGATTGACAATACCAATCCAGCTCATTCAACTGTTGCGTATACAATAGATATTAAATTTAGCGAGAATGTATTTCTTGATGCCTCTGGAACTATTACCCTATCAGATGGTGTGGGCAACGTAAATATGGATGTTCAAATCCTTAACGGCAATGTGCTTGAGGTGAAATCGATAGGTGGACTTAAGTCCAACCATCCATACACTTTAACCATTCCAAGGAATGTGATAAAGGATAGTGGCGGGTCGACGTTAGAATCAGATATTGTATACCCATTTAAGACGCCAGATGTGACACCTCCCACTGTGATAAGTACAACTCCTCTTAATCAGGCAGAAAATGTAACGATAGATAAGAAAATCAACATTACTTTCAGCAAAAGTATTCAGCCAAGCGATAATTTCGGAAGGATTAAGCTGGAGGATACCACCGATCGTAAATCGGTTAGTATTCAAACGAATACGGATCAAAACACTTTAACATTAACCCATCCAGATTTACTTGCCTATAGCACTGTCTATAAAGTTACGATTCCTGCAAATGCCGTGAAGGATACGGTTGGAATAGGCAATCCACTTATTAAAGAATATACCTTTGAATTCACAACTACTAAACAAGACATAACGTCGCCAACCATAACAGCTACAAGTCCGAGAGATGCTGCTAAGAACGTAGCAGTGGAAGTAGAGTTCGAAGCAACCTTTAGCGAAAACATTCAGCAAGGTGATCATTTTGGGATGATAACACTAAAGAGTAATGAAACAGAAGTAGGAATGACAGCCAGTGTCAAAGACAATGGCATTCTTAACATTAAACCAAACAAACCGCTTAATCATGGCAGTGTATTTATAGTAACAATACCGGTAGGTGCTGTGAAGGATATTGCAGGGAACCATTCTGCAGTCGGGCATACCTCTACGTTCACTACAATCGAGCGAGATGTAACATCACCAACGATCATAACCACAAATCCGATCGCTGACGATCAAGGCGTTGCAATAAACAAGGAAATAGAGATTACATTTAGCGAGAATATACAGCTTGATGCTGCCAAATCGATTATGTTGAAGAAATCTGCCGGAGTAGCGACGATTATCCAGAGCAGTTTGAAAGCTAACGACCCTACAACCGTGGTATTAAAGCCTAAAGATACTTTAGATTATCTAACCAAGTATGAGGTAACGATACCTGCGGGAGCCGTATCAGATGAGTCTGGCAATCAACTCGAAGCTCCACTTGTACTTTCCTTCAAAACGCAATCTAATCCGAGTACAGGGATATCCCATTACAAAGAAATCCCAATGCCAGGCAACTCGCGATTTGAGGGATTAGCTGTAGATCGGTGGGGAAATGCCTATTCAACAAGTTACGAGAACAATGTATTTGGAGTTAAAAAGTTTGACCAGGATGGTAAGTTAGTTAACACTCTCACCGGGTTTCGATATCCAGGGCGTCTTGTTATAGATAACTTAGGGAATCTATATGTCCATGATCTGGATAGGGTTAAGAAATTTGATAAAGAAGGCAAAGACGTGCAGACGTTTACAATTGAAGATAGCAGCGGGGGAATTGCATTAGATCAAACAGGTAATATTTATATAACGAATACAAGCAATCATACAATCGTTAAATACAGCAATGCGGGAGTGAAACTAGCGACATGGGGGACGCAGGGAAGTGCAGAGGGACAGTTTAACAGACCCGTTTCAATAGACGTTGATAAGGATGGATTTATCTTTGTTGCAGATAGAGAGAATAAACGCATACAGAAGCTTGATCCGAGTGGGATATTTGTGACTTCATGGGGTGTTAGCGAAGCTGATTATTATTGGGGTCCTAGTCCAATCGATGTGTCAGTAGACAGCTTTGGCAGCGTTTATGTCGTAGCAGATAATGAAAAGAACCTTCTGTTGCAATATGACAATAAGGGTAAGTTTATTAGGACTATTGGCAAAAAGAAAGATGCGAAGGATACCACCGGAGGTAAGGTTAATGAGTACATATCTCCAACAACAGCTACAATAGATGACTCCAATAACCTGTACTTGCTAGATAATGGTAAGAAAAGAATTCAATACATCGACATGTCACCTCAGATTGCACAGATAAATGAGTCCTTTAATCAGGCAGATGTTGGAGAGAATGCGGCACTTAATTATACGTTCGAATTAATTTTCAATGAAATTGTTCATGACAATAAAGCGTTGAATATCAAACTTCTCAACGATAAGAATGAACCAGTAGCAGTTACGTATCAATTAGAAGACAATAGGCTAGGAATTCAAGCTGCAAATCTCATTACTGATAGTAAGTATAAATTAGTCGTTCCTGCTGATGTAGTGAAAGATAGCGTGGGGCAGACAATGGATGCTGAATTCCTCCGAATTATTCACACACTTGATACCAAGGTACCATTCGTAGAGCGAACAAATATAAGCAAAGGAATTGTAAACGATATTCAATCGAATATTTTACTGAGCTTTAATGAAGCCATACACCAAGGAACTGATTTTGATCGAATTACGCTGCAAAAAAGTGACGAATCGACTGTTGGCGTAACAGGTAAGATCGAAGGCAATGTCCTTACAATTAAACCGAATCTATCACTTGAGTATGACCAGACCTATACGTTGACAATTCCCAATAAAGCTATAGCGGATCAGAATGGTCTAAATCTAGTGAACGATTACTCCCAGACATTCAAAGTGGTTAAAGCAGATAAGATTGCACCAAAGATTACAATGACGAATCCTGATCAGGGAATGACTGGTGTTCAATTAGATAAGGAGATTGTAATTACATTTGATGAAGACATTCAAGCAGGAGACAATTTCAAAATTATTTCTATTCTAAAAGGTGAGAAGGCTATCGTAATTGATCGTACGATCAATGGAAATTCACTTACCTTAAAGCCGAGAAGTAGACTTGAGCAGGATATGAATTACAAAGTTATCCTACCGGAAAATGCTATAACTGATAGAACAGGCAATAGAATGACTCAGAAATATACTTTTGTATTCACAACTGGAAAGGCGATAGAGGCACCTTATGTAGAGAGCAGCACACCTGTTCAAAATGCAGCTAAGGTGCAGTTAAATAGCGGTATTGCAATAACCTTTAGTGAGCTTATTGTTGAGGGGAATAACCTTGATCAGGTCAAATTAGCTCATAACGGGGTAGTTGTTGATACGGAATCGTCGATTAGCAGAAATACGCTTACGATTCAACCTAAGAAGGCTTTGAATTACGGAACTGTGTATCAATTAACAATTCCTCAAGGAGCAGTAATGGATACAGAATCTATTCCGCTTGAGTATGAATACACGCTAGGATTTACGACAGTGAACAATAATGCTAATTTAGCTTATCTAGAATTATTCGGCTCCAAAGTAGTGGGTGAGGATTTCCGGGTATTCCCGTTATACCCTTCATTCAGATCAGATATTACAAGCTATACGGCAAGATTGCCTTATGATATTTCAGATTTTGATGCTGAGGTCATATTGGAAGATGAAGAAGCGATTGCTGATATAACAATTACAAAGCAATCTGCAGATGATGTACTTATTCTTGTTACAGTAACAGCTTCTGATGGGGTAACGTCTAAAGTTTATCGTATCCTTGCGACAATTGATAAGAAGCCAACAGATGGTGGAGAATCCCCAGGTGGTTCAACGGGTGGCGGATCAGGCGGATCAGGCAGCTCAACCGGAGGTAGCGCACTTAGTCTTACGTTGAAAGAAGTCAACGCTGACAAAGCCATAAGTGATGCGTTAAATAGTGGGAAAGAAGTTATTATTTCTTTAAGTAATGACCCAGATGGCAAATTGCAAATTACATCAAGTAGCATGAAATCTTTAATAGACAAGAAGAAATCGCTTGTATTACAGAATGGTCTGGTAACAGTAGAATTTGCCCCCACATCCTTCGGAAATACACTGGCAGACAACTCAAAACTTGAATTAGGTATCCGAATTCTTAAGCCAGGTGAGAAACAAACGGAGTTAAAGAATGCTGCTCTAGGTGAAAACGTAGGTCTACTTGATATCGGTGGCGTGTTAGTCGAATTGATTGCTCAAATAGTTCATGTAGATGGAACCAAAACACCTATTAAGTCATTTGGAGAACCTGTAGCTATTACAGTGAACTTATCCGCATTGCAATTATCAGAAGCAGATATCGCTCAATTAACAGGTGTCCGTTACGTCAAGGATGATAAGCGTAACCTTACGCTTGTTAAATTAGGCGGTACATATAACACACTAAACAAATCATTTACCTTCTATACCGACCACTTTAGTCTATACGGTGTGATTAAAGCAAAGAGTTTAACCCAAATTCGACTAAAGTTTAATGAGCTTCATACAACGGTTAATGGTGTTAAGAAATCCAATGATGTAGCGCCAATTGTTGTTAATGACAGAACGATGGTTCCTGCGAGGTTTATTGCAGAGAACCTTGGGGCAGATGTGCTGTGGAATGAAGAGGCGAAGGAAGTAACCATTAAGCTGGATGGAAAAACACTTACGCTGACTGTTGATAAGCTGATCGAAGGATTTGATACAGCACCAAAGGTTGTAAATGACCGTGTATTAGTCCCAATCCGTTATATATCTGAATACTTCGGAGCTAATGTGTTGTGGTATCCATCAATGGAAACCGTAGAAATCGTTAAGTAGTAACAAATAACTTAATTAAGTAGCGGGAGGATATATGAAGAAAATAACGAGCATTTTACTTGCAACAACCTTATTATTTGGAGCTGTACCTAGTGCTTTTGCTGCTAAACCATTGGATGGCAATATAACGGTAACGGTTAAACCCTTGGTCATCCTGATGGATTTTCCTGATTATAAGCATAATGATTTTAAAATAAAGGAGAAGGATTACCGTCCTTTCTTTATAAGAGATACGTATGAGAAAGACTGGTATCAGCAATTGTTCTTTGGTGATACGTACACGCTGTATGATGAACAGTTTGATTCGATGAAAACGTATTTCAAAGAACAATCAAGAGGACGTTATATCGTCGATGGTGGAATTGCAGGCTGGTATACGGCCAAGAATGGAATTCTTGATTATGGCAAAGAGACGCAAGATAATGCTGCTGAATTAGTCAGAGAGGCTATAGCAGCTGTGGCGAATGACCCTAACTTTGATTTATCTGAATACGATATGGAGGACAAATATGATTACAATCAAGACGGTAATTATTTTGAGCCAGATGGAATTATAGATACGATTATCATGGTACATGCAGGTCGTGGTGATGAGTGGGGAAGCGGGTCCTTGGGCTCGGGTCGAGGTATTTGGCCATTTAGAGGGAAATTATCATGGTATGATTCATTCTCGGATGACAATAACTCTTATAAACAGTATGAAGTGACAGATACTAGTGGCAAGAAATACAAGGCTGAAGACTTTGTGACGGTTGCACAAGATTCATTGCCTATGCTGATAAACCATGAGTTCGGTCATACATTAGGACTCCCAGATATATACGGATCGGGTAATGAACCAGCACGTAACTGGTCGATCATGTCGAGTAATTATTTGGGAAGTGTGTATGCAACCATGTCTCCGCAGTTTGGCGCTCTAGGAAGAGAAACTCTGCAAGAGAAATTAGGTGGGGATTGGGCAAGGATGCACACGATTGACTTTGATAACATTGATCAGGGCGGTACGGATGTGACAATAGGGACACTAACATCTGGAGAACCTATTGATATGGTAAGAGTTGATTTGCCACCCAAATTGGAGTTTGTAAAGCCCTACGGCGGCACGCATATGTATTATAGCCAAAAGGCTGACGAAGCAAGAAATTCGATGTCTACAAATATAAACTTGACGGAGGCTACTGGTCAGATAAACCTTGAATTTAAAACTATGTATGATATTGAAAAGGATTGGGATTATGCTTCGGTTCAAGTGAAAGAAGTGGGTTCTAATTCATGGACAGCTATTAAAGGAAATATAACAACTGATAAGAATCCAAATGGTAATATAGACAATCCAGATGGAACTGGAAGAAACCCTGGACATGGTATTACGGGTGATACGAAAAACAAGCAGGGTATATCTGAATGGCATGATGCTATTTTTGATCTCACTGCCTATGCAGGTAAAAATATTGACTTGAGATTCTATTTCTGGTCAGATGCTAATACACCCAAGGAAGGTATCTATATTGATGATATTAAGATAATAACAGGAGGCAGCTTGAATCGAGCTGGATTAGAATCCTTACCTTCTGTAGATAGCACAGTCAATGGAAATACGGAGCTTGTAGAAGGTCCAAAGGGTAAAATGGCAGATGATCAGCCTCCATCCACTATAACGGATACAGGTAAAACAGATACAACGGTTACTTCAAATCTTACACCTCCGGTTGGAACTGACCTAAACCCAATTGTAGGTGATGAAGATGCAACACCACCAATTGTTGTAAGTTCGAGTCCGAACAGCGGTGATTTGGATGTAGCAATAGATAAGGAAATCACGATTACTTTTAGTGAAAATATTGTGGCGAGTGATGCTTTTCAAACTATTACGCTAACAAAAGAGGACGGAACAATCGTTGAAGCTGCAACCAGCATAGTGGATAACCTATTAAGCCTCACACCTGTTGAGCCTTTGGGAAACAGTGCTGTATACCGGGTGAATACGCCAGCTAATTCTATAAAAGATGCAGCAAATCATAACCTAGAGAACGACTATTCTATGGAATTTACAACTGTAGCTCAGATAACTCCACCAGCGCTTGTTACTGGCGAGACAGTAATATTCTCTGATGATGCAGAAGGAGAATCACTTTTTACATTTGATGGTTTCAAGCAAGATGATGGCACCAAAATCAATAAGCATTATTATTTACTTGAATGGCGTAATCATGAGGGAACAGACCGCTCTTTAAAATCATACAATTTAGGCAATTGGGTGGAGAAGGGTGCCTACGATCCGGGACTCGTCATTTGGTACATCAATGAATCTCTCGGTACCAAAGATCGATTAGATCAAGATGTATCAGACCACCCTGGCAAACTATCCGTAGGTGTCGTTGATGCGGATCAGTCTGCTCAGTTGAAGCGTACAGTTCAAAAAGATACACCAAGCAGTGATTGGGGTAGTCTTATGCGTGACTCAGCTTTTAGTTTGCGAAAAGGTTCAGAAATGGTTATTGAATTAAATGAAGGAATCATTATTGATCCTGAACTTGCCCCTCATCCTGTGTTTAACGACAACTGGGATTATACGAACAAAACGGAGCCGCAGACGGGTCTTATTTTAGATAATGAGGGGCTGCAAGTATACATTACGGAAGAATCTGCTTCAAGACGTTCAGCAAAGGTGCATATTGCTAATGCTAATAATCCTTTAACGTATATGCAGGGATCTGTACCGAATATTTATTTTGATGATAATACAAATGAAGTTGTAGTAGAGGCTCAAGGTAATGCAGGTTATAACGCCCATGTTGGGTATAAGAATGGAGATCGAACGTACTTCCAGGCTTTAAACAATATAGATGGTAAGTTTATAGGTAAAATTGATACTTCTGCCATTAATCCTAAAGAAAATTGGCAAGTAGATTATATTCTAATTGATGGAGCAGAACTAAATGCACCTGTTATCGGCAAAAAGGTTTATTACAGTGGTGCAGATAATGAGCAGAGGAATTCTATGATAACAAGTCTTGACTTAAGTGCGACTACGCATCCAAGATTAGAATTTAAAACTTGGTATGACATTGAGAAGAATTGGGATTATTCATCTGTACAAGTGAAAGAGCAGGGGACTAAGGACTGGATTGCTTTACAAGGGAATATCACAACAACCGATAATCCAAATTATGATCCTAAAGACGAGGAGCACCCAGTAAGAAACCCTGGTCATGGAATAACAGGCAGCTCACCTGATCAATGGACAGATGCTATATTTGATTTAAGTGTATATGCAGGTAAAAAGATTGATATTAAAATCGAATCTTGGACGGATGCCAATACACCGAAAAAGGGGATATATGTTGGCGATATTAGAGTGCTGTCTGGTAGTACGGTTATCTTTGCTGAAGATATCAAAGATAAATCGAAATTTGAGTTAGCAGGATTTAAGGAGGAAACTGAGCTGCCGTTACAAGATTCGGTAAAAGCATTCTATAACTCGCAACTTAACCCGTTAATTGGAAGTGATTTCAGCTCAGGTACTATTCATAAAGAAGGTATGAATATCAGCTTTAAAGATACACCAAGTTCATTTAAGTTAGATAGTGATGCTAAGGTAACGATTGAGGTTACCAATAATAATCGGTCAGTAGCAGATGCAACACTTATTGTCGCGCTATATAACCTGAATGGAACTAGAATGTACACCTACGCAAGTGCGAGTAAAGGAATTCAACCTAAGGGAGTGGAGCAGCTCACGACTAGCTTCAGCATTCCACAGACAGGGACTTATAAGGTGAAAGCATTTGTAGTGAATAACTGGGATGATATGCAATCACTTGTCAACCCGCTCGAAATACAAGTTAAACCATAGCAAGAGGAGAGCTTGACTCTCCTCAGTACCCACGGCAGTATTCCAGTTAGAAGAAAGAGAGGAAATACTATGAAAAAAAGGTTAAGCATTCTTATTGCAACATGTTTAATTGCATTAACGTTTCCACAAGCCGTTCTGGCCGATATCCCTTACGAGCTTCCACATGTAAATGAGCCTTGGGCAGAACAGGTTAATCCCGATGCTAAAACAGCAGATATTCTAAATACAAGTACAACAACTGTAACGAATATAAATGTAACGAATGGTAAAGGCTCAGCAACGATAAGTGGCAAATTTACGAAGGGGAATACCTCTTTCTACCTGGTTGTCAGAAGAGTATCTGATGATGCCGTTAAGTTTATAAATGATGGACAAACGAATGCAACTGGAGAATTCTCAATGGTTGTTGAGCTAAATGAGGGCGATTATTCAGTAGAAGCGATATGCAGTAATGAGAAACTAACCAAAGGATTTAAAGTATCCTCTGGGGGAACAACTAATCCAGATCCGGATCCACCTTCTGGTGGTGGTGGCGGCGGCAGTTCATCAGGAGGATCGGCAGTTAGTAGCAATTCAACAAGCCCAAGCAAGTTCGATGCAAATGGTCGTATTTTAATTCCACTCAGTTTAATTGAATCCTTGGCTGGGCAGAATAAGCCACTCGTGCTTGAGAACAATGGTGTAAAACTTACATTTTCGACGCTAACTTTTAGCGCATCGCAAATTACTAAGGCATTACAGGACAAAGCCGTAACGCTTGAAGTCGTTATTCGAGTAATGAAGCCTAGCGAACAACAAGAAGCCTTGAAGAAAACAAATTTAGGTCAAAGCACAGGCTTAATGGAAATAGGTGGAGTCATGGTTGAGTTGTCTCTGCAATTGATCCATGCGGATGGTTCTAAATCCCTTATTAATTTGGACCCATTTAATGAACCTGTTGCTGTTACTTTTGATTTATCTAAATTAAAAGTAAGTGATGCTGACATTGCACAACTAACAGCTGTACGCTATGTGCAGGATGATAAAGGTAATCTAACGGCAATCAAATTAGGTGGTAGCTATGATCCTGCAAAAAGAACATTTACCTTCCATACGGATCATTTCAGCTTATATGGTATTCTGAAGGCAAGCGAACTGAAGACAATTAGGTTAACAGTGAATAGCCTAACGACAACAGTAAACGGCTTAGATAAACTAAACGATGTAGCACCGATTGTTGTAAATAATAGAACCATGGTCCCTGCTAGATTAATTGCAGAAAGCTTTGGGGCAAAAGTAGAGTGGGATGAAGGGAAGCAAGAAGTTACGATCCTGCTGGATGGCAAAACACTAAAGATGACGATTAATAAAGTAATTGAAGGTTTTGATACTGCACCAATAGTCGTAAATGATCGTGCGCTCGTCCCGATTCGTTATATCTCCGAACAATTTGGAGCAAGCGTACTATGGTTTCCATCTACAGAAAAGATTGAGATCGTTAAATAACCATTATTAGACAAAGAGCTACCAAATGGTAGCTTTTTGTACTAATTTTAATTCCCTATCCCGCAATACTGCGCCCATGACTCATACGCTCGCTATACAGCACTTTCACCATAATCCCGATCGAGATCACAATCAATACACTTGGTATGTAGAAAATGGTTGGTGTTATGCCCTTAATTAGTAGAGGTAAGAAGTACCCGATGAGCGAAGCAGTTTGAGAAATAAAGACATACAAGCTAGCGCCAAATCCTGTTTTATGAATGAACATGCGCTGAACATAGCCCATACCAACGCCATAAAGAATCGATACAAATAGGGAATAGAGTGGTTGGACAAGAAAGAAGATGTACAAGGAGTCAACCGTTACATACGTGATGTATGTAATGAGAGCAAATAAACTCCCTAATAATATAATTCGTTTACTACCATACTTCGCTGCCCAATAGCCGGCCATAGTCATGAATAGTAATTCAAATACAGCTTGTGCACTCCATATGTAAGACATTAGCTTCGGATCGCCGAATCGTTCATTAATGACTAAGGGTAAGTATAAACCGCGTATGGCATCGGCGCATGAGAGAAGTAGTAACGCGATGAGCATAATTAACGAGAAGGGTTCTCCCGTTTTGGCATTCGCTTGTGTCACTTCACCAACGATTTCTTTGTAAAAGATAAGGAGTAGGAACAGTGATGCATATCCAAATAGGTTGCCCCATAATACTGCGCTGAAATTACCAATTAGAAATAGGTTAGCACCGAGGAGCAATCCAGTAAAGAATCCAATGCTATAGGTCGCGCGAAGCCAAATCTGCGATATTTCAACAACATCAGCGGCCATTCGGTGAAAATGGTTGCGTGCCATTGCGAATATTTGACCCATAATCATCCCAGATGGTGCAGTAGCTAATACCATTCCAATGAGTGCTGATACATAGCTTGCAGCGCTCATATAGATGACGATACCAATC
Source organism: Paenibacillus sp. P5_B5 (assembly GCF_056400365.1). Lineage (NCBI taxonomy): Bacteria > Bacillati > Bacillota > Bacilli > Caryophanales > Paenibacillaceae > Paenibacillus > Paenibacillus sp. P5_B5. Next base: position 20,762 of record NZ_JBFULK010000009.1, read on the forward strand.
ATGCAGACCAGTGCTGCTGCTATGGGAATCCATTTCTTGCGATTGATTTTATCGCTAAGAAAGCCGACGGTAATCGTAAGTACCATATTAAGAAATAGAGATATCGCAAATACAGATGCAATTTCCCCTTTACTAAGACCTACGGAATCTTGCAAATAAATTGCATTCATTGGCGCTAGAATTCCGGTTCCAATTCCGTATAGGAATAAGAGTAGGACGAGCACCCAAGCTCCTTTAATATGAATAAACTTCGTAAAATCGTTTTTTATCGACACATTTATTTCCGCCTTTCAATGGCAACCTGCAACCTGCATTGTTCCATTATTTAACAATAATCTTACACTATAATTCCGATCAAATGAATCAAATTAATGGTTTCAATAAGTTATAAAATTGATTCAAATAAATTGAGAATTTAATTTATTATTGTTACTAAGACAGAGTTAAGAGGGAAATAGATATGTTAGAATGAGGGAAGAGGCTTGCTTTTTACTTCTAACAAATGAATATGCAAATGAGGATTATTATGATGAATAAATTAATAGAACCCATTGATATCACAAATTTACAACAGGCAGAAATCGTTCTATCCATTCAGCTCGTCTCGTATCAGGTTGAAGCTGAACTGATCGGCTTTGATGATTTGCCTCCGCTACATGACACTGCTGAGAGCTTATGTTCCTGTGGAGAACAATTCTATGGATATAGGGATAATGGTGCTATTGTAGGGGCCATTTCATTCACATTAGAAGAGGACCATCTGCGGATCTGTAGGATGATCGTACATCCGGATCATTTTCGCAAAGGAATCGGTAGTCAATTGCTGAGTTATCTCTGTGAGCATCATTCAGCTAGTAGAATGGTCGTAACAACAGGAGCTCTTAACCTTCCTGCGATTAATCTTTATAGGAAGCATGGATTTGAATTGGTGCGTGAGATTGAGGTAATGCCTGGATTAAGCTTGGCGTGGCTAGAAACTAGAACTGAATAATTTCAGAAGTGTTTCAGTGGTATTCTGACAAATGATTATGTAATTGATGATTTATACAACACATGGTACATTTAAAGGAGACGAATAGAGTATGTGAATAGTTGACATAATCACATATCTTATTTAAAATAATTATTATATAATAGTTATTATCGAATTTAAATATAATTTTTTTAGGAGGCAGACATCATGTACAAGTCTATCGTTATCGGAACAGGGCCAGCAGGTCTAACTGCAGCAATTTATTTGGCACGTGCCAACATGAACCCACTCGTAATCGAAGGTCCACAACCAGGTGGACAATTAACAACTACAACTGAAGTAGAGAACTTCCCAGGGTTTGTAGATGGCGTTTTGGGTACAGATTTAATGGATCAAATGCGTAAGCAAGCAGAACGTTTTGGTGCAGAATTCCGTTCAGGATGGGTGACTAAAGCAGACTTGTCAGAACGTCCTTTTAAACTACAAGTGGAAGGAATCGGCGAGTTAGTTTCTGAGACGGTTATTATCTCAACAGGTGCCTCTGCTAAATACTTAGGTATTCCAGGAGAAACAACTAATATTGGTCGCGGAGTAAGCACTTGCGCTACATGTGATGGTTTCTTTTTCCGTGGGAAGAAGATTACGGTCGTTGGTGGGGGAGACTCCGCTCTTGAAGAAGCAAACTTCCTAACACGCTTTGGTTCTGAGGTTACCCTTGTACATCGCCGCGATGAGCTTCGCGCGTCCAAGATTATGCAGGATCGTGCTAGAAGTAACGAGAAAATTAAATGGAGCCTTAACTGTACACCACTTGAGGTTGAAGCGGGACCTATGGGTGTTACAGGACTTAAGGTATTAAATAATGCAACAGGTCAAGAAGAAGTGATAGAAACAGACGGTTTATTCATTGCAATCGGTCATACACCGAATACGAAGTTCCTAGACGGACAGATCGATACAAATGAGGTTGGCTACATTCAAGTGAAGCCAGGCACTTCTGAGACGAATATCCCAGGCGTATTTGCTTGCGGTGACGTACAAGATGATAAATATCGTCAAGCGATCACATCTGCTGGTAGTGGATGTATGGCGGCACTCGATTGTGAACGTTTCATTGAACATAATGAATTGAAAGTTGCACAACCACAGTCGTAATTGTAGTAACAAAATAAATTTATCATCTTAAGGAGATGTCTCTTATGTATGACATTCTTGTTATTGGCGCAGGCCCAGCAGGAGCAAGTGCAGCGATTTTCAGCGCAAAAGCAGGATTAAAAACACTTGTCATCGATACTGAATCGGGAATGACTAAGCGTGCTCGTGTTGATAATCACTATGGTCTAATGGGAGTGGACGGCCCAGATTTAGTTGAAACGGGTCGTAAACAAGCTCAGAATTTTGGAGCTGAATTCATTTCAGAGAAGGCAACTGATATTATTGAATTAGATGAGGGTAGCTTGGAAGTAACGACTGACAAGGGCAATCAATATCAGGCTAAACATGTGATTATGGCATCTGGTGCAGCGATTATGTTAGCACAAGAAATCGGCTTAACTGTGATCCCTGGTAATGAGCCTAAAATTAAATTCGTTGTCGAAGTTGACGAAGCTGGTCGTACGAGTACGGAAGGTATTTGGGCGGCAGGTGTAGTAGCGGGTGTCAGCGTGCATACGATTATTACAGCGGGTGATGGAGCGAGAGTAGCTGTGAATGTTATCAGCGAAATCAAAGGCGAGCGTTATGTTGATCACGATTTATTGAAAGCATAAAATCATCGATATTCAAAAGGTTTCTCATGAGTGAAATGAACTTGTGAAAAATCACATTCTTTATAAAAGGAGAATAATAAATCTATGATTAAACCTATTTCTACAAGTAACGCTCCCGGTGCAATTGGTCCATACTCACAGGCTACACAAATTGGTAATTTCGTGTTTACATCTGGTCAACTAGGTCTTCATCCAGAAACAGGCCAACTTGGCGAGACAATAGGAGAACAAGCAAAGCAGTCACTTGATAACCTGAAGGCTGTTTTAGAAGCTGCAGGAACTAACATGTCACAGGTGATCAAGACAACTGTATTCGTTAAGGATCTGAATGATTTTGCCCAAATCAATGAAATCTACGCTACCTACTTCACAGAGCCGTATCCAGCTAGAAGCACAGTCGAAGTAGCAAGACTACCTAAAGATGGTTTAGTCGAAATAGAAGCAGTTGCCAATATCATTTAATCTTGAATTATATAAAACGGTTCTGTAAGTAGATTGATTCTACTCGCAGAACCGTTTTATTTTTACGAGGAAAATGGTTTAAAGTCGCCTCAAATCGCCTCATATTTTCATAGATTAGAGTAGAGAGGGGCGGTGCTTTTTGAATCAGATAGTTTTCAACGGCGGGACAGCTGTTATCGGTGTAATTTGTGTCTACGCGTTTGGCGAATGGACTAATATGTTTGGATTTTTCCTACTTACTATAGTAATCGATTATATTACTGGTATTGCTGCTTCCCTAAAAGAGAACAAAGGGTTAAGTAGTAAAGTTGGTTTTTGGGGACTGGGCAAAAAAGCATTCATGCTACTTATTATTATGCTTGCACATCGAATGGATGTTGTGTTTGATTTTAAATTTATCATGACAGGATTTCTGTACTTTTATCTTGCTAATGAATTGATTTCGATTACAGAAAACTATAGTAGACTCGGTTTGCCACTACCGGATGTTATTCGCAAATTGATAGCCATTATAAAGGATAAGGACAAGGACAAGGGTTAAATGCAAAGGTAAAGGTAAAGGTTTAAATACGATCATGGTCGGCGGTCCAGTGCTGGATCGCTGTCTTTATTTGCTTGCTGCTCAGCCCCTCTGTAGTGGCTCTAACGGCCAATTGTGGGAATTCTTCGTCTGCAGCGAATCGTAGTGCGATTATTTGGGGCATCGTTAGCTTAGGATCTAGCATGCGACCAGTTAAGACATAATGCCGAAGATTCTGTTCGGCTCGAATTGTGCGATCTTGGTTCTTATTTGCATAGGTACGTGTTAGAATAGCGATAATTGCGAATGCAATTGTATGAAGCAGTATAATAATAGGAAGCTGTATAGCATCTCCATTTACCAGACTTGTAATTACATAAATAAGTGAACTAATAGTTAAGAGAAGTATGGTAGGCATGAGAACATAATGAAATAACGGATGGATGCGACTGTGATTGGTATAGCTTTGTGGATTCATAAATAGTTTCCTCCAATGTGTGTAAATTAAGGTAAATAGGCCTGAAGCTCTGAGAGCTGATGTACGGTCATTTTGCGGCTTTTGACGGATATGATGCCATTCTTCTTGAGCTGATTAAGCTGACGGTTGACAGATTCACGTGTAGTGCCTGCCATATAAGCGACTTCCTGGTTAGTGAGCTGTAAATTGATTAGAATACCGTTTTTTTGTTCTACTCCATGTTCGCTAGTTAAACGGATCAAGATGGCAATAATTCGTAGATTCACATCATTTGCACTGAACTCTTGGATCTTGGTTTGCAAATCACGAATCTTACGTCCTAAGATATGCATAACCTTCACCATTATACCTGGGTTCTCAATCACAACCTGTTCAAAAGCCCGAATTGGTAGAACCGAGAGAGTAGCGTCTTCGACTACTTCTGCTGTAATCGAATACGGATCATCATCAAAGAAAATAGAATGAGGGAACATCGCGCCATCACGTAGAAAATTAATGATTTGTTCGTTGCCATGGGTATCAACTTTATATATTTTTACGATTCCTTTATGTATGAAATAAACGGCTTTAGATTCTTCACCTTCCATAATGATATTGGATTTCTTTTGATATGTTTGAACGTTTGCAATCCTCTCAAGTTTACTTAATTCGGATTCATCCATCGTATGAAAAATTGGAAGGCTCGATAACGACTCATTAAGTGATTGCATGTGTTTCCTCCTGATGTAAATTAAAACATAACTGTGTTAAACTGATTTAGATTGTAAACTTCGTATTTATTTGGTTTTTACGCTTATTAGCTAATATTAAATATACTCAAAATGTGGGTGTGATAATCATTGTATCGGAATAATTCTAAAAGTAAAAGTTTCAAATCTTGGGGTAAGTGGAAACGTTTGTTTATGGTAATTGCTATCGTTATTTTCTTAACTTCCACGCTTATTTACATGACGCCTCCTGGATCAAGATTTCGAACGATTCTGGCCGAGACTGCTATAACTACACAATCTTTTCGCAATTTGTCATGGGTATTTGTAGGTGGAACTGAGCGTGATCGGATGCTTAAGGAGCTATTTGAGGTAAACGATAAGAATGCAGCGGAAGAGCAGGAATTACCCAAGGAGCCTTTTAAGGAGAAGGTAGTTACGGAATTAACGAAAGTTGAAACGATATCGGGTAAAGGCTGGGTTGGCAAAAAGATTTATATTTACGACCCCAAAGCCATCCGTGTTGTAGTTCCTCAGAAAAAAGGGACAGGCGAGATGGTATCCTCTATGGTGAAGCGAACAGGTGCAGTAGCTGGGATCAATGCAGGCGGATTTGTTGATCCAGGTGGATTCGGTAACGGATTTGCACCCATCGGTCTCGTTATGTCTGGTGGAGAAGTGATGTACAATGATTCGAAGGATACGACTCCACAGCATGTTGTGGCGATATCTAAAGAGGGCGCTCTTATTATAGGTAAGCATTCTTTAAATGAACTGCGTAAAATGAATGTGTCAGAGGCTGTCTCTTTCTATCCGCGGGTTATTGTGAACGGTAAACCTCTAATAACCAAAGGAGATGGGGGGCGCGGTATTCAGCCGCGTACAGCTGTAGGGCAGAGAGAGGATGGAACTGTTATATTCGTCGTTATCGACGGCCGCCAAACTCATAGTCTCGGTGCGACGCTGCGTGATGTGCAGGATTTATTGCTTGAAGAAGGCTGTATTAATGCGGGCTTCTTAGATGGAGGATCATCTTCTGTACTTGTTGGCAAAGGTGGAGAAGTATTGACGAAGCCTTCCTCGCCTAATGGTAAGGAACGGGCGTTACCGACTGCATTTCTTGTATTTGATAATCCAGATGAGATTAAAGTCAACAATATCTGGAAAGGACTAGATACGATTGACCCAGGTGGAACGTGGGATCCCGATAAGGCTTGGAAGCCAGGGGGATCGACATCTAAGTCAACACCAACGCCTACACCTACACCGAAGTCCTCTAATGGAGTAACTTCCACTACGAAGCCGAATGGTACAGCTAAGCCACAAAGCACGAAGAAGCCTCAATCCTCCCCAAGTGAATCAGATCAGGAGAAGGGCGTGAGTGGCGATAGTAGTAGAGATAAGAAGCAACCAAGTTCATCTATTAAACCAACACCTAAACCTCCTGTGAAGTCAAACGATGATTCTACAGAGCCGAGTGAATCTGATGGTGGGATCGGATAATAAATTCATAGCATGAATAAAGTCCTCAATCAACCTTATGGATGATTAGAGGACTTTATTTATGCGTAAATTCATTTGTTTATGAGGACGGTGCTCTGATTAACCTAAAGAAACTCATCCTTCATAAAGACGGTGTAACCGTTTCTTCTTGTACTAAGTTTTCTTAGGATTAAAGGCGATTTTTAAACCTTCACCTACAAAGTTAATAGCTAGAATGGTACCCGTGATTAGAATGCCTGAAGGTGCCCATACCCACCACTGATTCTTAATAACTTCAGGTGAGATTGCGTCTGACATCATATTCCCCCAACTAGGCACGTTAGCAGGAACGCCAAATCCGAGATAACTAAGACCCGTCTCAGCTGCAATCATGCTTGCGATAATTAAGATCGATTGTACAATAACGGTTGATATTACATTAGGCAGCAAATGCTTTGTAATGACTTTGAAGGGACTACAACCAATGGAAATCGCACTGAGAATGTACTCGTTCTCCTTCTCGGACAATATCTTACCTCTTACAAGCCGTGCTGCGCCTCCCCAGCTTAACACACTAATAACGAAAATTAAGATGCCAACACCGGAGTCTGTGAATATGGTTTTGAGCACGATTACGAAGATGAGAAAAGGGAAGATTAGGACGAAATCGGTAAAGCGCATTAAGGCACTATCAATTTTGCCGCCAAAAAAACCTGAAACCGCACCTACGAATGTGCCAAAAATAGTAACGAAGAAGCTGATGGAGAAGGCGATAAGCAGGGTAGTTTGACCACCATATAGTAAACGAGTCAGAATATCTCGTCCACCCTTATCCGTTCCGAGCCAATGTTCAGCTGATGGTGGTTTATTAATCAATCGGATGTTAATTTTAACGGGATCGTTTGACGTTAGTAGTGGTGCTAGAATACATATTAAAGCAACAATAAGAATGAAGGATAAGCTAATGACAGCTTGTCTATTACTTATAAAATGCTTAAAGGCAATTAACCATGGAGAATCATGTTTCTTGGGCGAAAGGGCTGTAGTTGACTTCACCGATTGAGGGGTCGTTGTCATATTCATCTTGTTATCTCCTTTCGCATCAGCGAATGCGTATGCGTGGATCTACTAGTCCATATAGCAAGTCGGATACTAAGTTACCGATAAGCGTCATGACAGATAACATTAACGTAATTGTCATAACAACGGAATAGTCTCGATTGCTGATGGAAGCTAAGAAAAGCGATCCAACGCCTGGGTAAGTGAATATCGTTTCTACAATAACAGCGCCACCTAATAATCCGCCTAAATCAAGACCAATAAAGGTCACCATCGGGATCATGGAATTACGCAAAATATGGCGGTTGTAAATTCTAGATTCAGGTGTTCCTTTCGCCATAGCCGTACGGACATAGTCCTTGCGACTGCTTTCGATGATGTCATTTCTCAAAAATTGTGTATAGGCTGCGGTACTAAAGCCTCCAAGTACGATAGCTGGCAGAATGGTATGATAGAGCTTGCTCATATAGAAACCTAAGGTTCCATCTTCCACACCAACGCTGATTGTTCCGCTAATCGGAACCCAGTCAAGCTTGATGGCGAATACATACAACGCTACGATACTAAGAACGAATGTTGGAATCGCATAAGCGAAATAATTGAAGCCAATAACGGCGTCATCCGCCAGAGTGCCTGGACGCTTACCCGAGAAGAGACCCATAACATAAGACAGTGCATATGTAACGAGAATCGAAGTAACAGCAAGCAGCAATGTGTTACCAAGCCGTTGACCGAGTAATTCGATGACAGGCATTTTATGAATGAACGATTGTCCGAAATCACCTTGGAATGCACCTATAATCCAATTCCAGTATTGACTAGCTATGGAGTCGTTATAGCCAAGCAATTCTCGCATTTCAGCGATATATTCGGGCTTCGTATTTGTCGGATCCATCATACCCGTTAGGGCATCCCCTGGCATAAGCTTTGCCAGGGAGAATACCACTACCGAGATTAGAAAGAGCAAGGGCAACATACCTATAAGTCTTCGAAGCGTGTAATTAAGCATGTGAGTAAGCCCCCTAGGTTATTGTTTCACCCACCATTTGTGAACGTCGTCTTGATTAGAGAATGAGTTCGTATGCACGCCTTGCAGACGTTTATTAATGACATTGACGTCTACTGGTGCATTTAAATACATCATTGGAACTTCTTCATTTACAATTTTTTGCCAATCAAAATAAACTTGTTTACGGTAAGTCTGATCAAATGCTTTTTCGCCAATACCTTCAGCGATTAACTTCTCTGATTCAGGCGAAAACCAACGAGGGAAGTTCCAGAAATCATTGCTTCTCCATAGACCAGTTGGATCCGGATCGCTTGCCATACTCCAAGCACCCATGAATAGTTCAACAGATGGATCATCATTCTCAACCAAATCATAGAATGTGTTTAATTCTTTCAGTGCGCCGCCATTTAATTTCACATCAAGCCCAACGTCACGGAACATTTGGATAATAGCTTGTGCACGTGGTTCAGCAATCTCAGAGCCGGACATTGCATCGAAGTTCATTGTTAGCTTCTTACCTTGTGGATCCTCACGCATGCCATCTCCGTTAGTATCCTTATAACCTGCTTCGTCAAGCATCTTCTTTGATTTCTCTGGGTCATAAGCATAATTGTTAACTTGGTCTGCTGGAATCATAGCCCAGCTTACAGTAGGCATTGGGACTGCAATAGGAACTCCTAAGCCATTCGTGAAAGCATCAACAAGGCCTTGACGATCTAATGCATAATACATCGCTTGACGCAATTTCTTATCAGCGAACTTAGATTTTGGATCTACTGTAATTTTCTCAGTCTTCTTATCCCACTTACCTAACTTAAATCCAATGTAGGAGAAACCAAGTGAAGCTTCTTTCTTGATCTCAACGTTAGTTAGCTTCTCAATATCTTTAAACTGGCTGTTAGGGGGTTGCATAATATCGATTTCGCCTTTTTGTAGCAAGCTAGTTGCTAAGGCACCTTCAACTACTTTATATACAACGCCATCAAGAAACGGCTTACCTTGCCAATAGTCATCATTACGTACTAATTCAACAAATTCCCCTGGCTGGACCTTCTTGACTTTGAATGCTCCAATTCCGATCGGATTCTTACGTACTTGATCGGAATTCTGCATATCCTTGATTGCAATACCAGCGAAATATTTCTTGTTCATAGGGTAATTCCATAGGTTATCTAATGTATTAACTGCTGCTTGCTTCATTGTCATTTCAATCGTATAAGGATCGATTACTTTAATACCAGAGATTTCTTTGGCTTTACCATCACGGTATTCTTCAACCCCTTGAATCATTTCAACGTTAGAATAACGTGCTCCTTTGGCTTCTGTATATTCCTTACTTGCAATGACCTCAAGTGCAAATTTCCAGTCTTCGACTGTTAGCTCGTCACCGTTATGCCATTTAACACCTTTTTTGATTGTGAAAGTAAATACTTTGTGATCTGGTGATTCTTTCCATTCAGCAAGATGCGGATAGGTTTTGAGATCGTCTCCAGTCTTGAAGAAGCTGTCTGTCATGAAACTAAGAATGAGACTGTCATCTTCTCCACCATACCAAGCGGGATCTAGAACACCCTTGAATGGCTGAATATACCCATACGTAACTGTACCTCCTGGCTGTGGTCCTTCTGGCTTCGGTGTAGGCGTTGGAGCGGCTGTAGCTACTGGTGCTACGGTTGGTGCTGTTGTGGCGGCTGGTGTTGGAGCGGCTGTTTTATCGCTGCAACCTGCTAAGAATGCAGTGACTAAGAGCATTGAAGATAATACAAATGATGCTGACTTTTTCAAAACACATTCCTCCCTTTTAAAATAATTTAATATAAATGACAGGCTACCTGGTGACCAGGTGCCACCTGTTTCAACAGGGGACTTACTTCGTTGCATTCTGGCTTAGCATGTTGACAGCGTGGATGAAAGGCGCATCCAGATGGTGGGTTCGCTGGGCTTGGCACATCGCCTTGAAGAACAATTCGCTGACTGCGCTTAGATGGATCAGGGACAGGAACAGCGGACATTAAAGCTTGTGTATAGGGATGCAGCGGCTTCGCATATAAGCTGTGTTTATCTGTGAGCTCCACCATTCTGCCTAAGTACATGACACCAATTCGATCACTGATATGTTTAACTACACTAAGATCGTGAGCAATGAATAAATATGATAACTGGAAATCAACTTGCAAATCCTGCATCAAATTCAACACTTGAGATTGAATGGATACATCAAGGGCTGAGACGGGCTCATCTGCAAGGATAAGCTTTGGCTTAAGGGCAAGGGCTCTAGCGATCCCAATGCGTTGACGCTGCCCCCCAGAGAATTCATGTGGATATTTATAATAGGTATCTGAATCCATGCCGACTTTCTCAAGTAGCTGGATCACCTCATCCTTAACATCCTTTTCGGATCGATTGCTATAATTGCGAATGGGTTCCGAAATCAGGTGTCCAATCATCATCTTTGGGTTAAGGGAAGCAAAAGGGTCCTGAAATACCATTTGCATGTCCTTACGAATTTGTCTGAGTTTGGAACCTTTGATATTCGTGATGTCTTCACCTTGAAAATGAATCGAGCCTTCAGTAGGCTCTAACAGTCTGAGAATCGTTCGACCTGCTGTTGATTTGCCGCAGCCCGACTCACCAACAAGACCAACAGTCTCTCCGTATTTAACCGTAAGTGATAAATCATCGACTGCTCGAACAGCGCCAACTTGCCTGCGAAGAAATCCAGCAGTTATGGGGTAGTGCTTCTTCAAATTGTCTACTTGAAGTAGCAGCTTGGATGAATTGGATTCAGGTGATTCTTTTAGGCCCACGTTGTTGCCTCCTTCGTATGAGTAGGGTGACTCTGTTGATACAGTAAACAGCGCACATGATGATTGCTCCCGGTGTCAGAGAGTGTGGGTGTAACAGTTTTGCATTCAGTCATCATACTCGGACAGCGGTCAGCGAACCTGCAGCCAAACTTGGGCATATGGATTAGGGAAGGGACAATACCTTGAATGGACTCTAAACGCTCTCGTTCCTGATCAAGTCTTGGAATCGATTGTAGAAGGAGCTTTAAGTAAGGGTGCTTAGGATCGTGAAAGATTTGGTCGATGTGACCTTGCTCCACAATTTGACCTGCATACATGACGAGAACCTCGTCTGCCATCTCAGCAACGACACCTAGATCATGCGTGATCAGAATCATTGCCATGTCGCTTTTAAGTTGTATTTCACGTAAAAGCTCTAGAATTTGCGCTTGAATCGTAACATCGAGGGCCGTGGTAGGTTCATCGGCGATCAGTAATTTAGGCTCACATGCAATTGCCATAGCGATCATAACCCGTTGTCTCATACCGCCAGATAATTGGTGAGGATATTCATCTACAATTTGATCCGCTCTAGAAATTCCAACCGATTTAAGTAAATGGATGACTTTTTGTCGAGCTTGCTTTTTTCTTATATCTGTATGGTTGAATAGAACTTCTTGTAATTGATAGCCGATTGTAAAAACGGGGTTAAGAGCGGTCATCGGCTCCTGAAAGATCATGCCAATTTCCTTGCCACGTATATGGTTTAATTGCTTATTCGTCAGCTTAGTTAAATCTAGGCCGTTCAACTGAACTTCGCCATTCGATACTCTACCGACACCTTTGGGAAGGAGCCCCATGATGGATAATGACATAACACTTTTGCCACATCCCGATTCACCAACGACACCAACCACTTGCCCGGGTTTAAGTTGAAATGAGACATCATCGACAGCATGATGAAATTGGCCGTCAATCATAAACCCAGCTTCTAGATGCTGAACGTTTAATACAGAGTTAGACTGATTAATTGACATATAACACCTCTCATGGATATGTATGCGATTACATAAATAAATTAATTTACTTGTGGTTAATAATTAGTTGTACGATGATGGTTAATTATGAAGTTAGAGGGGAGTCGTGGTGTGTTCTGGATGAAGCATTGATGCATTCATGAAGAGTATATGATGTTACCATGGTGAGGTAGAAGAGTGATTAATAGATTCAATGAAGAGTAAGTGGAATGAAATAATAATTTAGATAACTAAATATTCCGATAATTTATTATGTGTTATAACCCGTGGATAAGCTAAATATAAAGATGATCTTGCCATTCGTCAAGAAGAAAATGGATTAAATGCACTACGATTGACATCTAATAGAATCTCTTGTTTGAAAAAGCATTGATGACGGTAGTATTGTGGATTATAATACTATGGTTAATTAATATGATCGTTAACTCGATAAGTGAAGGGAATGACAGAAATTTTTATTAGTGTGTTGTGAAACACAGTGTTTTTGGGGAGTATGGTAAAGTCTCAAAGTCAACTGGTGTTTCTATAAATGAGAGGAAAGTGCATAAGTATGTTAGAGGTAGATGTTTATCATATGATTACCATCTGCTCGGATTCGGTTGGTGAAACGGCTGAATCAGTCGTGCGAGCGGCTATTCGTCAGTTTGAACCATGTGATGTCAAAATGCGCCGGGTTAGACAGGTTAGAACAAAAGAGGAAATATGTGAACTGGTAGAAGATACAGCAGCTCATAGAGGTGTAATTGCCTATACTTTGGTTCAAGCAGAGTTAAGATCGGTTATGAAATCGGAAGCTGAGCGTCACAACATTCGTGCAATTGATATTATGGGGCCAATGATGGAAGCGTTAGTCGAATTGTTTGAGGAGTCACCAAGCAGAAAACCTGGTTTATTGCATCAATTAGATGAAGCTTATTTTCGGCGCGTTGAGGCGATTGAATTTAGCGTTCGCTGTGATGATGGCCGAGAGACACATTTACTTCTGGAAGCGGATATTGTTCTACTCGGTGTATCAAGGACTTCGAAGACGCCCCTTAGTATTTATTTGGCACATAAAGGATATAAGGTTGCTAATTTTCCACTCGTGCCTGAACTGAAGCCGCCACTAGAGCTGTTTCAGATTCCAAGTTCGAGAATTATTGGGCTTACAATGGATGCAAATAAGATGTACAAAATCCGTTCACAGCGATTGCAAACACTTGGCTTATCGGAGGATTCACAATATGCTGCTGTAAGTAGGATTGAAGAAGAGCTAGCATTTGCTATAGACTTATTTGAACGTCTAGATTGTTCAGTTATTAATGTTACGGACAAAGCAATAGAGGAGACGGCAGGGATTATCTTAGGCTATAATGAATGAAGTTAAATTGGGAGGGGAGATTTGGGCTTGAATCGGAAGTCATTCATTACCTTTATTATCATGATTGGAATATTCACCTTCTTTGCCATTACGTTCAAAACTCCATGGATTGAAGAGTTTGATAGCGTCGTAGGTGATGGTATAAGAACACTAAGAGGCGATGTCCTTACGTCTATATTTATTTTCATCACAGACTTAGGCGAGTTCCTTCCTATTCTTATCCTTGCTATTATCTTCATATTAATTGCCGTGTTTATATTGAAACTGCGCTGGAAGGTTCTGATTATTGCAGGAGCGGTTCTGGGTTCATGGGTAACGAATGCAGTGTTAAAGCTTATTTTTGTTCGTGCCCGTCCAACAGTCGAGCACCTATCGTTCGCAGATGGGTATTCATTCCCGAGTGGTCATGCGATGGTATCAACAACATTCTATGGTTTAATCGGGGTCATACTTTGGAACTATTTTAAGGAAAAAGGCTGGCCAGTGTTATCTCGTAGTATCGCTATATTCACGATCGTGTGGATTGCGCTAATGTGTATTTCACGGATTTATCTCGGTGTTCATTTCCCTAGTGATATCTTAGCTGGTGCAGCCTTAGGGTTTGCTTGGTTAATGCTTGCAACGATGGTCATGTCACGCGTCAAAAGATAGAAACGAATTTATGTACAATAGAATCAATTTCATAATACCTTTTATCCATCTAGATCAGTTATGAAATTGATTCAATGTTGAAGTTATTTTGGTATTCAACAATTAAAGTCAATTAGAGTATGAAAATGTACGTCACAACTATAGATCACATCATGGAGGTTCAATTCAAATGAATATTAACACACAACAAGTAAATCATGTCAGAATTACAAATGCTGACCCGTCAGCACTCGGATTGTTAGGGCTTGCGATGGTCACACTCGTTGCATCATCACAAAAGCTAGGATGGACGGAAGGATATGCCTTCATTATTCCTTGGGCTATTTTCTTAGGTGCATTCGCACAATTGTTTGCCTGTATTAACGATTCGAAGCATGGAAATACGTTCGGTACGACAGCCTTTGGAGCATTTGCTCTCTTCTGGTTCGGTGTAGGTACATCGTGGCTCATCAAATTAGGTGTATTTGGAGAAGCGCTAGCTGCAGATGTGGATGGGAAACAGCTTGGATTCGCATTTGTTGGTTATCTGATTTTTACTTTATACATGACCCTTGCTGCAGTAGAAACAAACAAAGTGCTTTTCATCATCTTTATCCTAATCGATTTCTTATTTATTGGACTTGCATGCGATGCATTCGGTCTAGCTGCACATGTGATGCACAAGGTTGCAGCATATGCTGAACTGTCTATTTCGGTCATGTCTTTCTATGGATCCGCAGCTTGCGTGCTAAATGCTCAATTTGGCAGAAGCTTCTTGCCTCAAGGCAAGCCTTTCGGTATTTTCAAGAAACATAACTAGTAATTACAGAACTAGAATTAACATACATAAATCCGCATGAGATACGACTGCATTCGTCGTTGTCATGCGGATTTTTAGCATGTGAGTGAGATTCAGCTATTACTAGATACTAGGATATCCTCGTTTATATGGAGCTTGGGGTTCAATTTCATCACCTAGCTGACGGATGGCATGCAATGCCCAGTAGGGATCACGAAGCATTCCGCGTCCAATTGCGATCAGATCCGCGTCTCCATTTATTAGGACGGATTCAGCAACAGCAGGCTCATCTAGGTTGCCAACTGCGATGACAGGGGTACCTAACGCTTGTTTAATTTCTCTAGCGAAAGGAACCTGATAGCCTGGCGAGCGGCCTGAGAATACGATTTTCTTGCCTGCAGGGCCATCGCCTCCGCTGGAGACGTGGAATACATCTACGCCAGCTTCTTTGTATCGTTTGCAAATATCGATCGCATGATCAATGTCATACCCACCGTCAGCATGTTCGATAGCGGATACTCGCATAATAAGCGGCATTCCCTTTGGCATAATACTCTTAATAGCTTGAATAACTTCGACTCCAAATTTAGCTAGATCCTGTCCATATTCATCTGTTCTGTGATTAATGGCAGGTGAGTGGAACTGGTGAATGAGGTAGCCATGAGCGCCGTGGATTTCGATGGTATCAGCACCAGCTAGCAGAGCACGAATAGCGCCAGCTTTGAACTTATCAACCATTAACTTTACTTCATCTAATGTGAGTGCTCGTGGTTTGCACTGTTTCCTATTGGCAACTTCCTCGTTACAGGGGCCGACGGGTTCTAAGGAATCTTCGGCTTTACGCCCAGCGTGAGCGATCTGAATCGCGACCTTCGATCCGTATTTCTTAGCTTCTGTAATGATCCGGGCGAAAGCAGGGATGTGATTGTCGGACCAAATACCAAGACAATGATCTGAAATTCTTCCATCAGGCTCAATATCCGTCATTTCAATAATGATGAGTCCTGTTCGACCAACTGCGCGTGATACGTAGTGTACATAATGCCAGTCTGTTGGCATTCCGTCCTTGGCAAGAGCCTCATATTGGCACATTGGTGCCATAACAATTCTATTTGGTAGAATGAGATCCTTCAGGTGAAATGGCTGCGATAGATTGCTCATGGTTATACCCCTCCTTGATCGTGACTTGACTCGGTGCTACGGTGGAAGCAGATGTATTACTGCGATAAATTAAGATAAGTGCCGCGAACAGTAGGACTACGCCTAAACCACGTTGCCAGTTAAAAGGTATAGGCATTTTACCGAACCAGCCAAAGTGATCAATGATCATACTCATGATAATTTGACCAACGATAACACTAATTACAGTGATTCCAACACCAAGCTTTGGAACAGCGAACACATTGCACATGACGAAAAAAGCACCCAGTATGCCGCCAAATAACATCCACTTAGGAACTGTGAATACTTCGGTTATATTACCTTTCCCTAAAAACAACATAATCAGCGTAATGGCAATAAGTCCAATGAAGAAAGAAACAAATGCACCCTCGATCGTCCCGATTCTCTTGCCTAATTCACCATTCACACCGGATTGTACACTTACACCTAATCCACTTATTAAGACAAGTATTAAAATGAGAACGTTATTCATACAAAACCTCCTTGCTCGACAGTCATTTCGTTTTCTCACAGTTTAACATATTCGGACTTTTTGGTCTTATATAAAAACAAAAAAATACGAGCTGACTCCGAATAGAAGTCCTGCTCGTATAGCTTAATTAATGAAGTTGAATTAATGATTCCAAATGGACAATCGACTAGCAATTTTCTTAGGTATACGCTTAATAACAATCGTGTGAAATTGAGGTTCAATAATTGGGTGTGCAAGCTTCTTCACGATAGGGAGTGAGAGCAGCAGCGTACAGCCGAAGGCTGCGACTAAGACAAGCAACATCTGTGCAGGCTGTGTAATGTGGTCATAGATGCCAAGCGCTACTGCTGAACGAATAACAAGTTCATGCAACAAGAATACATAAACCGTTCTTTTGCCGAAATCGGTGATCCAGCTTACCCGCTGAGGTACGCAGGCGAGGAAGGAAATAGCGGCTATAAATTCAAGTGCATAGATGAGTAGACGGAATATACCGACATACCACTCATGATGCCCAAAATAAGCAAAGGTGAAGCTGCCGAACAACCACTGGGGGTTGAGTTCTTTGGCAAACAATCCGATTAGGACAAGAAGAGTGAGTGATAGGGTACCTGCTACAATTCTAAACTTGGTCGTCAAGAACTGCACAAAGTGTTCATAATTAAAATAATACCCAATCATAAAGAAAGGAAGATATACAAATGTGCGTGAGATCGAAACGAATGTACCACTAAAATTTCCATACCCAATTAATACAGCGACTGCTATAGCGAGTAGTATAGGATGCTTCAACTTCGCAAAGAGTGGGAGAAGCAGGCGCCAACAGAAATGGCTGACTAGAAACCATAAGAGCAGGTAAGGGATAAAGAAGGAATATTGCATATTCACGCTTTTGAACACAAAGAATTGGAGCAAGCTGTAGAAGGACTGGAAAATCACATACTGAACAAAGATTTGCATCAGTATCTTACGACTCTCCGGACCCTTTAAATTATGTTTAGCAAAATAACCTGTCACAAATACGAATAATGGCATGTGAAAGGTGAAGATCCATACATAGAGTGTGTGAAGTGACTCATTACGTACGATTAAAGGTTCAATCGCATTAGATAAAAATACAGCACAGATAAGTATAAATCGTAGATTCAAAAAGAATGTATCCGCTTTGTTCTTCAAGCCAGTATTCATACTAATCGTCTCCATCCGAATGATGCTATGTCTCTCTTTCTATATATTCTAACAATAGCATGGGACCATTATTTGGTCGACAATGTTGTGATAAATTTCACAAATATTTATAGGAAGATACACAATACAAGTTAATGAAAGTATCCTCAGTTTAATTATAAGCATTTAGATCAGTTATGAAATTGATTCATTTCGTATAGTTAAATTACTTACGTTTTCTGTTCAATTGTTTAATTTCTTGTGTAACTACAGATGCTAAATCATCGTTACCAAATAAGGATAAGATACCTAATACGGTTTGATTCTCGATGGCTCCAGCTTCTTCTTTGGGAACCGTTAATTCAAGCATTTCTTTGAGTGATTGATTGTCGGTTTGGTTCGGATAGGCTTTGCGATAGATTTCTTCTGGATTCAAGTTATGATTAACACACCACTGGGCAAATACCAGAATCATCATGCGCTCATCACGTCGATAATCTTCTATTATTTGTTCTTCAAATTCTTTGGAATTCATGGATCGTTCTCCTTAATATGTTAAAATAAGCTATCGCCCTTACAAGTCGATTGATTCAGTTACTTTAAGATGTATAGCAATTGGATTAAGCTATTTTAAGGTATTTCTTTTTATAGTAAATGTCAATGATCGAATATTTCTAATAAGCTCGAAGGGGATTGAGTACATATATGGCTAGACGACGGTTTACCAATCTGGATAATGTTCCAAATACGAATACATTTCAAGAATTACTAGCTTGGCGTAAAGAACGTAAGGGCAAAGTTAAGGATCATTCTTACTTTGTTGGGCAGGCAGCGAACAAGGAAGTAACTTATCTTCAGGCGAACCGTTCTGAAACGACAGTTACTTGGATAGGGCATTCGACATTTCTGCTACAGATCGGCGGGTTAAACATACTGACAGATCCGGTTTGGGCAGACTCAATGGCATTCGATAAGCGACTGTCCGCTCCTGGGCTTATGATTGATGACTTGCCGCCGATTGATGTTGTCCTCATTTCCCATTCACATTATGACCATCTTCATTTAACATCATTACGCAAGCTTGCGCGTAAAGGCAAGTTTAAGGTGCTAGTCCCTGAAGGACTACGTTCTTGGATGCGCTTGAGAGGAATGCGAGATGCTGAAGAGCTGCCCTGGTGGGGCAGTACACAAGTTGGCGAAGTCATGTTTGATTTCGTACCCGCACAGCACTGGACGCGTAGGACGCTTACCAATACGAATGCGACACATTGGGGTGGCTGGGTGATACGTAAACGAGAGGAAGTGGAAGCTGATTCAAGTGACAAAGCCATCTACTTTGCTGGGGACAGTGGATATTTCCGTGGGTTTGGATTGATCGGTGAGAAGTATCGAATTGGTACAGTGCTTATGCCTATCGGCGCTTATGAGCCGGAATGGTTCATGGGCAAACAGCATGTAACACCTGAAGAGGCGATACAAGGCTTTCTTGATACAGGAGGAGATTGGTTTGTACCGATGCACTATGGTTCATTTCCTCTGGCAGACGACACCACGAAGGAAGCTCTAGATCGATTGCATGCAGAGTGGAAGCGACTTGAACTTCAAAAGGATCATTTGAAAATACTGCTGCATGGTGAGACGCTGCGAATACATGATTGATAAAACGGCGGGTAATCGATAATGAGATAACGGATTATTTGATGTTGAATAAGCGGTTATTCGGTAACGAGACAATAGATCGCGATAACGAAATAATGATTGCCAAATAACCAAATGAAGTAATTAGCGCTTTATACTATAAATGAAAATAGAGGGCCGCACAAGACATATTTCAAAGATTGTGCCAGCTAAGCTGGTCATGAATCACCTGAAATAAGTTCCTGCGAGTCCTCTATTTTGATAGACAAGGATAGAACGGCAAATCGTTGCGCTTAATGCTATTAATAGCGGGAAAATGTCATGTTAATATCAGCGAAAACGGCTTTTTGGAGATATTAACTGGATTTCCTCCTGTTAATTACAAGACTTTATAATCTAATCAACCGTATCCATTGAAATAACAGGAGTATTTCCGGTATTCACATCAATCATATTGAACATTTGACATTAAAGGGAGAAAATCCCGTTAGCACATAGCACATAGCACATAGCACATAGCACATAGCACTAGAAGCACTGATTTGGTGTTGAGCCTAAATAGTTATTCAATTTTACTGTTGATAACGAGCTGTTAGTATCTTTAGTCTTTAAGGCTAGTATCTGTTAGTGAACTCTAATCGTTACGGCGGGTCATTTGTTGCCAAACAGTGCCCTCAGCTTCTGAACCACTTTCGATTCGGAGGATCGCTATATTGATCTGCATGCGAATTTCGAATTCGGGATCATTCACAGCTGCACGAAGTGCTTCAAGCGCCGTATGATCACCTACTTCGTAGAGGAAGCGGGCAGCACGCCAGCGGACGAGCTTGTTATTATCGCGAAGTGCCTTGATCATGGCTGGAATCGCTGCTGGATCGCCTAGATCAGACAGTGTGTCTCCAGCCGTGCGGCGAATGGTAGGCACGTGATCTTCAAGTGCCTGGTATAAATACGGGAGTATCTCTGGCTCCCGTATATCACCAAGATAGACGGTAGCTAACCGTCTAACGGATATGTTCTCATCGCTAAGCGCACGAACGAGCAGGGGCAGCGTGTCCATGGACGGCTGCACAGCTTGCAGCGCTGCATAGCGATGCTTCCAATCGGGATCGCCTAGCATTGCAGCGATCTCTTCCACCGTGCGTGCCGGAGGCCGCACGGGTGCACTTGCACTAGCCGCTGTGCTGGCTAGTGGATCCGCCACAGCTGGTTCTGCGGCTGTGGCGGCTGTGACGAGCGCTTCGAGGCGCTCGTCTGTATAGGATGCGTCGAGCTCTGCAACGACGACATCGAGCACTTCCTGGAGTTCGCCGTAGCGAACTCCAAGCTCGTCCAGCCTGCGTTCACGGAGCAGGCTGGATGCGGCTGCGCGCGATACCGCATCGGAGAAGCGCGCTGGCATAGCAGCGCGTGCTTCATCGGTATCCTTGCGCACACGCACCTGCAAGGGAATGCCGCGGAATGTTTGGAGCAGCACGAAGACTTCGCCAAATATAGAAGCAGAAGCTTCATCCGTAGCTTCTGCTTTGGCTTCATCTGAACTGCTGTTCATTCCACCAAGTACAGCGATAGCCGCCATGAGAATTTGTTCCCAATCGCCCTTAGGGATTCTGTCTAATGCGATAAAGTTGGCGGCTTGAAAAACGCTCTTCACCCCAGGTATGTCAAGTAATTGCTGGATGTATGGAGGAGATTGATCGTAGTTATTGCGATCATACGTTCTCATTATGCCGTTTGGTAGCGACTCATTCATATTTAATTTCATTGAATGGGGGCTAGGTGTAGGTTCAATGGATAGTAGTTTCATTATAGTTCGCACAGGTAGGTTCTGTGCTTCCCTCCCTTTTGCAAGTCAATCGAGATCTAGTAAGCCACGCTGTAAATAGCTTTCTAAGGTTTTGGTCAAGTCAAAAATCGTATGAGCTAAATCTATATTCTCAAAGGCATGTTCACACTGGCTGCGGTAGGCCATTTCATCATCATAATGGGACATGTAGAGTGCAATTTCGGCATTGCTATGGTTTGTTGCACGTGCGCGTTTCTCTAAGGAAGCAGGATCGCAATAAATGAATATACGAACGACTTGCCCTTGATAACGCTGACGTAAAACCTCTGCTCCATCTTGATTCAAAATAAGGTAAACAGACTTTCCTTTTTCTAGTATATCCTCAAGGTCCTTACGTTTAACACCATACCGATTGTTATTAATTGTACTGACTTCAATGAACTCTTGATTAGATTCAGCTTCATCAAAATCATGGTTACTAATGAAGTGATACTGATCGCCGTCTGTCTCCCACGAATGTGGTTGTCTAGAAGTATAAGTTAATACATGCTTGATACCAAGTGTTGAGCCAGCCATTTCTGCTACTGTTCTGCGTCCTGCGCCATGTGGTCCAGTAAAAATGAAAATGTTCATACCATCAGATCCCTCCTTAATTGGACACCAAGCTGTTGTCCCCTTTGTTCGAAAGGACAACTCACGTCAAATGTCGAGTATATTTTCAGTATATGAGCTAGCTCGGTTGTTCAAAACCGTTTTATTTGAAGAAGTGTAAACTTCTTCATACCTATTATAATTCGTCTTCTACGAGAAAATATCCTGCGAATAGACTCATATAGTCAAGAAATATATGTGTCTACGTAGAGGAGAATTATTTGTGTCTGATTTTTAAGAACAATTTGTGAACTATGATAGTCATTGCACCTATTTGGATTGACAATACAGTATACTGAATTTATATTTAATAAAGTGTGATCAGGATGATTGACAAGTAGTTAGTATCATGGTAAAAATAACGGTTTTGAAGCGGGGTTGATGACTATGAAACGATTGAAAATGATGTGGCGAATAGCCCCCTTAGTTGCGATGATGTCGCTATTATTGACAGGGTGTGGAAGTCCACAACTTTCAGCGTTAATGCCACGAGGTCAAGTGGCAGTCGAGCAATTATTTCTAATTAAGCTCAGTATCGGAATTATGGGAATCGTAATTTTTATTGTTGCAGCACTGTATTTTATTGCAATCATTCGATTCCGCAAGCGTAAAGGACAGACAGGTTATCCGAAGCAAGTTGAAGGTAGTCACAAATTAGAGATTATTTGGACTGTTGTACCAATTCTTATGCTAATTGTACTTGCCGTTCCTACGGTTTACTACACGTTCTTGCATTCTAGCGATTTACGTCAGGACAAGAACGCATTGCAAGTTAAGGTAACAGCACACCAATACTGGTGGGAATTCGAATATCCAACTCTCGGAATTCACACAGCTCAAGATATGGTGATTCCACAAGGTAAGAAAGTAGCAATTGAACTTGAATCAGTCGATGTGACGCACTCATTCTGGGTTCCTTCTTTGGGCGGTAAGCTAGATGCTAACCGTGGTTTGGTCAATACATATTATTTAGAAGCAGATGAAGTAGATACCTTCCTTGGTAAATGTACTGAGTTTTGTGGTGCATCTCACTCTCTCATGGACTTCAAGGTCGTTTCTAAGTCAGAGGCTGATTTTGAAGCTTGGGTTCAAGGAATGAAGAAATCTGTTGCTGTTTCAGCTGATGCAGAAAAAGGTAAGTTATTGTTTGATTCAAATTGTTTGAGTTGTCACGCAGTTGATGTAGATAAAGGCTCATTCGGTCCGAACTTGAATAACTTCAGTAATCGTGCTGAAATTGCTGGTATTCTAGAGCACACAGATGCTAGTTTGAAGGATTGGATCAAAGACCCTAATGCTATGAAAATTGGCACGAAAATGCCTGCCGTTGGTCTAGAAGATAGTGAAATCGATGAGATTGTTAAGTACTTGAATGGCTTAGATAATTTTAAATAATGAACCAAATTAACAATATTTGTAAAATTGAAATAAGTTGTCTTTAAGGAGGGTAACCACGTTGTCACATGCTCACGCAGCACATCCTGTGAAACGTTATACAGGTATAATGGATTGGCTTACAACAGTCGATCACAAAAAGATTGGCATTATGTATTTTTTCGCGGGCGGATTCTTCTTTCTTATTGGTGGTTTAGAAGCATTATTAATTCGTTTGCAATTAATGGTACCAGATTCTCAATGGTTCATTGGGGATACATTTAATGCTTTAACAACCATGCACGGTACGACGATGATTTTCTTTGCGGCCATGCCGATGGTGTTTGGATTTATGAATGCACTCGTTCCGTTACAGATTGGGGCAAGGGATGTTGCTTTTCCTTTCATCAATTCACTCGGATTCTGGCTCTTCTTCTTAGGAGGTATCCTACTAAATGTATCATGGTTTGTAGGTCATATCCCTGATGCAGGTTGGACAGCTTATACGCCTTTATCCACATTACCTGAAAAGTTCGGTGTGAACTTCTATGTTATGAGTTTACAACTCTCAGGTCTTGGAACGCTGATCGGTGGGATTAACTTCCTTGTTACGATTATCAATATGCGTGCACCAGGTATGACTTATATGCGTATGCCACTTTTCACTTGGACTGCATTTGTAACTTCAGCGATTATTTTGTTCGCTTTCCCTGCAATTACAGTTGGTCTAGTAGAGTTGATGTTTGATCGCATGTTCGGAGGCGCGTTCTTCGATGTGACACGTGGCGGTAACAACATGCTATGGGAGCATCTATTCTGGATCTTTGGGCATCCTGAAGTTTATATTTTGATTCTTCCTGCTTTTGGGATTATTTCAGAAATTGTTAGTACGTTCTCGTCAAAGCGTTTGTTCGGATATAGCTCGATGGTATTCGCAACAGTGCTTATTGCTTTCCTAGGATTCATGGTATGGGTTCACCATATGTTCACAGCAGGTCTTGGTCCAGTGGCGAACTCCATCTTTGCGATTGCAACTATGGCAATTGCAGTACCGACAGGCGTTAAGATATTTAACTGGTTGTTCACGTTATGGGGCGGACACATTCGCTTCGCAACAGCTAACCTATTCGCATCTTCATTCATTCCGACTTTCGTAATGGGTGGAACAACAGGGGTTATGCTTGCAGTACCATCTGCGAACTTCCAATATCATGATTCCTATTTCGTTATTGCGCATTTCCACTACGTACTAGTTGGTGGCTTGATTCTAGCAATCTTCGGGGGTTCTTACTACTGGTGGCCGAAGATGTTCGGTAAAATGCTGAACGAAACACTTGGTAAAATTCATTTCTGGACATTCTTTATTGGTTTCCATTTAACATTCTTCCCGCAGCATTTCTTGGGACTAATGGGGATGCCACGTCGTGTGTTCACGTTCGAACAGAATGCTGGATTAGATATAGGAAACTTTGTTTCTACGATCGGTGCATTCTTGATGGGTGTAGGTGTAATCGTATTTATTATCAACATGATCATTTCTTCACGTTCGAAGAAAGATGTAGGCAATGATCCGTGGGAAGGTCGTACACTGGAATGGACTATTCCTTCACCGCCACCAGAGTATAACTTTAAACAAATACCACTTGTTCGTGGATTAGATGCTTATTGGAAAGAGAAGATGGCGGGGAATAAAGGAATGACTCCTTCTGAACCAGTTGGTTCCATTCATATGCCATCAGGCTCGATTCTACCGCTTATTATTTCAATCGCACTATTTACTGCCGCAATTGGATTTATGTATACAACGCTTTGGTTGGGAATTGCTGGTCTTGTTCTATTGCTTCTATGTATGTTCTTACGTTCTGTATATGACGATCATGGTTGGCATATTGAACCCGAAGAACTGGAAAAGGAGGTAAAAGCATAATGTCTGCTACTACTCACAATGAAGCATTACCGGCAAAGCTGGAAACAGCTACACTTGAAGGTAAGAATAAAGTTACTGGCTTCTGGCTTTTCCTCGGTGGTGAAACGGTTCTCTTCGGAGCTTTGTTTGCTACTTACTTGACCCTCCGTGGTCAAACACTTGATGGAAAGACACCACTTGAATTGTTTAACCTACCAATGGTTGGATTAACAACATTTATCTTGCTTACATCTTCATTAACAAGTGTATTTGCTGTAATGGCAATGCATAAGCATAATCTTAAAGGTTTGCTTACTTGGTTAGGTGTAACAGTTGCGCTTGGTCTTAGCTTCTTAGGACTTGAGATTTATGAGTTTGTTGAATATGTTCATGAAGGTCATACGTTTACTGCTAATGCATTTGGGACATCCTTCTATACATTAGTTGGATTCCACGGGGCTCACGTAGCTTTCGGGGTGTTATGGATTACCTTGTTGATTCTACAAGGCTTGAAGAAAGGCCTTACTACTGTTACTGCACCAAAGTTCTATTTAGCTGCCCTATATTGGCACTTTATCGACGTAGTATGGGTATTCATTTTCACAGTTGTTTATTTGATGGGGAAGGTAGGTTAACGACATGACAGAAGCACAAGGATCTAATCGAGTAGCCAAAAGTCACAAGCATGACAGCCTATCACCACATGTACTATCTTATATTATATCAATCGTTCTAACGATGATTGCTTTTGCTGCTGTTCTTTATGGAGGTCTAGATGTAGCGTTTGTACTCGTCTTGATCGTATGTCTTGCAATCGTTCAAGTTATTTTCCAACTTACGTATTGGATGCATATGAAAGATAAAGATCACATCATTCCAATTATATTTATTTCTAGCGGCGTTGTAGTCATTATTCCTATTGTAATTACCGCATTATACTGGATGTGGTGGTAAGATCCACCACACTTGATCGTGTTTGGCTAGAGAGGCAGCTTCTTTTGTAGAGTGATCAGAATAAGATAAGGGTTAACCTTGTACGCTCTGATTCACCTAGGAAACGCATCCGTTCTGTATTCGACGGTTTGGCTGTTTCTTAAGAGGAGTTGTCTCTATTGCTTTATTCAAAAGAAATAACTGTTCAGCTAGAGATTACAACAAGAGTTTAAGTAAGGAAGGAGATTGTGGTGATGAATCATAATCATATGGAAGTATCGAATGGTTTTTTTGATATGTGGAGTCCGATTCTATTATTATTCATAATCGTGGTTGGTATTCTCTATTTTCGAATGGTCGGTCCTTGGAGGGATAGCTTTAAAGATTCTTCTGAGGTTGAGACTTGGCGGAAAACTTTGTTTGCAATTGGACTCGTTCTGTTTTATATTATGCAGGGAAGTCCGATCGACTTTTATGGTCATCATTACTTATTTAGCTTACATATGTTCCAACAATCGATTCTTTATTTGGTCGTACCGATCTTCATTATTGTTGGACTACCGGAATGGTCACTAAAGCCAGTTTTTCAAATCAAATGGATTCGCATGATTGTTCGAGTTTCTACCTTCCCACTTATTTCATTGTTATTCTTTAATATCAGTTTTTCCATTTATCATTTACCATTGGTTATGGATTATTTGATGGAGAATGAGCTTGCGTTATTCGGTTATCATTTAATGTTGATGTACTCGGCATTTGCAATGTGGTTCCCCATTTATTCAACACATAGAGACTTTAATGGTATGAAGAGTCTACAGAAAATGGCTTACATTTTTGCTAATGGTATTCTGCTCACACCTGCATGTGCACTTATTATCTTTGCGGGACAATTGTTATATGGGATGTATCAAGATGTGTCGTTCCCATTCTCCTATTATAGTGTGCTAGATGATCAACAGCTTGGTGGAGTCATCATGAAAATAGTTCAGGAGATTGTATATGGTATTGTATTGTATACGATTTTCCGCAAATGGTATCGAGCGGAACGTAGGCAACATCCAGAAGAGCTTTCAGATGAACCAAGTGAGGGAATTATGTTAAGTCACGCGTAAAATACAAGAATAGGGGAATTAAAGCTATGCATATTTTACCTACGATTTCGACGACATTTATTGTTATTAGCGCTATTTTTGTTGCATTTGGTTGGTACCATATCATTAAAGGGAATAAAGAGACGCATAAGAAGCTGATGATTACGGGTGCAGTGTTTGCATTAATGTTCTTTACTGTATATATGTCTAGGACTATTTTTGAAGGAAACACTACCTTTAATGGTCCTCATAACATTCAGGTAGCTTATCAAATATTCTTGACCTTCCACATCTTACTAGCAACGATTAGTGCGGTGTTCGGGCTCACAACGCTTGTGCTTGCATACAAAAAAAGTTTTGCTAAGCATAGGAAGTTTGGAAGAATAGCAGCAACATTATGGATGTTTACAGCACCAACAGGTGTGCTTGTATATACACTGCTTTATATCTTGTTCCCTGGTGGAACAACTAAGCCAATGATAGATGTTATATTCGGATTGTAATAGATGATTTACTTTGCAGCTACCGCATGAAATGCGGTGGCTGTTTTTTTGTTGATATATAATTGATAACTTTCAGTAATAATTTTGAATAAACCTCTTGAATAATTTGGATTACCGAGTATACTGTTAATATAGATATATACAGTAGATACAGTTACATAACAGTTAAGCAAAGTGAAGCAAGGTGAAGTAGGAGTAGGGTACAGCATTGTGAGATCAAGAATAAACATAATTTTTTGAATGAGGTGAAGAACATGTCATTAGGGGCTGGAGCTTGGAAACTTGCCAAGCGTGATTTAACGAAGGATAAGTGGACTTACTTATGGGCAATGATTATCTGCTTTGCTATCGTTATTGGAATAACAACCTATGATCAAGTGAAGCAAATAATGGAGGCAGAGGGAGTGGCGTATAATATTACGTTCCTGCATAATATGATAGTTCTCCTAATGTTCCAGACGTTAGGCTTCGGTATGGGGCGCAATTATTTAACGAAATATTACAAAACAGATTTGTTTACCAAAAGAAACTCCTACCTAAATACAATGCCGATATCAAATAATCAGATCATATTCGGTAGATACATACAACATATAATTACGTTGATCTTGATGTATGTAGTCATATTTAGTGCAATTGGATTATGGGGGAATTTGTTTGACATACATGGGTTTACAGGTGTTCAGTTTATTCAATTAATCATGACCTGTATGGGATACTCATGTATGTTTGGTAGCATTTATATCTTATTGGAGCTTGGTTTTCATGGCAGAGTTTACTTTATCATGAGTTGTGTGATTACTGGATGTTTTATGATTGGGTGTGGGATTCTTACGTTTGTTTATCGAATTTCGATCTGGCATGTGGTGCTAGATATCATAAAGGTAAGTGGATGGGTTATCTCAGGCTTATCGTTGGGAGTAGCGGCGTTAGTCACCTTGCTTATGGCTAAGCTATTACAACGTAGAATGAAATTGAGAGATCTATATTTATAATCAGGAGTGGATCTTAGCAGAAAAGTAGGTGAGACGATTGAGAATACCCATAACAGTTGCAACTGATAGTGCAGAACCGCTATATTACCAAATTGAAGTACAGCTTAGAGCATTAATTCTTAGCGGGCAGTTATCTGAGGGAACTCTATTACCCTCTATTCGAGAGTTAGCCAAAGATCTATCTTGCTCTGTTATAACAATAAGGCGAGTATATCAAGATTTAGAGAATGAAGGTATTCTTCGAACGAGGCAGGGAACGGGAACTTTTGTAGCAAGTGTAGGTGCTGGTGTTAGAGAAACTTATCGGACAGATGCTGTATTAGCTGTTATGAAGGAAGCCATAGAAACAGGACTTCGGGTGAAATGTACCGAGCAAGAGCTGCGAGATTTATTTGAGCAAGCTTTAACGGAAGCTAGGGGAGAGGACTGAAGAAGCGAATGGACTTGAATAAGACAATTACAATTAATAATGTAAATAGACGACTAGATGCCTTTCAATTAGGTCCTATCGATCTGACGATCGAGACAGGTATGGTATACGCAATTGTAGGAGAGAATGGTGCAGGCAAAAGTACATTATTCAGCTTAATGATGAATGCACTTAAGCCTGATACAGGTGTGATTCAATTGTTTGGCTTAGATTATAGTGAAGATCCGCTTGCGATTAAACAGCGAATTGGTTATGCCTCTGTCCGTCATTTCTGGGAAGATTATGATATATATCGGATAGATGAACTAGAGAAGTTTACTTCCAGCTGGTATGACAAGTGGGATGATCGATTATTCTGGGAGCTTGCAGGAAAACTCGGCCTAGAACGAAGTCAGAAGATTCGTAAGCTGTCAACAGGCATGCAGCAAAGGTTAGCTATCGCGGTTGCTTTAGCTGTTAAACCAGATTTATTACTACTAGATGAAGCAACGAATGGTCTGGATTTTCGAACAGCACATCTGATACACGACGAACTTGTTAATTTTATGGAAGATTCGAATAAAACTATTGTATTCGCTACACATATACTTGATGAGATTAAACAACTTGCTGATTACATTATTTATATGCATGAGGGAAGAGTGCTTGGGACGTTCGAGAAGGATGTGCTTCTAGGTGATTGGAAAGCGTTCTGGGCGGATGGGATTCCAAGTGAAGTGGCAAGCTGGCAAGAGATTGCTGCGATTGAACAGCAAGGGCATTCACTTATAAGACTTGTATCTTCAGATGCTAGAGCTACGGGGGATAAGCTTGCAGAGCTTGGTATTCATGTGACGAGCATACAGGCACTGGACTTACAGGAAATTCTAATTCATATAGTTGAAAAGAACTATAAATAGAGGAGAGATAAGCCATGTATAGTTTACAGATCGAGAACGTTACGAAGCATTTTGGAGAAAAGACGGCAGTTAATGGCATTAAGCTTGCGGTTAAGCCAGGGGAAATTTATGGTCTGCTAGGTGGTAATGGAGCAGGTAAGACGACAACGATGCGAATGGTTCTAGGACTTATTTATCCAGATGAAGGTCGTATTATTTGGAAAGGTAAAGGGTATCGTGAAGAATTGTATCGCATGATGGGTTATTTGCCGGAGGAACGGGGCTTATATCCCAAGGTTAAGGTGTGTGATCAGCTACTGTACTTAGCAGAGCTCCGAGGTGTAGGAAGGAAGCAGGCTGATCAGGTACTTAAAGAATGGCTGGAGAAGTTCGGAGTACCCGAAAACTATAATAAACGAATCGAAGAATTATCCAAAGGCAATCAGCAGAAGATCCAGTTCATTGCCTCGATTATACATAATCCTGAAATTCTGATTCTAGACGAAGCCTTCTCTGGTCTTGATCCGGTCAATGTGGAATTACTGAAAGATACGGTGAGGGAACTCCGTAATCAAGGCAAAACCATTCTTTTCTCTAGTCACCGTATGGAACATGTTGAGGAACTATGTGAAAACATTACGATCCTACATAAGTCTAATACCGTTCTACAAGGAAGCTTGAAGGAGATCAAGAATTCATTTCCTAAGGAGCGCGTGATTCTGGAGACAGCAGCACCAGTCGCTGGATTAAGTGACATTACAGGTGTTCGTTCTGTGAAAGAGCATGCTGCAGGATATGAAATAATGATTAATAGCTTGGATGCAGCTCGTAAGATTCTGGAGAAAGCTATGCTAGAGACACAAGTGAATCGTTTTCAAGTGATGGAGCCGACACTCAACGAAATATTTATCAAAAAGGTAGGTGGTTCTCATGAATAAAATGTTTACGGTTATTAAATTTACATTTATGAGCAATTTTAGCATGAAGTCATTTAAGGTGATGACCTTGATACTTGCTTTAATCGTAACACTGGTTATTAATCTGCCGATCATTATTGATAGCTTTTCTGGTAGTGAGGAGCAAAAAGCGGATAAGATAGGTGTTTTTGCAAACAATGCCGAGATTGCAGCTAAGCTAACGGATTACTATCAAGTGCAGGAGAAGCCTAGAATTTCCATTGTGAATTTACCCGATGCCGGAAGTAAGGAAGCGAATGATAGCTATGGGAAAGAACAGATTAAAGCTGGTGAGATAGAGGGATATCTTGAAATTAGTGATGAGCTTGTAGCTGGGTTCCCTAAGGCCGTTTATAAATCAGAAGCAAGCAGTATGGAAACTGGCATTAAATCTGAATTAGGGGTTGCTTTGCAAGCGATCAAGACGAATATGGTGCTTAAGGATATTTCGCAAGAGCAGCTTATGGTTCTCCAAACACCAGTAACTATTGACTCCGTTCAAGTTAAAACAAGTGATACTTCTGGCACTTCTGGTCGCTCCGAAGAAGAAATGACTGTTGCATTTGGACTTGTCTATGCTTTATTGTTTCTAATCTATATGAGTGTTATCTCCTATGGTAGTTCGATTGCAACATCCATCACACAAGAGAAAAGCTCGCGCGTCATGGAGCTGCTTATCACAAGCTCGGCTCCAGTTCATCAGATGTTCGGTAAAATATTTGGTGTCTGCTTACTTGGAATTGTGCAAATTGCGGTCCTTGTGATCGTTGCCTTCGGTAATCTCATGTTACCGTTTAATCAAGATATGATCGCAGAAATGAACCTTGATCTATCTTCCATTCCATTCGAATTATTAATATACTTCATTATCTTCTATTTAGGTGGATTCTTTATTTACGCGATGGTCGCAGCGGGAATTGGATCGATCGTTAGCCGTATTGAGGATGTGGGTCAGGCGATTATGCCGATGATGTTCCTCATTATGGCGGGATTCTTCATCGCTATCTTCGGCTTGCAAAGCCCGGATGCACCGTTCATAGTTGCAATGTCTTATGTTCCTTTCTTTGCCCCACTGATCATGTTCTTACGTATCGGTCTCAGCAATCCCGCTTGGTGGGAAATTGCCTTATCCATCGGTATCTTGATTGCATCAATCGCTCTACTAGGCTGGCTTGCAGCGAAGATCTATCGCACAGGAGTTCTGCTGTATGGTAAGCGCCCATCTATTAAAGAGTTGAGGAAAGCGATGAAGTCGATGTAGGTAGTTGGAATTAATAAATAGAGATTTGTGAGTAGCATTTAATATTGAGACTATTGATACTTATAAATGAGACAAATAAAAAAGCCTTGGTGTGTAAAGCTATACACATCAAGGTTTTTTGGATTATACTAGTGCAAAACATATTTAATGCAATTAAATATGCTTGTATAGGAAGGTGAATTCATTTGATCAAACTACCTGTAAAACAAGGGATTACAAGGTGGTTTGGAATTCTGCATATGCCAAAAATAATGTTTATATACCTCGGAAAAAAGAGATGTTATTCTAAATCATGCAAAACGTAGTAAGCCATTGCACTAATCACTTAGACATCCGAGCTGCTGACCTGATACCAATCAGAGGGGCATGAATATTAAGCGCTTACATTAGCTGTTGACGGTGTACTTGGATGCGAAAGGGAGGGTTCAATGGGAGAAAGCAACGGTACATGCTTGTGATCTGCCTTAGTTATACCAACTCAATTACATAGGAGGGTTTATATGAAAAAGAAGTTATCCTTATTCCTTACATTCACTTTACTTGCTTCATTATTGGTAACAGGCTGTTCAAACGGCAACGAAGCAAATACGGGATCGGGATCGGAATCGACTCAGAACCCGTCATCAACTGTTAAATCGACGGAATTTCCTCTAAAGGAAAAGATGGAGTACACTCTTGTACAATCCAGGGGTGATGGTTTTAAACCTTTCGAGACATTGACGGCTTGGAACGAGCAGTTTGAGTCAAAGTCTAATGTCCATATTAAATGGCAGGATTGGGGAACAGGGGATGCATATAAACAGAAAAGAAGTCTAGGCTTTGCCAGTGGCGATCTGCCGGACGCTTTTTATGGAAGCTGGGCTATTGAAACTAGTGACTACATGAGTTACGGTTCTCAAGGATTGATTATCCCCATAGAAGAGATGATAAATGAGGATATCATGCCTAATTTTACTAAACTGATAGCCCGGAACCCTGATTTACTTAAGCAAATGACAGCACCTGATGGGCATGTTTATGGATTGCCTAGTTATAGTGAAGGCACAACCAATACCAATGACACATTGATGTATAACAAGCTTTGGCTGGATAAACTGGGCATGGAAATTCCAACTACAACAGATGAATTTTATAATTATATGAAAGCTGTCAAGGAAGCTAAGGATTTGAACGGCAACGGCAAGGACGATGAAATTCCTTTTACCTTCCGTTTTGGTACTAATGGTGCGATAGATAAAATTAATGGAATTTCATCATTTATTGGTTTTAGCGGACTTGTAATGCCTCAAGATTTGATTGATATAAAAGATGGTAAAACAATGTTTGTACCTGGTAAGCCAGAATTTAAAGAGGCTATTACCTATTTGAATAAATTAGCCTCCGAAGGACTGATCGATAAAGAAGCTTTTACCATGGATCCACCTGCATACAACGCAAAGATTCAAGGTAAAGTTCCTACAGTAGGTGCCACTTTAAACTGGTCAACTTATCAAAATAATTCAGTTATTGGCAGTGATGTATTTGTTTATGGGCCTCCACTTAAAGGTCCAAATGGCGAGCAAAGATGGGCGAAAAGGGTGGCCCCAGTGAATTTCAATATCGCTTTTGCTATCACTAACAAGGCAAAAAATCCGGAAATTTTATTGAAATGGGCCGACTTACATTACGATAACGATACATCGATTCAAAATCTTAATGGACCATATGACAAGTACATTAAAAAAATGGATAATGGGCAATTTGAAATAATGATGAAGCCGGACGGGAAACCATATACTGCGATTGAAAAATCGGCAGATACACCTGCACAGAGCTCTCTATACATTTTACTTGCAGGTGATTTTACACCGAATAAAAAATCACCCAGCGTGATAACTAAGGAAGAAGCCGAAGCAATATACAGTCCTTATTTTCCAAAAGAGGTATATATGAATCCTTTCATGGAGACAAAAGACTCAGAACGTTACGCTATTATATCAGCAGATTTAAAGCCATATGTAACCAAAATGACTGCAAAATGGATCTTTAACGGGGGAATTGATGCCGATTGGGATGCATACTTAAATCAGTTGAAAAAACTGGGGATGGACGAGTTTGAGCAAATTACCCAGAAAGCCTATGACAGTGCGAAATAATAATAAATACAACAGTTAACCTTGCAGAGTTGTTAAATCAAATAGGAAGCGGTTAAATGGCTATCAAGTAATCGCATGTTCTTTCAGGGCTTTCATCGTGAAAGCGGTGAAAGCCCTGGATTATAAATCTAAGCGGAATTTTTTACTTATGCAAGAAATCATTATGATATGTCTCAAGGAAGGAGCTGGACGACTGTGGAGTTGGCATCAAAGAATAATGCAAAAACAAGAGACTATACACAAGTCACGAAGAACAGGGGTTATAAAAAAGCAATGTTTCGTGATTATCAGTTATACCTGCTGTGCTTACCAGCACTAGTGTATATTATCCTATTTGATTATGTTCCCATGTATGGAATACAGCTGGCATTCAAGGATTTTGTTATTTCCAAGGGGATATGGGGGAGTTCTTGGGTAGGATTTCTGCATTTTGAAAGATTTTTCTCATCGTACCAATTTTGGCCGGTGTTAAAGAATACGATTGGTGTTAGTATCTATGAATTATTAGTATTTCCAATACCGATTATACTTGCCTTGATGTTAAATCAAGTCAAAAGCCAACGATTCAAGAAGCTCGTACAAACGGTTACATACGCACCACATTTTATATCAGTGGTCGTTCTCGTCAGTATGTTTACGATATTTCTGTCACCCAGTGTCGGTTTGATTAATCATATCATTGCTGCTTTCGGTGGAGAACGAGTTTTCTTCATGGCAGAACCGGGTATGTGGAAGGACATCTTTGTATGGTCAGGTGTTTGGCAGAATGCTGGGTGGGGAACCATTATTTATATTGCTGCTCTATCAGGTATAAGCCCTGAATTATATGAAGCTGCAAAGGTAGATGGGGCTAGCAAGTTTCAGATTATCCGGCATGTAGATTTACCGGGAATTATGCCAACTATAGTCATTATGTTTATTCTCAAAATGGGTTCTGTTATGAATGTAGCTTTCCAGAAAGCCTATCTGATGCAAAACTCCTTAAATATTGATGCATCTGAAGTTATATCAACCTATGTGTATAAGATTGGTCTGGAAAGCAACCAGTTCAGCTATTCAACTGCCATTGGTCTTTTTAATACATTGATCAATATTATACTTCTGATAAGTGCAAACCGTATTTCTAAAAAAATAAGCGGTTCCAGTCTCTGGTAGGGAAGGAATGGAGCGACGATGAAAACAATTAGAAGATCCAGAGGGGATCTCATATTTGATACCATAAATTATCTAATACTTGGATTGCTTCTACTCATCATTTTATATCCTATATATTTCGTTGTAATTGCTTCCATATCGAATCCACAAGATGTGGTTAGCGGTAATGTCACTCTGTTACCCAAAAACATGACCTTCGATGGTTATCTAAGGATTTTTAAGGATTCAAGTATATGGAGGGGATATGCTAATACGATTTATTATACGGTGGTAGGAACTGCCCTGAATGTTATATTGACCATGATGATTGCATTTCCTTTATCTCGTACATATTTTTCTGGGCGCAAGGTAATTACGATTATACTTATGATCACCATGTACTTCAGTGGAGGATTAATTCCCCAATATTTATTGGTCAAGAATCTTGGGCTTCGTGACACAGCGCTCTCGATGATTATCCTTGGTGCAGTCAGTGTGTTTAATGTAATCATAGCGCGAAGCTTTCTTGAGGCCAATATTTCGCCAGAACTGGAAGATGCTGCATCTATTGACGGATGTTCGCCCTTAAGGTTTTTTATCTCGATGGTGCTCCCTTTGTCCAAAGCGGTGATTGCAGTGTTGGTTCTTTACTATGGTGTGGCGCACTGGAATGATTATTTTAACGCAATGATTTATTTAAATAATTCAGAGAAGTATCCGCTCCAGTTAATTTTAAGATCCATCCTGTTACAGTCACAGAATATGTCTGCTATGACCGATGATATTACAATGATTCAAGAAAGCCAAGCCATTGCGGAGCAGATTAAATATGGTGTCATTATTGTTGCGTCGGTTCCGATGCTGATCTTGTATCCTTTTCTTCAGAGATACTTTATCCAGGGAGTTATGATTGGATCAATAAAGGGTTAAGGAGTGTCTATTCGTATGAATCAACTAAATGCAGAACAACCAAACATCGTTTGTATTCTAAGCGATGATTTAGGACCGTGGGCGTTAGGATGCGCTGGAAATCATGAAATTCACACACCCCATTTGGATCAGCTTGCCGCAGAAGGTGTACGTTTTACAAATTTTTTCTGCACCTCTCCAGTCTGCTCGCCCGCTCGTGCGTCACTTCTTACAGGACGTATGCCTTCACAGCATGGCGTTCATGATTGGATTAGAGAAGGTAGTATCGGTGAGCGAACGATCGAATATTTGCAAGACCAGACAGCTTATACGGAAATATTGGCAGCTAATGGCTACATTTGCGGGTTAAGCGGCAAATGGCATTTGGGTGACAGTATTAAGCCACAGAAAGGCTTCAGTCACTGGTACGTTCATCAGGAAGGGGGCAGTGCTTATTATGATGCGCCAATGATTCGAGACGGCAAGATGATCAACGAACCAGATTATTTGACCGATGTCATCACAGAGGATGCGGTTCAGTTTCTCGATAGGCAAAGTGGGAGTCAGCCGTTTTATTTGAGCGTGCACTATACGGCACCGCACAGCCCTTGGATCGATAATCACCCGAAGGATATCGTCGATTTATATAATGATTGCAAATTTGAAACTTGTCCTCAGGAGCCCAAGCATCCTTGGTCTATAAAAACCGCCCCTTGGTCAGATGATCCATTGGAAAATTTGAAAGGTTATTTTGCAGCGGTAACCGCCATGGATCACAATATTGGTCGAATCATGGACAAGTTGGAGGATATGGGAATCCGCGAGCAGACGCTCATCTGTTTCATGAGTGATAATGGCTTTAACTGCGGCCATCATGGCATTTGGGGTAAAGGGAACGGTACGTTCCCTCAGAATATGTTTGATACGTCTGTTAAAGTTCCGGCGATTTTTAGCCATCCTGGCTTCATTCCACAGGGACGTGTATGTGATGAACTAGTCAGCGCTTATGACTTCATGCCGACTCTTTTGGCTTATGTCGGACTAGACTATCAGGATGCAGATAAACTTCCAGGTAGGAGTTTTCTGCCGTTGTTGCTCGGTGAAGATGGAAACGGGCGTGAAGAAGTTGTCATTTTCGATGAATACGGTCCAGTGCGGATGATTCGGAGCCGTGAATGGAAATATGTACATCGGTACCCGTACGGTCCACACGAAATGTACGATTTGGTGAATGATCCAAATGAACAGAATAATCTGGTCGACTCACCGGAGGTGCAGCAGCAACGTGAAGCTATGAAGGCGAGACTGGAGCAGTGGTTCGTTCATTATGCTGATCCAGCACGTGACGGAACAAGAGAAGCGGTAACTGGCTATGGTCAGATTGAGTTAGCTGGCCCAGCGGGACAGGGTAGAAAAATTTATGACGATACGGTTCGAATATGAAAAATCCAAATTAAATGGTACGAAAACAACAGGAGGAAGTGTAATGGATACTCATAAAAACATAAATGCTGATCTGATTCCGGAATCTTACTGGAGCAGTGCCTTAGAATGCAATGAATGTGTTCATAAATTAGTTAAGAACACTACCCAGGAGTATTCTAACAAGATGCAAGCATTAGAAGATTTGCGAAGGCAAATTGCGTATACTCCATTTCGTACTAAAACATATGCAGGTTATGATAAGTGTGAGAATTATATTTTACACTTAAAAGAAGATGGTCGATTTGAAGATTTGGATGATTCCTTTGGAGACATCTACCATGCAATCCTGCGGTTGACTGCTATTTCAGAATCGTTTCATTGGGCTCGTCAAGCAGCCTTACATGACGAAAATTTGAAAAACAGATTATTTAAAGGTATTGCTAATTATTGTAAAAAAGAGGCAGACAGGAAGGATAAGGGACCTACTCGGTTTCATAGCTCAGTGTTTGCTATACCTGATGCTACCACGAATATGTTTTTTTTCTTTTTGCGCGATATGGAAGCAGTTGAACAGGGAACTACTAGAGATCCTTTGACATTGGAAGTGTATAAGCAATTATGTCGGTGTTCGTTTCAGGCATGGACGTTGCCTCTTCGTGGTGATCATACGGATAGCCATCCGATCAGCCCTGAGCGGTTCCGAAACCATGTGTGGTGGGTAGGTGGGAATGCTCTGACCTACCGTCCTGTATTTTATGTAGCCGTAATGCTTAAATCGGTAGAAATGATAGACACGCTTACTCATGTGGTCAGTCATTTTCTTACTCCGACTTCATATACCAACAGTCACGAGTCTTATTGGGACGAAGGAATATGTGCAGATGGTTTCGGTTGGGGGCATGGTCCACAAGCCTACAATAGAGGTTATCCGATAGATGGTATAATAAGTGGATTAAGCATTATAAAGGATTTACAAGGAACACCATGGGAGAAAGAGATTCAATATGAGGATGCTAATTGGCTGATTAACTTTATACGGGGAATCAGCTGGAGTCAATATAAGGATTTGCATGCACCCATGCAGTCCAGGCATAATTTCGCTAAGCAGACTAAAGACAACTTCAGCAATTATTATTTAATGGTGGAGTTGCTAATAGAAAATTTCAGTTATTTATTGACAGTAGAGCAGTTAAAAGAAATGAACGATCTTCTTGCTAACAAAGATATTCATAGAATGAATGGGTATCCTTCAGGTTATTACAAAGGAGTACGTTACTTCTGGAACAATGATGATTTAATCAAGAAGACAGATCAGTATTATTTTTATGTAAACATGGCTTCGAATCGTTGCGATGGTGTAGAATCTGCTCATATTATGGCAGATAAGCTTAACATATTTACAGCGGATGGTTCCTATGTAATAGCTAGAGATAGTGATGAATGGGCTGCAAGCAAAGGGGCATGGGAAATAACCTCCTTGCCCGGTATAACAGCCCGCCATATAGAGACTGCTAGGCTTGTACCCGAGGTCAACTGGTCAGGTTATAACAGTATACATCCTTACGCAGGAGGAGTTGCCCGCAATGACAACGGTGCGGCAGGATTTATCTTTGAGAAAGATAACCAGAGGAAAATTGATGGAGCTGGTGTTCAACATCTAGATTTTAGTAAAGAGATTTTCGGTGTAAAGGCTTATAAAAGCTATTTCATCATGGAAGATACTATTGTCTGCCTTGGTGCTGGAATATCGGATAATCAACCGGATTTGGGCAGTGAGATCTGGACCACGATCAATCAGACGAAGTGGGCTACGGATATTTTATTTCATAAGTCAGGGAGTCCTTCAAATGAGACTTTCACTAAGGACAATAAACGAGTAATCGTAACACTCAAGGAGGGTGAGTCCAGCAATGATATTCCCTGGGTAAAGCAGAATGGAATTCTTTATGCGGTACTTCCTGAACATACTTCCGGAGAAGTCATCTTGTTGGCAGAGGAAAGGCAGACCCATTGGGAACTGTTGAACTTTACTAATGACGAGGCAGAAAATGAGTTATCTCCAATATGCCAAATGTGGGTGAATCATGGACAGGCACCTATTGAAAGCATGTATTCATATTTAATGTACATGGGTGATCAAGAGCCGGAGCAATTTTTGGAAACAAATCCTGTTCGTATTATTTCCAACACGACTGGACTACAAGCTGTTGCCAATGAGAACAATAGCATTATTCAAGCCGTATTCTATGATAATGAAGCCGTATGTGTTACAGATACCTTGAATATGAAAGTTTCTGAGCCTGCTGTAGTTATGCTGGAAAAGCAGGGAAATGAGCTGTTTGTAACTGTAAGTGATCCTTACCAAAATATAGATTTGGATGAACTAATCATTTATCTATCAATTCCAGTTAAGGGTGAAGGGGTTTCTATTGAAAATGAATGGAGTGTCATTCCAATAAAAGTGCCAGGAAAACCTGAGATTGGTAAACCAATTACTATAGCAGTCAATGTATGAATAAGTAGCAAGGGCTGAGGCAAATCCTCAGCCCTTGCTAGAATTTTCTTTTAGAATTTGGATTTTTTTTATTGTGATTTAAGCCCGTAAACTCTATTATTTAGAATAATAAATTTCCTTAGGGACTGATGATATGAAATCTTTCATACAGGAAAAAGCTTTATTTTTTAAATATCTGATGTCATATGCCATTATTTTATTTATTTGCATCTTAATTACTGCGTTTTTTGTAAATAATCAATTCATAGGTGTACTTAAGAACGAGTTAATTATGAATAACGCAAATACGCTAAATAGAGTCATGTATGTCGTGGACTCCAATATTAAGCAATTTGAAAAAATTAAGACCTATATACAAATGAATTCGAGCGTAGATTTCAATTATGCTTTGAATGATCCTAATCTTGCTATCAATATGCAACATGAACTTGGCACATATTTAGCTTCGAACAGCTTTATAAAAGATATTATTATCTACTTCAGAGGCGATTCGTATATTTACTCCAGTACAAGTTCGTATACCATTCCATTCTTTATAAATAATGCATTCAGATATAGTCTCTGGAAAGAAGAGGATTTTGAGGAAGATATCAATTCGCTTAAAGTTCCTACAGTGCGTCCTGCTGAGGATGTTATGATGTATGATCGTGAATCCAAAAGAATAATCACATTTATTCATCCCATTCCCAGTTTGGGAATTGATATGAAAACAACGATGCTTTTTTTGGTGGATGAGAATTATTTTACTAAAATTATAAAAGAAAATTATGGTGGATATCATTCAAGCATAATGATCTTGGATCAGAATAATCAAGTTATTACTTCAAATAATTCTATTAGTATGCCTGAGAGCATCCTTCAAGAGTATCTTAGCAGCGGAGATGAGAATCATTTTACCAGAACGGTTGTAGTGGACAATCAGGAAATGTTAATGTCTGTTTTGAAATCTGATGATACGGGATGGAAATATGTATCTTTGACTCCTATGAAAGAGGTTTTACAAAAAACGGATGGAATTAAGGTCAATTTTGTTCTGCTGGTCATCCTGCTTCTAGTGATTGGATGTATTATCATCTATTACAATATGCGAATCAACTATAAACCAATCTATAATTTGAAGAACTATGCATCCAGGATTTTACAGCATACAAACAAAAATGAAAATGAATTCGATGTTGTAAAAAATACGATTGATTATCTTTCCGATCAGAATAAAAATTTGATATCCAGTACCAGAGTTGCTTCCAAAGACTTCATTCTGGAGAATCTTCTCAAGGGCCGGATTAGCACGCAGGAGGATTTAAAACAACAAGGGGAACCCTTTGCGATATCCTTTAAAAATCCTTCTTATTTGGTGATTATCGTTTTATTGCATACCCCTGATTTAATAAAATCTCTGGCTGTTCCAGATCTATTGGATAAATTCGAAAGCACAGCAATCCTTTATTTTAACGGGTATGTAAGGGAACATCTGGATCAAAAGAAAATAGTTTTTATTTTGTCTGTAGACGAGATTCAATCAGAAAGTCTCTTGGTCAATCTTGCTGCATTTCAAATTCGTTTGAAAGAAACGTTAGATATGCAAACCACGATTGGGGTTGGAAACGTATACAACGATCTAAAAGACATCCCGTTGTCCTATGTGGAAGCTTCTGCTGCACTAGACTACCGTCTGGTTAAAGGGAATGGCAGCATTATTACGAATGATGAATTATCCCATCAAGATGATTCATTGGATTTCTATCCACATAAAGAGCTTGATATCTTGAAAAGGTTGATCAAACAGGGCAATGATCTGGAAATTGAATATGCGTTGAACAACATCATAAATTATATTAAAACCTGCAACATTCCTCTATTTGTTGCAAGAGGACTTTGCTTTGACATCTTGAACATCATCTGGAGGACCTTTACAGAAATCAACAAGGAACTTCTGCTTCCAAAAGACGAGTATCCAGATGCCACCATGCTTGCTGAATTTGAGACGATTGAAGATCTTACAAACCTTGTTAAAGGCATATGCTCTGAAATATGTACCATTATACGTGAAAGTAAGGCTGTAAAGGATCAAAGCCTTATCACAGACATGGTTTCATATATCCAATGTAATTTTATGAATTGCGATTTTTCCATACAAAATATGGCTGATCATTTTGGGATGACATTGACGAACTTAAGCCAGTATTTCAAAAATCAGACTGAACAAACAATTATCGATTATACAACGATTTTAAGAATGAATAAGGCGAAGGAACTGTTAATTTCGAGTGATTTAAACCTTAATGAAATTTCTATGCATGTGGGGTATGCGAATTCATCTAGCTTCATACGCAGATTCAAGCAGGTGACTGGATTGACACCGGGACAGTATACCAAGGCGCACAGAAATTGAGGGAAAAGGGTGCGACGGACTCTTTGATAGAAGGATACTCAACGATGGATGACAAAGAGGCTCAAGGACTAATTCGACGCGGATCCTACCATGTTAGAGGAGATTCGTCTCCTGATGATTATATGATCTGGGGAGATTATTTCTATTTGGAAGCTTTAATGAGGCTTGAAAAAGGTATTAAAGGATTTTGGTATGAATAAACCCTTTGTTAAGTAGGAGGTTATATATGTCTATATTAACCGTTGAAGATAATAAAATTTGGGTAATAAGAACTCATCGTGCCGATTATGCCATTCATGTTGATTCAAATGGAGCACTGCAGCATTTTTATTGGGGTGAACAGTTAAATACACTGGATGAATTTTTTGAAGCATCTGACCAGCATGTTTGGATCTGGGAATCGGAAGAAGGAATCAGCAGAGAAGAGATAATGCCATGGGGAAAACTAAATTTTGCAGAGCCTGGTCTTAAAGTCGAATTTCAAGATTGCTCTCGTGATGTCGTACTTAGATTTGACAGTAGTGTGATTGAAGATAATGTGCTGAAGATTGTATTAAGGGATGTCATAAAGCAATTGCAAGTTACGGTCCATTATCGTGCATATGACGAATTCGATGTCATTGAACGATGGGTGGAGATTGCCAATATTGGACAAGAATCTGTTGTGCTAGAGCAGGTAATGAGTGCGGTTTGGCATATGCCTGTCTATCCGTCGTATCGACTAACCTATTTAGCAGGTCATTGGGGAGCAGAGACACAGCTTCGTCGTGAGTTACTGTTAGAAGGCAAGAAGGTGATTGAAGCCCGCAGAGGGATAACTGGGCATAATCACAATCCTTTCTTTATGATTGATTTTGGTGAAACGACTGAAGAGAATGGTTCTGTATACTATGGAGCACTTGCTTTCAGCGGGCACTGGAAGGTCGTTGCAGAACGAACACCGTATCAATTCTTGCAGATCGCAGTAGGAATTAACGATTTTGATTTTCGCTGGCTTCTCAAGGCTGGTGAGACTTTTGTTAGCCCTGTTAGCGTAGGTGGATATACTGCACGAGGATATGGAGACGCTAGTCGGAAGCTGCATGGCTACCAGCAGAAGCATGTACTTCGTAATGGAGATCAGCTTAGGAAGGTATTATATAATTCCTGGGAAGCAACCTATTTCGATGTGAACGAAGA
Organism: Paenibacillus sp. P5_B5; assembly: GCF_056400365.1. NCBI lineage: Bacteria > Bacillati > Bacillota > Bacilli > Caryophanales > Paenibacillaceae > Paenibacillus > Paenibacillus sp. P5_B5. The sequence goes on from NZ_JBFULK010000009.1 coordinate 64,745, forward strand.
AAATCAAAGGATTTTAGCCCAGAAAGCGGCGAGTCTTGGAGCTGAACGATTTGTGGTCGATGACGGATGGTTTGGAGCTCGAGCTGACGATACCGCTGGCTTAGGGGATTGGTATGTAAACAAGACCAAGTTTCCAAATGGTCTAGGCTCACTGATCGATTATGTTAAATCGCTTGGAATGGACTTTGGTATATGGGTTGAGCCTGAAATGGTGAATCCGAACAGTGATTTATATCGCAATCATCCGGATTGGGTGTATCATTTTCCGAATCGTCATCGCACAGAAGGCCGGAATCAGCTGGTTCTGAATTTGGCTCGAGAAGATGTTCAAGCTTATGTATATCATGCTGTTGACGAGCTGTTGTCTACATACGATATTTCCTTTATCAAGTGGGATATGAATCGATACTTTAGTGAGCCAGGTTGGCCTGAGACAGAGATGGGGCGTGATCGAGAAGTATGGGTGCGTCATGTTCATGCGCTATATGATATCTGGGAGAGGCTGCAAACCAAGCATACACAGGTTCAATTTGAGTCATGTGCTGGCGGAGGCGGACGTGTGGATATGGGGATCATGCGTTATGCTGATCAATTCTGGACTAGCGACAATACGGATGCGCTTGATCGATTGCGTATTCAGTGGGGTCATTCGCATGCTTATAACAGTAAATCAATGGTTTGTTGGGTGACAGAGAACGTAAACTTCATGAATGGTCGTCAGATTCCCTTACAGTTTCGTTTCCATACTGCAATGATGGGGACATTAGGAATAGGCATGAATCTGAATCATATGACGGAACAAGAAATGAAGGAAGCTGCGGCGTATATCGCACAGTATAAAGCGATCCGTCCGATTGTTCAGGAAGGCCTATGCTATAGGCTGTCTCCACCAGAGCAATCAGATGTAACTGCGGTGGAATATGTATCACAGGATGGGCAAGAGGTCGTTCTGTTTACTTTCCGTCACGCGCAGCATTATGGACATCCTGCCCTTCCGGTAAGACTTCGTGGACTTGACCCTTCAAGCCGTTATTGCAATAGTGAAACGGGTGAAATTCGAAGCGGACAAGGATGGATGTCGAGAGGAATTCTATTGCGTCTCAAAGGAGATTATGATAGTGCACTGATCAGATTGACTCTTGTAGGTGATTGAATAATATATTTCTAAACTACTCGTTTTGTAAAATTAGGAGGAGATTTGAATGTCAGGAAACGCAGCATGGATGAAGGATGCCAATCACTTTGGAGTGATGGTGCATTATTTAAGCCATACACAGCCCAGATCAGGGGAGCACGAAGCAGACTTTAACCGAATGGTTGATCGTTTTAATATGCCAAAGTTTATGGAGCAAATCAAATATACAGGTGCAGATTGGTTGATTTTTACATTAGGCCAAAATACGGGCTATTATTGCTCCTATAATAAGTTTCTCGAAAGTATTGTCCCGGGCAGTTGTTCAAAACGTGATCTTGGACTAGAGGTTGCTGCTCGTGTGAAAGAAGCAGGTATGAGGTTTATTGCTTACCTCCCTACCGAGCTTGATGCAAGTGTTGATAGAATGAGAGAAGCTTTTGGCTGGGATGCACATCCATCTGATAAAAGCGAATTTATGGGGAAATACATGGAGTTTGTTAGGGAATATGCCAATAAGTTTGGTAGTTTAATTGATGGTTGGTGGTACGATGGTTGTTATAACGCTGATGAAAAAGATTTCGTTAGGACAAAAGGATGGAATAACGCTCGATTCGATCAAGAATTGTGGTTTGCGGCATCAAGGGCAGGAAATCCCGAAGCTGCTATTGCTATGTGTTCGGGTGCTAATGGCTTAAAATATGTTTTTGAAACGGAGGATTATCTGGCAGGTGAGGCGAGCTTCGGAACTTATCCCCCTGCGGTTCTTCCAGGTGGGATGCAGCCGCATGCCTTATTTTGGATCGATTGTGCTTGGGGACATTGGGAAGCGCCTGGTGAGATTGTACAACCTAAGGTTACAGAAGATGAACTCTATGAATTCATCCTTTCCTGCAAACAAACAGGTGCTGCTGTTACGATTAACATTGGCATTTACGAGGATGGTTCATTGGCTGAGAAGTCCGTTGAGATGCTGCATCGAGTAGCTAAACGGCTGGATGATAATCGATGATTGAATTGAAAGCTGAAAGGGGCTATAAGTAACATGAAAATCTCCGAAAAAATGCTTCCTGCACCTCGAAATGGTGGTTTCAAAATGGAAGGCTACTGGGTTTGGTGTGGATCTGTAATAAAAGGTGAAGACAATCGATACCACATGTTTGCATCAAGATGGACCAAAGACTTGCCTATGCACCCAGGCTGGCTTGTTGCATCTGAAATTGTACGAGCTGCATCGGATACTCCCGAGGGGCCTTATCAATTCGAAGAAGTCGTTCTGCCTAGCAGAGGAGCGGAATACTGGGATGGAAGAAGTACTCATAATCCACAGATTCTTAAATTTAAGGACACCTATATTTTATACTATATGGGGTCAACCCACCCATTCAAGGATGTATCGGCGGATGAACAATTTGACTTGAATGATCCAAGGTGTATCGTCGCCCGTGCCAATAAGCGGATCGGACTTGCCACTTCTAAGAGTATATTCGGTCCATGGGAGAGATTGGATAGCCCTATATTGCAACCTAGACCTGACAAGTTCGATAACTTTTTCACATCTAATCCGGCACCGTGTATCCATGAAGATGGATCCGTGTTGCTTGTTTACAAAACTAGAACATACAAGTCAAAGCCTTATACGACGTTCTTGCATAGTCATCAGATGTCTTTTGGAGTTGCAAGTGCAAGTCATTATATGGGTCCTTATACTGCATTATCAGATGAGAATATCTTCCCATCAGAGAAATATAATTTGGAGGATCCGTTTATTTATCAGGTGCCTGGTGGTTACGAAATGATTGCGAAAGATATGACGGGTAATATTTGTGGTGAGTATCATGGTGGGATAATAGCACAATCAAATGATGGAATTAAGTGGGATTTCTTAGAAGGGCAAAAGTCATATTCTCGCAGGATCAGTTGGGACGATGGAGCGGAACAGGTAATGGGCAGCCTCGAGAGGCCATTTATCTTATTTCAGGATAATAAGCCAACGCATCTGTTTTGTGCGACAGCGGATGGACCTGGAGAGTTCACAAAGGCTGTTAATACCTGGAACATGGTGGTGCCTTTAAAACGGGATTGAGCTCTGCTCATCGCAAACAAAGCCTTGATGTATGAAATTAAATGCATCAGGGCTTTTTTTGTGTATAATTCGAATTGGAAGTATTGTTGGAAATTATATGAAAAATCGAGGTTCATGATGAAAAACAATTTCGTAATTGTACTAGCACCGGATTCCTTTAAAGAGAGTATGACCGCTAAGGAAGCTTGCATAGCCATGGAAAAAGGAATAAAAAAAGTAGATCCGTCCATAACCTGTATCCATGTTCCTATGGCGGACGGCGGTGAAGGGACGATGCAGTCTCTTGTCGATGCTACTGACGGACACATATTTGCAATCCCGGTGAGGGGACCTCTAGGGAATGAGATAGAGGCGCTATATGGAATATCAGGAGATGGGGAGACAGGGATTTTGGAAATGGCCAGCGCCAGCGGAATTGGGCTCGTTGAACCTGCTCTGAGGAATCCGCTGCTCACGACAACATATGGCACTGGTCAGCTGATCAAAGCCTGCCTAGATAAGGGAGTTAAGAACTTGATCATTGGCATAGGTGGAAGTGCGACGAATGATGGCGGTGCTGGAGTGATCCAGGCTCTAGGAGGGAAGCTGTATGATGAAGCTGGGAATGAACTGGGCTTTGGCGGCGGAGAGCTTGGTAAGCTGGCAAGAATAGATGTCTCGGGAATGGATCCTAGGTTGAAGAAAATCCAGGTTCAGATTGCTTGCGATGTGACGAATCCACTTTGTGGAATGAATGGTGCATCACATGTATTCGGATCACAAAAAGGAGCTACTCCTGAGATGATCGAACAGTTGGATCATAATCTTAGAAACTATGCCCGGGTGATCAAGGAACAATTCCATCAAGACATTGCTGATATACCGGGAAGCGGGGCTGCAGGAGGATTGGGCGCTGGGCTGATGGTATTTTTGAACGGTGAATTGAAGAAGGGGATTGATCTAGTTATTGAAGCCACGGGGCTGGAAGAAAAAATTAAGTTTGCTGATATGGTTTGGACGGGTGAAGGCAGCATTGATTCTCAAACCCAGTATGGCAAGACACCTTTTGGAGTGGCAATGTTGGCGAAGAAGTACCATAAGCCGGTAATCGCATTAGCAGGCCGGGTGGGAGAGAATGTTGATGTCCTGTACGACAAAGGCATAGATGTGATCTTCAGCATTATGAGAGGTGCCTGTTCCTTAGAGGAAGCGCTAGAGAAAGGGAAGGAGAATATCGAATTAACTGCAGAGAGCATCGTCCGATTCGTATATTTAAAGTTGACACCGAACGATTACAAGTGTAATCTATAATTACAAATTACGGATTACATTCGTAATCGATGGATGGAGGTAGCGCACATGTCCGAAATGCCACGAATTTCTGAGGCGGAATGGGAAGTGATGAAGCTGTTCTGGGCGGCAGACTCACCGCTCACCGCTGTGGACGTGAACGAAGCGTTAGGTGAAAGAACAGGCTGGAAGCCTGCGACGGTGAAGTCCTTAATTAGCCGGTTGCTTAAGAAAAAGGCGCTTGGATACGAGCAGGAAGGTAGAATATACCGTTACTATCCACTTATCTCGGAATCGGAATCGGTGCGGGCGGAGAGTGATTCTTTCCTAGATCGCGTGTTCGGTGGTGCACTTAAGCCGATGTTTGTTCATTTTCTAGACGAAAAGGAACTGACGCCTAACGATATTGCAGAGTTGAAAAGGATGCTTGAAGAGAGGGAGCGATAACATTGACCTCTGGATTCTCATTGTTTCCTCTATTCGAATGGAACTATCACAATTCGGCAGAGGCAGGTTTTATTGTGCTGGCGATCGTTGCGGTCACAGGGCTTCTGCGACGGAGAATTCCAATTAAATGGCAGTATGCGCTCTGGTTTATCCTACTGTTTAAGCTGATACTGCCGTGGACACCGGAAAGTCCAGTCAGTTTATTCCAATACGTACCGGATGGATATAGCGATCCGCATGTGGTTGCAGATCAAATTCGTTCCTTACCAGCAAGCGGGGTTACGTATGCAGGCGAACAGATGATCATTACAAGCACCGTGCCAAGTGGAGTCGGGGACTATGTGTCAATAGTAGCGCAGTCCTTGTTCTGGATATGGGCGGTAGGTGTGGCTTTGGTAGGGGGGATTCTTCTCAAGCGTAACGTAAAGTTCGCCTTACTCGTCAGGAAGTCTCTCCCTGTCGAAGATGCAGGAATGACGACTGTTCTCGAACGATGCAAACAGCGTATGGGCGTTCGTGGTTCTATTCCTTTGCTGCAGACGGATATCGTTGCTACACCAGCTTTATATGGTGTATGGCGACCAGTAATTCTGATGCCGCAGAATGCCTCTTCTTCGTACGGCCTGCAAGAGTGTGAGCATATATTCACGCATGAGCTGGTCCATTACAAGCGCCGTGATATTACGGTCAATTGGCTGATGAGCATATTGCTTGCACTGCATTGGTTCAATCCTTTGCTATGGTACGCGGCTTACCGGATGCGTGCTGATCAAGAGTTTGCATGCGATGCGGCAGCGTTATCTATTCTTGGCGCAGGAGAAGCTGGACCATACGCGCATACCTTAATTAAATTACTGGAAACGCGCGGTCAGTCACATAGCGGTCCTCGCACGGCTTATTTCTCTGGAGCCTCGACCTATTTCCGTAAACGGATATCGATGATCGTGAGTTTTCGTGCAAGTACCCTAAAGTCATCCTTTATCGGTATGTTGTGCTTGCTGCTTATCGGTTGTGCGACATTGACTGGTGGGTCAGAGGACAACACCGATGTCGTTGCGGAGTTCCGTGATTATAAAGTGACGAAGCAGATGGTGAAGGAGGACATGGCGCCTGGATCGGATGCGGAGAAGATCAAGCGTAATCTCATTTTCCATATGATATACCGGGAAGCGGTGGAGCAGGGGATAGAAGCAGATCTGGCTTCTGTTGATAAAGAGATCGAAGAAGCCAAGCAGTCTACAGATACGGAAACCGTGAAGGCGCATGAGTATTGGATGAACGTCTACGGGCTACAAGTCGATGCCTACTGGAATAAAATGCAGGAGGACCTGCTACGAAACTCGGTTCTCAATCAGTATACTTCTCGAATCCTTCCCGATCCGAAGGAACTGGGTGGTCATGAATATAAAAGGAGATATATTATCTTCATGAATGATATTTACGAAAAGTATAAAAGCGAAGTAAAGGTATATTACGACCGATTAGATAATAAGCAGGAAACATAACAATAAGGAAGAATAGCGAAGTATATCGACTACTATAATCACAAGCGGATTAAAGCAAAATTAAAAGGCATGAGCCCGGTACAGTACCGGGCTCATGCCGAACAAGTTGCCTAATGAATATAATCCGTCTAACTTTTTGGGGTCACTTCACGGTCATAAACCTTAAGGGACAGCCACCTTGTTATTTAAGAATGATAGCTTTGCATTTCAATTCTATCAACTCTATAAACTCTATTTAGATTATAGCAATTACAGCTTCACCCAAGCAGTCAAACCGTCAGGTTGATCAGGGTTGATCCCTAGGCGTTCTGCACAGTTTAGAGCAACAATTTGAGGGATGAAAATGAATGGAATTCCTTGTGCTGCGATATCTAGCTTATTATCGGAGATAACAGCAAGATCAACGATTTCTGTTGGGACTACACTTGCATGGTCGCCAAAAGCAATAACCTTGGCGCCACGTGCTTTGATGTCAGCCATAAGCTTACGTTGGTGATCATTACCTTTATCTGTTAGTGCAGCAATCACAAGTGTTTTTGGACCAACCGTTACCATAGGACCATGACGCACATCTAATAGATGGTGTGAGTGAGCTTCGATCTTAGCAATTTCGGTCAATGCAATAGCACCTTCGCTAGCTAGTCCGGTTAATTCACCGTCTGCAATTAAGACAACTTGATTGAAGTCGAAGTCTGCTGCCTGTACAATCGCTTTCTCTACACGTTCCATATAAGCTTCGCCTTGGCTGATAGCTGTTTGTAAATCTGCAATTAAACGCTCATCGTTGCCTAAGAATGCAGCAATCATCAGGTTGGCAACATATAGGTTAGTGACTGTACGTGTTTGGCAGACGCTATGATCAAATGCCCATGGCAATTCTAATGCAAAATCAGTTTTTTGAGATAAAGGTGAATCTGTTACACAAGATAGGGATAGAACTGGAACCTTTTTGTTTTGCTCAATGACTTTAAGAGCTTCGACAACTTCACTTGTGCTGCCTGAGCGGGAAGGTGCAATAAGTAGTGTATTCTCTAGGATTGAGCTATATAACTCGTGGTTAAGCATGAGATCTCCACCAGCTAGAGCCATTGTAGGTAAACCAGCACGCAAGCGAACTGAGAAAGCAGCGGATTCACTTAAGCAATAGCTTGAACCGCAACCGATGAATGTTACTGATTTTACTGCTTGTTTTTGGAAAAATTCGGACAACTCATCACGCTTTGAAAGCATGTAGTCGTAAGTTTGTTGAAGTGCGGCATATTGCTGTTTTGTTTCCGTATAGGTTAAAGACATAAATGTAAGCCTCCTCGAATGTTATCATTATGAACATAATCAATCATCATAATGAAATAATACATCAGAAAAATGATTGAATCAATCATTTTTTTGTTTTGTCACCTATTTAACACACGAAATGGATTCGGGCATGGATCGTTTCTTTCAGATTAGTTTTGCACTCTTACCTATAAGTATAAAAAGAGAGAGGGTTAGAGATACTAAGACTATCAAATTCTCACGCTAGATTTGTGAGTAAATAAGGAGATCAGATGGATAATTCATATTACAAAAAATATATTTTGATAGCAACTTATACCGTTCTGTTGTATTTGTTATTTACAAATTTAAGCTTAGTGCTTGATTTCGTGGTTGATATGTTGGACTTACTGAATCCAGTTATTATAGGGATTGCTATCGCTTTTTTACTCAATATAATATTGAAGTTCTTTGAAGAGAGATTATTTGTAAGGCTGAATAAATATAATAATGCGGTCTGGAATAAGCTGAAGAGGCCTCTTCTAGTCGTTTTTACCTATTTAACATCGATTCTAATTCTAGTGATACTAGCTTGGTTTATCGTTCCTCAGTTATTTGCAAGCATATCTGTTCTGACTTCAAGTATTCCGGATTACATCGAGTCATTCAAAACGGTTATCGAGAATCTAATTGTTAAATATCAGCTTGAAGGTGATTTGTGGAATAAAATTACAATCAATTGGAAGGAAATCGTTCAGAGGCTTGGAGAGCTGCTTTCGAATTCAGTTCCCTATATATTGACCTTTACGAAGAATTTTACAGCTAGCTTCTTAGATTTAATCATGGGAATTATGCTATCGATCTATATTCTTTTAAGCAAAGAAAAGCTCATTCTGATATGCAAAAAGTTGGTGTATGCTTATCTACCGAAAAATAAGGCGGATAAGACAGTGGAAATTGGCGTTCTAACGAATAAAGCATTTAGTGGGTTTATTGCGGGTCAATCGACAGAAGCATTAATTATTGGTGTCTTATGTTTTGTTGGGATGTCGATCTTCTCTATGCCCTATGCATTTCTAATCAGTGTGATTGTGGCAGTCACTAGTATTGTGCCTATATTAGGAGCTTATATTGGAACGATTCCAAGTACGTTTATCATTCTGATGATCGATCCACCCAAAGCATTCTGGTTTGTCATCTTTATTATTGTTTTACAACAAATCGAAGGGAATTTCATTTATCCCAGAGTGGTTGGTAATTCAATTGGACTGAGTGGTTTATGGGTTCTATTAGCCCTGATAATAGGCGGCAGCTTATTTGGGTTGATGGGGATGATACTCGGTATTCCGGCCTTTGCAGTTATTTATTCCATCGTAAGAAGTGCCACGAATAGGCGGCTTAATAAAAGAAACATTAAGGTCTAGCAGATTCTAATTTAGTTCATTCAATGGTATGCTTATAGCGTCTGGTTAATTTTGGGATTACGCAATCTGTATAAGGAGAGCCGTACATGCTGAGGCGCTATTCTATCGTCACCTTTATTTATTTTGGAGCGGCAAGTATTATATCAACCTTTTATTATCCATTTCTAACCCAGGGGGTAGGGCTTAATCTAGAGCAAGTGAGTACAGTAGTCGCTTTTGGAGCCTTATTCTCACTTGTTGCGCAGCCTTATTTAAGTCATGTGTTTGCGAAGGTGCGAGATAAGAATGCTTTTATACTTATTTATATTGGACTATTATCTGTCGTAAATATCACGATGTTCTTCGTTTCACAAGAATGGATCTATTTATTTGCTATCCTGTACGGCTGCTTAGGCATACCGATCATAGGTATTTACGAAATTTATATTGAGAAAATAGCGACTTATAAAGGCTTTGAGTACTCCAAGGTTCGTAAATGGGGTTCTATTGGTCTTGGAAGTGTTGTCCTTGTAGGAGGAAGTCTGATCAGTCTTGCAGGATTTACGTTGCTTCATGTCCTAAGCCTTGTATTCCTTGTTATATGCGCAGTAATTATATCGCTATCTTTTGATAAAATTAGATTCCCGACTGAGCATGTTAGACCCAATTATAAACAAGCGTTCTCTAATAAATTTGTTATTGTCCTATTTGTCATGAGCTTTGTAGGCCTTGGGAGTTATATGGGCGTGGATTTTGCCTTCTCTTCCTATCTCACTGAACTTACAGGGGATGTCCAGTTATCGAATCAGATCTTCAGTATGAGTGTTGGAGTTAGAGTGTTTCTGGAGTTTCTGATGTTTATCGTCATAAGTGTTTATCTCAAAAACATGGATTTGAAGAAAATGTTCTTGCTCGTGTTTATTTGTGCAACGCTACGGTTTATATGTGTATCAACAGGTATATTACCAATCGTTGTAATAGGCGATCAATTGCATGGCATTGCTTTCCCATTATTTCTAGTTGTCGTATTTAAATACCTGCGGAAGTTAGTAACGGATGATCTAGTACCGACCTGTTATGGGATTGTGTCCATGTTGAGCTTTGGGGTATCCAATTTGGTCTATCCGCCACTCTTTGCCATGATTCAGAAATATGCAGGTTATCAGATGATGTACGGGGTCAATATAGGTCTAAGTATGGGTACGATATTGATAGGTATCCTAATGCTGCCTAATTTTGAGACAGATGTATCGGTTAGGCAGAGAGTAGAGTCTATTTAAATAGGTCGGGAAGCCTTGTTAAAGTGTATTTAGTGTGTCTAAAAAAAGCACTAATTAGTAACTTTTACCCATATTTCATACAAATTGTGTATGTTATCATTATTGTATTATTGTGGAAATTGAGAGGATGGCCTGATTCTATGCGAGTGCATGTGATGGATCTGAACATTGGTGATAGCTTATTAATAGATACATTTAATTCCTATGGACTTCATTTATTATCCAGCGGAACTAAGCTTCGGGAACAAGATATATCTAAGCTGCTAAGGCATCAAGTAACCTATGTTGATGTGGCACCGAAGCAAGAAGATATCCCATTTAATGATTATAATGTACTGACAGAAGAATCATTTCGTCACCTAAGACCTCTTTATGACCAAGCAATTAAAGGGACGGAGCAATTATTTGCTGAAGCTCAGTCTTCTGGTAGAGTTAATGATAGAATTGTACAAGAATCATTCGTTCCTATTACTAAGTATCTCAAGGAGCAGCGAGATGTTGTAGAGTTATTACTCGTTCTCAATCGTAAAGATGACTATACTTACCAGCATTCCATTCAAACGGGCATATTATCGTATCATATTGCTACTTGGATTGGATATTCAGAGGCAGAAGCTTTACTGATTGGGACAGCCGGATATTTACACGATATTGGCAAATGTCGGATCGATCCTGAACTGCTGAGTAAGCAAGAGGAGTTAACGGATGAAGAGCAACAATTGCTTGCTAAACATACGAACTACGGTTATGAAATTATACATAAATCGGGTTATCCTTACCCGATAGCGTTAGCTGCACTTCAGCATCACGAACGAATGGATGGAAGTGGATATCCTTTTCAGCTTAGCGGTACTAATATTCATCCCTATACAAGAATTATCACTGTTGCGGATATCTATAGCGGGATGATTAGCAATCGACCTCATCATATTAAGCAGGATCTGTTAACTGTGCTTCAGTACTTATTTGAATTGAGCTTTTCCAAACTTGATGCGCCTATTGCACATACCTTCATCTCTCATATGTTACCAAACTTTATTGGCAAGAATGTATTGTTACATACGGGTGAAGTGGGCAAAATTATCATGAACAATAATACCGATTACTTCCGTCCTTTAATACAAGTTGAAGACCGATTTATTGATTTATCCGCAGAGAGATCTTTGGAGATTGAAGAAATTTATATGTGATCAGAACAGCTGGACTTTATATGAATTGAACTTTATAGCGAGATTGATGCTAATAAATAAGGCAGCTTGACGAGTAGTTGTACTCCAATCAAGCTGCCTTTGTTTATGACTAACTTTATGTTATCTATTCTCGTGCACTGCTGTTCCAACATGCGCTTGTGTGTTTGCACTCGCTTTACGCTTCTTGTTGACTGCGATAAATACGATAAGAGCAATAATAATTAATTCAAATCCATATTTCACGAATGAGTTCGTGAAGTAGGGTGCAAGGAATTCTTCACCTACGAACATCTTAGCAGCTGTCCATCCAAGGATGGCTGAGCCAATAATAATGACCCATGGGAAACGATCGATAAGTTTGATCACTAGAGTGCTTCCCCATACGACGACTGGAACGGAGATCATAAGACCAATGACGACAAGAAGGATATGACCATCTGCGGCGCCTGCTACTGCAAGTACATTGTCTAATCCCATTGCGGCATCGGCTATAATGATCGTGCGAACTGCAGCCCAGATACTGACACTAGCTTTGATATCATGCTCTTCGTGTTCTTCAGTAACGAGTTTAATTGCAATCCAGACCAGTACAAGACCACCGATCAGGTGTAGACCAGGTATATTAAGTAAGCTTACAACAAATATCGTTGCAATAATTCGAATAATAACTGCTCCTACTGTTCCCCACACAATTACCTTCTTCTGATCTTGTTTTGGAAGATTGCGTGCTGCAAGACCAATTACGATCGCATTGTCGCCGGCAAGCACTAAATCAATGATGATAATTGATAGTAGTGCAGTCAAAAATTCAATACTGAACAAATCCAAGATGAACTCCCCCTATATCTATGAATAGTACTTTCACATGAAAACCTCGCAACCCATTTTATCGGGCAATAAAAAGAGACCCTGCCAAAAATCGGCAAAGGTCTCGCAAACAACGTAATCCGTTGCCAGAAAAGCCGAGGATCGCGCTAGCGTTCCCGTGATGACGACTTTTACTGTACAGCTACTCCCCTTTGAGGAGAAATCCATGTAATTTTAACTGATACAATCATAGCATGTCTTATAGAATATTTAAACCTTTTGACGCTAGAAATTTGTCTCAAAAGGTTATTTTATTCTTTTTCCTGAAAAACGGTATATATAAGAGCATAAATAAGAGAAGAGCAACGATTTCTAGTGAAATCAAGTACCATGGATACGGACCTAGAATGTCTAAGAGAGAGGCAGTTGTCGGTTTGCCAGCAAGAAACATATAATTGCCGCCTGTTAGCCAATTAATACTTCCAACAATGATTAGTAGAATGTTGAGAAAGCCCATCGTTATGAAGACAGATTTCAAGGTAGGTCGATATTGCTCAATCCAGACCATATAGAGAACAGATAAGATAATGGCGATATGAGCGGCAAAAAATTCGATAAATCTAAAATGGGGATAAGCATAATCAAGCGCTGGAGTTAGCAGGGCCATCACGGCACCTCCCAAGCCTGTAAAGTAGACAATTTGAAAAATCCAGCGGCTCTTCCAGATCAACATAATGATACATAGATAAAGAGAAACCGAGCAAAGCTCAAGCGGCAATGTATCCTTAACATCATAGCGTCCTTGCCAAATATACCAGACATTAAGAGATAGTTCAGATAATACGAGTGTTGCGATTAAGATAAAGCGAACGATATTTTCTTTATGCATTTTTTTTAGATAATGCCGTCCTATATATAGTAAAGTGGCTAAGCAGACGAGAATGGATAAAGCAATGATGTGAGATAGCGAATAAGCAGAAAATACCGCAAAATCATGGACATCAAATATTCGATTCATGCAACCAGCTCCTATATTCATGATATAATGATTTGGTGCCCCAATAATGAATATATTCACAATTACCGAGAGGCAGGTATTTGACTATGATCCTTACAGATAATCAATCTTTTCAGAAGGAATGTGAGATGTATCCAGCGGTGATACGCAAAGCTATTGATTTTATACATGAGCAGAATCTTGCGGACAAGCCTGTAGGCAAGTACGAAATTGAAGGGGATGCAATGTTCGCTCTCGTTCAAGAGGTTATAACGAATCAACGTTCGATTCAGCGGCTTGAGTCGCACCGCAATTATATCGACGTTCAATATCTTGTAAGCGGTGAAGAGAAAATGGAGTGGCTCGCCTATACGGATAAGTTGCCAGTGCAAGAAGTCTATTCAGCCCAGAAAGATATTCAATTTTATGAAGCTGATCAGGAGAATGGAACCGAGTTTATCCTAAAGCCTGGAATGTTTGTCGTATTCTATCCAACTGATGTACATCGCCCATGTTGCTGTGTCAAGGAACCTATGTCAATTAAAAAAATTGTGATCAAAATTCACCGTGATTTATTTTAAGAACTAATTTGTATTAAGATGATATTAACCAGCAAACGTTTCTCAAACTTAACTGAGAAGCGTTTGTTTTTTGTGAAGAAGAGTGGTATCGAAATAACTATTGATCAATCTTAGGAGCATCAATCTGATGTGTCTGATCCCGATATTGCTGCGGCGATAAGCTGAGTCTCGATTTGAATGTGCGGTGGAAGTAGCTGTAGCTTTGGAAACCAGAGAGCTCAGCGATTTGCTCCAGCTTCAGTGTACTGTGCTCAATACGTTCGCATGCCATTGATAGACGGACCATGATGGTGTAATCCATGATCGATTGTCCGAAGGCTTCCTTGAATAAATGAACAGCACGAGAAACACTAAGATCAACATAATTAGCAACCTCTGTAATTGTGAAAGGTTCAGTCGCATGTTGTTCAATAAAATACTTCATACGCGAAGCTTTGCCTACTTGTCGTGATTTAGTGGATAGTGTATGACGTTCCTTAATCGATCGATCCACGATGTAAAGAAGTGCTTTCGTTAAATGCATGACGATTTCTTCCACTTGATCATCAATCTTTCTCTTCTCTTGAACAAGCTGTCTCCATATACTAAGAACACGCTCATCTTGTCCAATTTTAACGATGCCGGGTCTATTGTTTGACTCCCACCAGCTATCCATCCAAGGACCTGTAATCATCAAATGATAGTCAGCTGCTTGAATTTTAGGAAGAGTTTCATTCATGTTTGGGTTCTTGTAACCGATAATCAGTTCATATGGACTACCTTGCTTATATAAGAGAAGGTCACCTGGCTCAACAAGTGTATGCGTGTTATTCTGCCATGCATAACAGCTGCCTTCGATTTGCAATCTCAATAAATAATGATTGATTCCGGAGCGTTCGTTGGAATAATACGTTTTATGATGCATAGAGTACCCAGCAAAAAAATAGTCGATCGGCTCCTCTTGTTCTATTTGTATCAAATAAAATCATCCTTTATTTTAGATTTAGCCAAATTGTTCATGTAATTGGTGTATCATTCATTCACATTATATAGGAGATGTGGTTAGATGAGAAGAGAACAAATTCACTTGATTGATGGAGGGGAAACAATGGAAAGAATGCGAATTGGTTTGCAAATGTACACGTTACGTGAGGAAACAGCTAATGATTTCACTGGAGTACTGAAGAAGGTTGCAGAGCTTGGTTATGAAGGCGTTGAATTCGCTGGATATGGTGGACTAGAACCTAATCAATTAGCTGATTTATTACAAGAACTGAATCTAATCGGTATTAGCAGTCATGTTGGGATTGATCGATTAATTCACGCATTAGATGAAGAAATCGAAATGAATGTAGCAATTGGCTCTAAGTACGTGATTTGTCCCTATTTAGGAGAAGAACAGCGGAATTCTGAACAAGCTATTACGGAGACGCTGAAGGTATTTATAGAAGCTAGTCGTAGATTTGCAGAGCATGGCATTCAATTCGGTTATCACAATCACGACTTTGAATTCACGGAAAAATTAAATAATAATCTATTATTCGATACAATTTCCTCTGGGACTACACCAGAACAATTAACCATAGAATTAGATGTGTGTTGGGTTAAATATGCAGGCTATGATCCTGTAGAAACCATTCAACAATATGCAGGACGTATTCCATTGATTCATCTCAAGGATCTAAGAACGCTAGAGGATGGTAGACCACTAACTGTTGAACTCGGTGAGGGAGAAGTTAATTTATCAGCGGTCATTGATGCAGCAGGTGCTGCGAATGTTGGCTGGATGATCGTAGAGCAGGACGTATGTCAGAATCCACCTCTTGAAAGCGTTGCATCAAGTATGAAGTGGTTACAGAATAACTACATGAATGAATAGAAGGAGTCAGGTGAGAACAAATGACTAAACAACGAGTAGGTATTATTGGATGCGGTAATATTTTTCCGATGCATGCAGTTTCCGTGCAGCTCAGTGGACTTGCAGAAGTCGTTGCCGTGTGTGACGTCAAGGAAGATCGTGCTAAACGTGCTGCCGAGCGCTTCAAATGTGACTATTATCTAGACTATGAGCAAATGATTAATGAAGCTAATCTTGATGTGGTACATGTATGCACACCTCATTATTTACACGAACCGATGGTTGTTTATGCTGCGCAAGCAGGTAAGCATGTGATTACAGAAAAACCAATGAGTATTACCGTAGAGCAAGCGAATCATATGATTCAGGTATGTGAGGATAATAAGGTGACTTTCGGTGTGATTTTCCAAAACCGTTATAATCCTGGATCACAATTACTAAGAAACGAACTGCAATCGGGTAGATTGGGACGAGTTCTTGGGGCAAGATGTTCCGTGACTTGGAAACGCACAGATGAATATTACAGTCATAGCGATTGGAAAGGTACATGGGATAAAGAAGGCGGTGGGGTTCTCATTGATCAAGCGATTCATACCCTCGATCTAATGAGATGGTTAATTAATGATGAAATTGATTATATTGATGCACATATTGAGAACCGTACACACCAGATGATCGACGTTGAGGATATTGGAGAAGGCGTTATTGTGTTCAAGAATGGTATTCAGGCTTCATTTTATGCGATTAACTATCACAGCTATGATGCACCAGTCGAAATTGAACTTCACTGTGAGAATGGAATCGCCAAGATGTATGGTGACCAAGGTACGGTGACTTATAACGACGGTACGATCATTACGCGTGATAACGAGAAGAACGTTAGTATCGATTTTGGTGAAGGAGTTAAGAGCTATTGGGGTGTTAGCCATAGCAAGCAGATTAAGGAGTATTATGAATCTGTTCAACATGGAAAGAAGCTATACATTGATGGTTATGACGCTCTAAAAACACAAAAACTCGTCGCTGGTATCTACGAATCAGGCAAAACAAATAAGCGTATATATCTGACATAGATGAAGATTGTTTAAACTAAATAATTATAAAATTATTGGAGGAATTATCAAATGACTAAAAAGTATAGAATTGGAATTATTGGCTGTGGAGGAATTGCAAACGGTAAACATATGCCAAGCCTATTAAAACTAGATAACGTAGAAATGGTTGCATTTTGCGATATTATTCTGGAGAAAGCAGAGAAAGCATCTGCTATATACGGTAGTGCGGATGCCAAGGTATACGAAGATTATAAAGAACTACTAGCGGATTCAACGATTGATATTATCCATGTATGTACACCAAATGATTCTCATGCTGACATCTCTATTGCAGGTCTAGAATCTGGTAAGCATGTTATGTGTGAAAAGCCGATGGCTAAGACAGCTGCGGATGCAAGACGTATGGTTGAAGTTGCCAAGAAGTCAGACAAAAAGTTAAGCATTGGCTACCAAAATCGCTTCCGTGCAGATAGTCAGTATTTAAAAGAAGTATGTGCGGATGGTGAGCTTGGTGAAATTTATTATGCTAAAGCACATGCAATTCGTCGTCGTGCAGTACCAACTTGGGGCGTATTCTTGGATGAAGAGAAGCAAGGTGGAGGACCGTTAATTGATATTGGAACTCATGCGTTAGATCTGACTTTATGGCTGATGGATAACTACAAACCCAAAGCAGTGCTTGGTACTGCATATCGTAAGCTTGCGGACAAAGAAAATGCTGCGAATGCATGGGGACCATGGGATCCTAAAGAGTTCAGAGTGGAAGATTCCGCGTTTGGTATGATCACGATGCAAAATGGTGCAACGATTGTTCTCGAATCCAGTTGGGCCATTAATATGCTACAGGTTGGTGAAGCTAAGAGTACACTTTGTGGTACAGAGGGTGGAGCTGATATGTGGAAGGGCTTAACGATCAATGGTGAAAAACGTAGTCGTCTATATGACAATCAGATCCAACTGCAAACAGGTGGTGTTGATTTCTATGATGGAGCTGCTGATAAGCCAGAGGAACTCGAAGCTAGACTATGGATTGAATCCATTGAGAAGAATATTGATCCAGTCGTAACACCTGAGCAAGCTTGTGTTGTGTCTGAAATCCTTGAAGCTATCTATGAATCTTCTAAGACTGGGAAAGCTATTTACTTTGGTGAATAATTAACGTGGTTAAAAGGAGGGGAGCGATACAATGACAACTAGCATCAGGGTAACCGTTTGGAATGAATTTCGTCATGAGAAGGAGAATGAACAAGTTTATGATATTTATCCAGATGGCATCCATGAAGTAATTGCTACAGCTCTTAAGGCAGATTATATGACTCGTGTTGCGACACTCGACGAAGAAGAGCATGGACTTACGGACGAGGTGCTGAATTCCACTGATGTATTAATCTGGTGGGGGCATAGAGCCCATGATGAAGTAAGTGATGAGGTGGTTCAGAAGGTACATGCACGAGTTCTGCAAGGCATGGGATTAATCGTTCTACACTCAGGTCACTTCTCCAAAATATTCAAGAAGCTCATGGGTACAGGCTGCGATCTGAAATGGCGTGAAGCAGGTGAGAAAGAAAGATTGTGGGTTGTATCTCCAGGTCACCCGATCGCTGAAGGAATCGGTGAATACATTGAGCTTCCACAGGAAGAAATGTATGGAGAACATTTTGATATTCCGGAGCCGGATGAGCTTGTATTCGTTAGCTGGTTCGAAGGCGGCGAAGTATTCCGCAGTGGATGCTGTTATACACGCGGTCAAGGCAGAATATTCTACTTCCGCCCTGGACATGAGACATATCCAACCTATCACAATGCTGAGATTCAGCGTGTGATTCGCAATAGCGTGAAGTGGGCAGCACCATCTAGCCGGCCAGCTCCCATATATGGGCATTCACAACCACTTGAAACGATATCAGTGAAATAACATTAGGGAGGATTTATCAATGAAATTAGGTGTGTTTGCAGTATTATTTGCACAGAAGACATTAGATGAGGCACTTGACTATATAGCTGAAAAAGGACTTGATGCAGTAGAGATCGGCACAGGAGGATATCCTGGCAATGCCCATTGCAAACCGGAGGAATTACTTGCTGATGCAGGTAAGCTCAGAGAATTTAAGGCTGCATTTGATTCACGTGGTTTAACCATTAGTGCATTAAGCTGTCATGGCAATCCGCTTCATCCGCAAGCAGATCTAGCGAAACCATTCCATGAGGATTTCTTGCGTACGATTGAGCTAGCTGAGAAATTGGAAGTGCCTGTTGTGAATGGTTTCTCTGGCTGCCCTGGAGATCACGAAGGTGCCAAATATCCGAACTGGCCTGTTGCTCCTTGGCCAAATGATTTTCAAGAAATTCTGGATTGGCAATGGTCGAATAAAGTCATTCCTTATTGGACTGAAACAGGTAAGTTCGCTTCCGATCGTGGCGTCAAAATTGCACTAGAACTACATGGTGGATTCTCTGTACATACGCCAGCTACTCTATTGCGTTTGCGTGAGGCAGTAGGAGAAGTAATTGGAGCAAACCTTGATCCAAGCCATATGTGGTGGCAAGGTATCGATCCTGTTCAAGCGGTACAAATCCTAGGTAGAGAAAAGGCAATCCATCACTTCCATGCGAAGGATACATCGATTGATCCAATTAACATCAATAAACATGGTGTTACTGATATGCAATCCTATTCCTTGATGTTAGATCGCGCATGGCAGTTCCGTACAGTTGGTTATGGTCATGACATGAAAGTATGGGCTGACATTATGAGTGCACTTCGTCTTGTTGGTTACGATTATGTCGTAAGTATCGAGCATGAAGATGGATTGATGTCCGTTGACGAAGGCTTTACCAAAGCCGTAGAGAACCTGCAACAAGTACTTATTAAAGAACCACTTGGGGCAATGTGGTGGGTTTAATAACGCTATAAGAATAACCAAATGAAGAAGCGCAAAAGCGATGAAGATTGCTTTTGCGCTTGTTTGCATGTTCAGAAATAAAATTGTTTTATAGGCAGTTGATTGGTAACTTCAAAGCAATGTGGAAAGGCAGATGATGTTATTGCTCTAGTTTTGTTTGTTTTTTCTTTGTTTTCTAAGTGATATTAATCCAAGGCTTATTGTAATCGCACCTATTAGGTAGTATGGAAGAGGACTTGTTTCACCTGTTTTGGGTAATGTAGGAGGCTTGGTTGTTGGCTCAGGTGAAGGCGATGGTGAAGTAGATGGAGCAGGTGTTGGCGTTGGCGTTGGTGTGATCTCAGGTGATGGTGAAGGTGAAGAAGTAGGTGTTGGTGTTGGCGTTGATGTGTTCTTAGGTGAAGGTGATGGAGAAGGCGTTGGTGTAGCCTTAGGAGTAGGTGTAGTTGTGTCCTCGGGTACAGGCGGTGAGGTAGGTGTTGGTCTTGGCGTGTTCTCAGGTGTAGGWGTWGGTGAAGTAGGTGGTGTAGGWGTWGGYGAAGTAGGTGGWGTAGGCGWTGGYGAAGTAGGTGGAGTAGGCGWTGKTGAAGYAGGTGGAGTAGGCGATGGCGAAGTAGGCGGAGTAGGCGACGGCGAAGTAGGTGGAGTAGGCGATGTAGAAGTAGGTTGTTCTTGACTGGCTGCCATGACTAGTGAGCTTAACGATAAGGTTAAAATAAGCAGTAGAGCTATACCTAAGGACAACCTCTTCTTAAATCTTTTCACAATTTCACACTCCTCTTAGATTGGTGGTCGAGTTCTATGAGGGCCGGTTATACTACTAGCTCTGTATAAGCCAAGTGTCCAGGATACAGATTATACATCATCGTTTCCCCAGATATGATGAATGTTTGATATCCACCTTCTCTCTGCTCTCTTAGCATACGTTTATTACATATGCATGAGAGGGTAGTAAAATGATGATATATATTCCAAAGTGATCGACCAAGAGGGATTCTTTGTACTCCTATTTAAAGCAAACAAAAAGATCGCTCATTTCAACCTGCTTGCTTAGTAGGATGAAAGGCGATCTTTTTGGTGTTAGGCTCTCAATTGTTATAGTTACCATACCATTAACTGATGAAAGTCATTTTCGATCTGCGTTTGATCGAATGCTTCATCACAATTTCTGCTGCTTGTAGGCGAAGAGCTGCATTATCGGAATCGAGCATTTCCTGCAGAACATGGACTGCTTTGCCGTACAAAACTTCTGATTCTTCTTTAAGCGGCTTAACTCGTTTAGATTTCGAGAGTGAATCAAATTTCCAATATTCATTTGCGTTCCTTTCAATTTCTGCTTGTTTTAACATGACGTAAGTTTCAACTGCGTACCAACTCATAAGTATAGTACCCCTTTCTAATCCTCTTTTAATTGTTTGTAGTTTCTTCTTCATTTGCATTCTTTTCAACTGTCGAAATGTTTTCATTTGGAGATGGGGTAGGTGGAGTCTGACTCGATCTCGGGTTCCACGAACCAAGGTTCCTCAATCTCAAATGCAGATGTAATCAAATAGTACCATCTGGCATTTGGGTCATCTTGAGGTAGCTCTAGCGTATGGAACTCCTCAATCAAGGCACGGTATTTTTGTTGCCATTCAATAAACCTTTCTTCCGAGGTTACGATTTGCAATTGATTCGTCATACGTGGCCATGATGTATAATCCGATGACTTGATTTCGAAGGCACGTTCCGGTGCTGCTATCGCACGTAGTCGCGCTCGTTCTAATGCATGAATCGTTGATTCGCGAAGGAAATTTCCGACCTCATCCGTATTGGGTAACAGATGTGTCGCTGGTACGAATCCTCTAGCTACAGCACGATAGAACTTCTGAATGATCCCGTTCTTCACTTCGTTCTTAGCAACGGCAATAAGACCATTTTTCTCTAACTCACTCAAATGATAATGAATTTTGGCACGGGGAATTTCCAATTCTTGCGACAGCTGTTGCCCCGTATATGACTTCGGAATTAATAAACTGACAATGCGGCACCGGAGTGGATCACTAAGTGATTTTAATTGGTCAAAGTGTTCTAACATAAGGAACTGCATCTGTTTCATTAAGTTACACATCCTTTAAAATTTACACTGTCAACTTTATTTACTCATATAGTATTATTTAACGGAAAAATTGTCAATAGTTTACAATGTAAAATTATCCAATTATTTTTAAGACCTTGTTCTCATGTTATGTTAATCGTTTTCGGATATAAAGACATAGGAATGATGATATATTAAACGATCATAATATAATCTCTAAGAAGATAGGAGAGAACGAATGAAAAGGAAAATGATATCCATCTTGCTCATATGTATAGGGATTATTGTCCTCTGTTATCCTAAACTTACCGAATTATATGATGACTATCAGCAACAAGAACTAGTTCAGGAATGGCAACAAAGCTTGCTGAGTATAGGTAATGGTAATGACGGGTCGCAATGGGATGAAGAGATTACGCGATCAGTTGAATATTCCAATTCGAATAGCTACGCAACAGAAGTGATGGAAGCTTTACCAAAGCCAAAGCAAGTTAATTATAGTGAACCAAAACCAAAGCAAGCTGATCTTAATGAACCAAAGCCTAAGAAAGCAGAACTTCGTGTGCAAAACATAGAAGGCATGTTAACGATTGATAAAATTAATTTGAACTTACCCATTCTGCATGGGGCTACGAATAAAAATCTGAAGACAACCGCAGCAAGTATTGAAAATACCGGGAAAGTCGGAGAAATCGGGAATTATGCACTAGCCGGACACAGAAATCTTACTTATGGAAGAAATTTTAACAGACTGGGTGAAATTGTAGTA
Organism: Paenibacillus sp. P5_B5; assembly: GCF_056400365.1. Taxonomy (NCBI): domain Bacteria; kingdom Bacillati; phylum Bacillota; class Bacilli; order Caryophanales; family Paenibacillaceae; genus Paenibacillus; species Paenibacillus sp. P5_B5. Next base: position 87,337 of record NZ_JBFULK010000009.1, read on the forward strand.
GGAGACAAGATCGAAGTTGACGATGGTGAAAAGCAATTTGAATATACCGTAACGGAAATATTAGTAGTCAAGCCGGAAGAAGTATGGGTATTGAAGGGTAACGGCGAAAATAAAGAAATCACATTGATAACCTGTGAGCCCATGGTGAATCCTACTCATCGATTAATTATTAAAGGTAAAATAACGGAATAAGAAACATTTTGTGAGGGCAATCCCAGCGTTCATTTTTGAAAATTCAGTTCCGTCTTTGGACTTTTCTGTTTAAAACGATTATAATAACGATGTTAATATAAATCGATATATAAAGTGCTCGGGGTGCTGGGATTGGCCAGCTGAGATTGTATCCCATAAGATACTGACCCTTTAACCTGATCTGGGTAATGCCAGCGTAGGGAAGTTAGCTTAGGTCTGTTCAATCTTCAAATACCTAGCGTCCCTGTGTACTCAGGGGCGTTTTTTGTTGTACCAAAACAACAATACAGAGGAGTGGGGAACATGAGTCAGAGAAGAGAGAATATGAAGTTTGCTAGAAGTAGATGGTCAGCTAGCATAATCTTGATCATTTGTTTGCTAGCACTATCGGTGGTCGGTTGTTCTTCTAAGGGGAATTCTGAGCAATCGCAAACACCAGCACCAACATCACCAGCTACACAAGCGGAAGGTGATAAGAAAGCGCCTGACAAGCTTACACCTATTAAGATTGTCCTCGACTGGACTCCAAATACGAATCATACCGGCTTGTACGTTGCTCAGGATCAAGGATTCTATAAAGAACAGGGTCTTGATGTAGAAATTATTCAGCCAGGTGCAAATGGAGCAGATACAATGGTTGCTTCTGGAGAAATTCCTTTTGGCATTAGCTATCAGGAGAATGTGACACATGCTCGTACACAAGGAGTTCCGCTTGTATCCATCGCTGCGGTCATTCAGCATAATACGTCTGGTTTTGCTTCACCGGCAAATAAGAACATTACACGTCCAAAGGATTTTGAAGGCAAAACATACGTGGGATTCGGTGGTCCTGGGGAAGAAGCTGTAATCGATTCACTTATGCAACAGGATAAAGGGGACGCTAGTAAAGTAAAAATCATTAACGGTGGTGACATTGATTTCTTTACAGCTATGCACAAGGACGTTGATCTAGCTTGGATCTTCTACGGATGGACTGGTGTAGAGGCGGAACTACGCGGGGAAAAGCTAAATGTTGTTTATCTCAAGGATTACTCGGAGAAGCTTGACTATTATACACCTGTAATCGTAACGAATGAAGCTATGATTCAGAAGCAACCTGAGGTTGTTAAAGCGTTCATGAAAGCGACAGCACAAGGGTATCAATATGCGATTGAAAAGCCAGAGGAAGCGGGTAAGATTCTAGTGAAGCTTGTACCTGATCTAGATGCGAAGCTGGTGGATGCGAGTCAGAAGTGGCTTGCTGGACGTTACCAGGATGATGCGGCAAAATGGGGACTTCAGAAGGAATCCGTATGGCAGAACTATTCGGACTGGATGCTTGAGTATAAACTATTAGAGAAGAAGCTTGACGTTAAAGCTGCTTTTACAAATGATTTTATTCCGGAGTAAGGTGTGAATCAGAATGTTAAATAAGCAATGGTTTCATAAGGCATGGCCACCTTTTGTGACAGTTCTGCTGTTAATTGTTATATGGCAGGTGTCAGTCGTAGTTTTTCAAATTGAAAAGTGGATACTGCCAAGCCCACTTGCTATTGCAAGTGAAGCGGTAGCTTCCTACGATAAATTCAGTGTTCATGCTATGGCGACGATTAAGCTGACCCTGCTTGGGTTTGTGGTTGGGTCGTCAATTGGACTTCTAATCGCATTCATTCTTCATATGTCGGTCAAAGTTAAGGCAGCGGTTTATCCACTGCTTCTACTCAGCCAGAATATCCCTACTATCGTATTAGCTCCTCTGCTCATGATATGGTTCGGATTTGGCTTGTTGCCGAAGCTAATTGTGATTACGCTTGTTTGTTTCTTTCCCATTGCCGTATCGATGCTCGATGGATTTGCTCAGACCGATCGAACGATGCTTAATTATATGAAAATGATCGGAGCTTCAAGAAAGCAGATTTTCTTCAAGCTGGAGCTGCCACACGCGCTTCCTCATTTATTCTCGGGGTTAAAAATTGCAGCGACCTATAGCGTTATGGGTGCAATTATTGCCGAGTGGCTCGGATCAGACAAGGGACTTGGAATGTATATGTTATTGCAAAAGTCAGCTTTTCGAATCGACCGCGTGTTTGTTGCGATTACGTTGATTGTTATGCTTAGTATGCTTTTGTTCGGGATCATCATTCTGCTTGAAAAATGGCTGATTCGCTGGAAATTGGAGAAATAGCGCTAGGAGGAATTACGATGAGCACCACAGCAATCGATCAATTAGTCGTGGAGAATATTAGCCATTCATTCAAGAGTGCCGCCGGATTCAGCAAGCTTCAGCGGGGAAGAGATGCTGCTCGTGGCAGTGGTGAGACGCAAGTACTCGACCATATTTCACTTACTGTACCTAAGGGGAAGTTCGTCTCCATTATTGGACCTTCAGGCTGCGGTAAAAGCACCTTGTTCCAAGTTATTGGCGGCTTAATTAAGCCAGAAGAAGGCCGTGTGTATATGGATGGAACCGAGACAACGGGGGAGAAGGGGCATATCAGTTACATGCCTCAGCAGCCAGCCTTGTTTCCTTGGCGGACAATTGAGGATAATGTCATTTTACCGTTAGAAATAGCTGGACGTTCCAAGATAGAGGCGAGACAGGAAGCAAGTATATGGCTGGAAAAGGTGGGGCTGAGCGGTTATGAGAAAGCACATCCTTCTATACTATCCGGCGGAATGCAGCAGAGAGTTGCCTTCTTAAGGGCTTTGTTAAGTCCGAATGAGTTGATGTGTTTAGACGAACCATTTAGCGCGCTGGATGCGCTGACTCGTATGGATATGCAGCGATGGTTGCTTGAAATATGGGAAGAAAGCCGCAGGTCAGTCTTATTTATAACTCATAATATTGAAGAGGCGCTGCTGTTATCGGATACGATCTATTTATTTTCGAATCGACCTGCTAGAGTGCTTAACCAAATCGAGGTATCATTTGATCGTCCGCGTGATGAACGATTAGCATCGACTTCAGCATTCATGGATATGAAGCAGCATATTTACGAGCAACTAAAAGGCGAACAGTCGGAGAAGCAAGGAATTGAATTGATTGGATCTAGGAGGTAAATGTAATGATTGATTCCCATATTCATTTGGATTTGTATAAAAAAGAGGAGAGAGAACGAATCCTAGCAGAGTTGCATGACTGCGGTGTTGATAAGGTTGTAGCCGTTTCACTAAATCTAGCATCTTGTGAAATAAATCGTAGTTTATACTTAGCCCATGCGGACAAAATATTGCCAGCCTACGGATTTCACCCTGAGCGGGCGCTCCCTTCGGATGCTGAGCTTGCGCAACTGTTAAGCTGGACCACGAATCATCAGAGCGAGATGGTTGCTGTTGGTGAAGTTGGCTTGCCTTATTATATGCGGCAAGAAGCGGAAGCGAAGGGTGATAAATTTGTTCTGCAGCCTTATGTAGAATTACTTGAAGTCTTCGTGTCTCTAGCAGCTAAGCTGAACAAACCAATCGTACTGCATGCGGTCTATGAAGATGCGGATGTTGCTTGTTACTTACTGGAGAAATACAATGTTAGCCGTGCTCACTTCCACTGGTTTAAGGGTAGCGAAAAGACTGTAGAGCGGATGATGCGTAATGGCTATTATATTTCCTTTACCCCCGACATTGCTTACGAAACAGAAATACAGACACTCGCTAAGCAAGTGTCTGTAGAACGGATGATGGTAGAAACCGATGGTCCATGGCCATTCGAAGGGCCATTTCAAGGCCAAATGACACATCCACGGATGATTCACTCCGTGACTGAGCAGCTGGCAGCTATTAAACGGTTATCATTAGCGGAAATGGCTGAGCAGGTTCGCCATAATACGAATACATTATATAGCTTGTCCTCATAGTTTAGCGGTTTACCATAGTAGTTGCGATTAGTGTAAGACATTAGTGTTTAACATTAATCCTCACTTTGGATAACAAGCAGCAGGCCTGTGTCGAGTTGTATCGTGCCAACCTCATTCGCTAACACATTACTAACGCCGAGGGATTGTCCTCGCTCTAGTGTTGCACGGTGAAGTGGATATTGAAAGCCTTCAAGCGTGATGCCTGTCGTATGGTCACTAATCGAAATGAGTGAAATATACGTATAATGACTTCGAGCTATCGTAGTTAGACGATCAATGAGCCTGATTTCATTATTCTCATCTATGATGATGCAGTCAATGCCTGCCTCAAGGGCTTTCTGAAGTAAATAAATGTTAGCTAATGTATGATCAAATCTTGTTCCCGTTGCTCCGAGCAGAACGATCTGCTTGGGGTTTTGTTCTAGTGCCCAGTGAAAAGCGAGCTCAGAATCTGTCCAATTCTTATCAATGGCATCGAATGATTGCACCCAATCTGAGGATGCTTCCATTAGTACCATTTCTTCTCTATTCACCGAATCAAAATCACCAAAAGCCCCTGTCAGCCTATAGCCGTTATTAGCTAGAAAGAGTGCACCTCGATCTGCTCCGATTAGCACATCTTCAGGTTCTTTCTCTCGAACAATTTGCAAAGCCTTGCTCCCAAGCGAGCCCCCGGAAACGATGATGATTCTGGTATTAGTAAGTTGCATAGGGAACCCTCCTAATTAGAAGCTTGAGTAAGGTACGCTAATTATCATACCTTCTATAGTCCAAAGAAACAATCTTGACGTATCGGACTTTATATATTAATCTGGAAAATGGAAATTACAAAATCTATTAGAATATAGATATAATGGATAATTACAGGGGGATTTATTTTGATTCGTACTATAACTAAGCTAGTAAACATAACTTGCCTAGTAGCACTACTTACGCTGATGTGGGTGCCACAATCATTAGCTGAAGAGAAGCTCGATTGGATTTTGGGAGAGGGACAAAAGGTTACTTTGGGTAATGATTTAGCCGAATTACAGCTAGGTGAAGATTTTGGATTTCTGAATGGAGAGAATACCAAGAAATATGAAGTGAATAACGGGTTTAAGCCGTCTGATAATGAAATAGGTTTAGTCGTACCAGTAGATGAGAGTCAGCGTTGGGAAATCTATTTTGAGTATCGTGATTCGGGGCATATTAAAGACGATGAGAAAGCAGACATCGACGCGGATGCGTTACTTGAAAGCTATATTAAAGGTACGGAGCAAATGAATGAGGAGCTTGCACCTGAAAATCAACTGTTTGTTGATGGATGGGATGTCAAACCTTTCTATGATAGTGCTCAGCATAGCTTATCATGGTCATTACTAGCACATGATAATGCGAACGAGAAGCTCATTAATTATAATATGAGAATTCTCACTAGAGAAGGCTACATTGCAGCTATTCTAGTTTCTGATCCAGAGCATTTGGCAGAGGATCGCAAAATATTAACTGAACAAATATTACCGAAGCTAACGATTAAGCAAGGTAAACGATACGAGGATTTTAATGAAACGACAGATAAGCTTGCAGAATATGGTCTAACAGGGCTTATTCTTGGAGGTGCGGGACTCGCTGTTGCCAAGAAAGCCGGTCTAATCGCAGTATTAATTGTATTAATTAAAAAATTCTGGATCGTGGTTATCGTTGCTATTGGTGCTTTATGGAACTTTATTCGTAAAAAGATTGGCAAGGGCAAAAAACAATCAATACCAACTGAAAGCCAAACACCAATTGATCCACCAATTGATCATTCGCAGAATTAATCTACTGGTAAATTTAAAATGCTGACCTCATATCGTTTGGGGTCGGCTTTTGTGTGGATATGGAACCTTTTCTTCGTGTCTCAGCATCCAAATGCAATTTGGGTATATGGAGAGATTGACAATTCTGTACGCATTAGCGACAATGCAGGGATACGCTTTATCTTATATACCTAACTACATCAATGACTACAGCGAGGAGATCAGGGAAATGGAAATGCCGAAGAAAGTATGGCTATTAATTATTAGTATGTTTATCAGCGTGTTAGGTGGGTCATTTCTATGGCCGCTTAATTCCATTTACATAAATCAGCATCTGGGTAAGACGTTAGCAATTGCAGGTCTTGTCCTTACTTTTAACTCTTTAGCAGGCGTTATTGGTAGTATGCTGGGAGGTTATTTATTCGACCGCATTGGAAGCTACAAAACGATTGTTATGGGTTTAGCCTTTTCATTCGCAGCCTCTATTACACTAGCATTTAATCATGGGTGGGAGGCATACGTAGTTTGTCTCATTCTCATGGGCTTTGGGTCAGGGGTTCTAGTACCCTGTATATTCGCTTTAGCCGCAATGGTGTCGCCGAACGGAGAGACTAAGACCTTTGCAGCCATCTATATTGCTCAGAATGCAGGTGTAGCGATTGGATCCGCATTAGGAGGTTTACTTGCTTCCTATTCGTTTAATTTTATTTTTATTGGCAATGCCATAGTTTATAGCTGCTTTGCGGTCTTAGTCGTAAGTACCTTCTACAAAATGCCTAATTCAGCCTTTGGTAAGCCTAAAGATCCTAAAGAGATGAAGATAGCTACTACGAAATCTCGTAAACTATCACCTTCATTGAAAGCTCTTCTCTTGCTTTGCTCTGCTTACATCTTATGTTGGTTTGGTTATACACAATGGCAAGCAACGATTTCAGTTCAAATGCAGTCTCTTAATATCGATTTGAAAATGTACAGCCTACTCTGGACCATCAATGGCCTGATGATTGTATTCGGACAACCATTCGTGACTACATTTGTTCCAAAACTGGTGAAGAAGATCAAGGTGCAAATGTTGATTGGAATTGGTATGTTCGTAGCATCATTTGGCGTTCTTCTTGTAGCGGGACAGTTTCGTATTTTCCTTGCCGCTATGATCATCATAACAGTCGGTGAAATGCTTGTTTGGCCAGCCGTGCTGAATGTAACCAATCAGTTAGCCCCTGACAATAAGAAGGGACTCTATCAAGGGATTACGAATAGTGCAGCTGCAGTAGGAAGGATGATCGGTCCATTCTTTGGTGGCGTTATGGTTGATGCTTATTCGATGAATACACTTTTTAGCCTGATTATTGGTTTATTAGTCGTTGCTGGATTGATTATGAGTGTATACGATCGAAGATTACAATCCCAAGTAAGCTGATGCTGATTGGTTTCTTATTGATGATTTGTTAAGTTTTATGATAAAATTATAATATTATTGATTTTGCGATACGGTTTCTTCTTGAATACTCAACACTCCCTCTTGTAGAGAGAGTGTTCTTCGTTTTTGTAAGCCAATCACTAAGACACAGGATGGAGGTTACAGAATGCGGAAGGTATTTTCGTTTTTACATCCATATCGAAGGGCTATGAGTATTGCGCTACTGTTCATGTTTGCAGAACTAATCGTGGAATTGCTTCAGCCACTACTCATGTCCAAGATTATTAACCAAGGCATAGAGGGGCAGAACCTTTCTTTTGTTATCCAGTGGGGAGGCTTGATGGTTTTACTTGCAATTGCCGGATTTGCATGTGGAATTATCAATTCTTTCTATGCGGCACATGTCAGCCAAAACTTTGGGTTTGATTTAAGAAAGCAGTTATTTCATAAAATTCAATCCTTTTCCTTTGCCAATTTCAATCAATTTCCTACGGCTACCTTAATTACAAGAGTTACAAGTGATGTCACGCAAATGCAGAATGTGGTTTTTATGAGTCTACGCATTATGATGCGTGCGCCTCTAATAATGATTGGTGGATTAATAATGGCATTAATTATTGATGCTAAACTAGCATTAATTCTAGCAGTTGTTGTGCCGGCGCTCTTGTTGTTTCTGGTATGGTCAATGAGTAGGGCGTTCAAGCTGTTTCGGTCTGTACAAGAAAGACTGGATCATGCGAATGGTGTGCTTAGGGAAAATCTACTCGGGATGCGGTTAATCAAAGCTTTTGTTCGTTATCGTCATGAAATTAAGCGATTCACACAAGCTAATGAACAATTAATGAATCGGACAGTTGCTGCACTGCGAGTCATTGAACTAACGATTCCACTGCTACTACTGATCATGAATTTAAGTGTAATACTCATTCTTTGGTACGGTTATATCGAAGTGAACACTGGCGGAGCGAACGTAGGTAATGTTGTTGCGGTTGTTAACTATGCTGCACGAATTACAGGTGCATTCTCAGCCATATCGATGATTATTATGAATATTTCTCGCGCTAAAGCTTCTGTTAATCGGATTTCGGATGTATTTGAGGCCGAAGTGGATATAATCGACTCAGAGAAGGCTAACGATAATGGATTGTTTACGGAAGGTAAGATCGAGTTTAACGATGTTCATTTTCAATATGAGGATAGCTTGTTGCCGATACTAAAGTCCATTACGTTTACTGCAATTCCTGGTGAGACGATTGCTATTATGGGGGCTACAGGTTCGGGGAAATCCTCATTGTTCCAGCTCATCCCACGATTGTATGATGTGAATGGTGGAAGTATACGAATTGATCATACCGATATTCGAAGCATGAAGCTAAATCAGCTGCGCAAACAGATTGGTTATGTACCTCAGGAAGCCATGCTGTTTACAGGGACGGTAATGGAGAACATCCTATGGGGTAAAGAAAATGCTTCAATGGATGAGATCATACAGGCGGCACAGCAGGCCCAGATTCATGAGACGATCCTGAAGCTACCGCTTCAATACGAAACCATTATTGGTCAAAAAGGAGTTAATCTATCAGGAGGACAGAAGCAGCGCCTCTCCATTGCTAGAGCTCTTATTCGTAAACCGAAAATTCTGTTGTTAGATGATAGCACGAGTGCGCTAGATTTAAAGACGGAAGCGAAATTATTAGCAGCCATCCATACATATTCTTGTACAACCTTAATCATAACGCAAAAGGTAAGCACCGCCCTGCAGGCAGATCGCATTATCCTATTAGATGATGGACAACTTCTAGCGCAAGGCTCTCATGATTTGTTGTATCGCACATCTGAGCTTTACCAGCAGATCGTTAGCTCTCAGTTTGGTAAGGAGGGTGTGAGGCATGGCTAAACCAACCACGAAGAAACCAAGAACGAAGAATTTGCGTAAAACACTGCTTAGAATATGGGCTTACTTATCTATATATAAAGGCTTGCTAACATTGATTTTCATAATGGTTATTCTAAGCTCTATTCTGGGTCTGTTAGGTCCCTACTTAATAGGGCGGGCAATTGATGATTATATTGTCACTAAACAAAGCAGTGGGCTGCTGTCACTCCTTATATTCTTGGTGGGCGTCTACGTCTTACATTCTGTTTCACTGTGGCTGCAGAACTATTACATGATAGGTGTAGCTCAGAAGGCTGTATATTCGATGCGAACAGACTTGTTCAAGAAGCTGCATAAACTGCCGGTCTCTTATTTTACTAAGAGGCAGCATGGTGAGATGATGAGCAGGCTGACGAATGATATTGAGAATGTAAGCCAAACGCTTAACACCTCTTTTATCCAGCTATCATCTAGTATTCTCACTTTCATTGGGATGATTACACTTATGCTGTGGCTTAGTCCCATATTAACTTTAGCCACATTAATTATTGTTCCCATTATGTTTATCGGCATGAAATGGATTACGAATCGAACCGGTAAATACTTCAAAGATCAGCAGCGAAACTTAGGCGATCTAAATGGATTTATTGAGGAGACGTTCTCGGGTCAGAAAATCGTCAAAACCTTTTCGCAGGAGCAGAGGGTTATCGATCAATTCATTGTCAAAAGCGAACGGCTCAAAACTTCCGGCTACTGGGCACAAACCTATTCGGGATTTATTCCGAAGCTGATGAATGTCTTAAATAACTTAAGCTTTGCAGTTATAGCAGGAGTAGGAGGGGTGCTCGCACTGAATCAGCTTATAACGATTGGAGTAATTGTAACCTTCTCGGAGTATGCGAGACAGTTTACTAGACCACTTAATGATCTAGCCAATCAGTATAATACCTTTCTATCCGCTATTGCTGGCGCAGAACGAGTGTTTGAGGTGCTCGATGAGGATGAAGAAGAGAAGGATGAGGGAAATGCGATTGAACTGACAGATATCCGTGGAGAAATTGAATTCGATCACGTCTCATTCGGGTATGAGCAGGGTAGTAACACCTTGTCGGATATTCAGTTTCACGTAGCTCCTGGTCAAACCGTTGCATTAGTTGGCCCAACTGGAGCGGGCAAATCGACGATTGTACAGCTTATCTCACGGTTCTATGATTCTGATGAAGGCAAGCTGTTCATAGACGGCTATAACATTAAGGACATTAAGCGCCATAGCTTGCGTCAATTTATGGGATTCGTATTGCAGGATGCGTTCCTGTTCCATGGAACGATTCGAGATAACATTCGTTATGGCAAGCTTGAAGCAAGTGACGAAGAGGTTGAGCAAGCAGCTAAGCTAGCTAACGCACATGCTTTCATCATGAAGCTTCCTAAGCAATATGACACCGTACTAGATCATGATGGTAATGGCATTAGCCAAGGACAGAAGCAGCTCTTATCGATTGCACGAGCGATTCTAGTCGATCCGGCAATTCTCATCTTAGATGAAGCTACAAGCAGTATTGATACAATTACCGAGATTCGAATACAGGAGGCGTTGTATCGCCTGATGGCTGGTAGGACGAATATTGTGATTGCACATCGATTGAATACGATCCAAAAAGCGGATAACATCCTTGTACTTGAAGACGGTCGTATTATTGAGCAAGGCTCACATGAATCGCTTCTTAAGAAACAGGGTTTCTACTATGGACTGTACGATAGTCAGTTTAGTCATTGATCGCCCGTATCATAACTGCAAAAGGCTGCTCCCAAGAAATTTCTTGAAGAGCAGCCTTTTTATCATTCTATCACTCTATCAGGCAACTGATTAACATAACTGTCCGATAGAGTTAATAATTTAAGCGTTCTAGTAAATTCATCCTCTGTAACACCCATCTGCTCAGGGCTGTAGTTCTCAACAGGATCAAGCGGGTATTCAGTACCGTCTTCGAATCCACTGCCTGTGATGAACAGAGAGGTAGAACTCATGAAGGAACCTGTAGGCAAGTAATACCTTTGGGGTAATAGATTCATAGTCTGGTTAAGCAAATCTTGCCCAAAATGAATGTGATCCTTGAGTGATATTCCCATTAAATTAGCAACTGTAGGCAGGATATCGACCTGCCCACCAACTTGACTAAAGACCTGAGGATTCGTAACTCCAGGCGAAGCGATAACCAGTGGGACGTTAATCATATCTGCTGAGGCATATTCACGCCCATATATTTCTTCCATTAGTTTTTTGTCATCACGATCTAGTGAATAGATGGGTAATCCAAGATGATCCCCGTATAGAACGAGTACGCTATCTTCCCAGACACCATTCTTCTTCAATTCCTCGATAAACAATCCAAGTGCATAATCGGCATAATTCTGGGAGCGAATGTAATCCCCGACCATTATGCCTTCATAACGTTCAGGAAGCGTCATGCGTTCTTTTTCCTTCGGAATGGTGTAAGGATGATGAGCAGACATAGAAATAACATGTGCAAAGAATGGATTCTCTGTTTGGTTCATTTTCTCAAGCTCAGCGGCAGTCTTGGAATATAGTATTTCATCTGATGGTCCGAAGAATACAGTATCCTCTTCACCGAAGAAATCTTGGTCATAATACCGATCGAAGCCAAGTGCTTTATACATTTCGCCACGATTCCAGAACTCAACTACATTCGTATGGAAAGTGGTTGTCGTATAGCCCTGATCTTTAAGTAGCTTAGGTAGACTAGGCAACTCTTTATTAGCATAAGTTTGTGTCGCTGCTCCGCGTGGTGGAATGTAATAGGACGTATTGACAACAAATTCAGCATCTGAAGTATTACCTTGACCTACTTGCTGATACGTATTAGGGAAATAGAAGTTTTCTTTAGCAAGCTGATTCATGACGGGTGTTATTTCTTGACCATCTATCTTAAGATCAATCAAGAACTTCTGGAATGATTCCATCTGAACCATGATGATGTTCTTACCCTTAGTTGCTCCAAAGTATTGTGGAGTTGCAGGTTCTTGAATTCCTTTGATCTGGTTAATCGCTTCTTGCGTAATTTCTTTGCTGTCCACTAGCTCTTGTTTATCTTTAGCGAATATCGTATAAGCTTCATAATTTAGAATGCCCATTTGTTCGGTTTTTGTTATCTCGCTCATGCTAGCACGATTTGGCATAATATTAAAAGCACACAGAGCTACTGAGGCAACAAAAAAGGATAATACAATTTTTCTTGGTAGCTTACGTGCACATACGGCTTTCCAAGTAATGGCTTTGGTTTTGCGGAAAAGAAACACGCCGATTACAATGATATCTACAAATATCAAGAGGAAATAAGGATCCATTAAAGAAAAAACACTGTTCTTAACGGCTGTCACTTGGTTAACTTGTTGTAATGCATGATAAGTTACAATAACGCCATAATATTTATAGTACATAATAACTGCAAAGAATATAGCCGTAAATACGAGATTGGCGACTAAGTAATAAGTAAGTTTGCGCTTCGTTGCGAACCATTCAATGAGACAGAAGGTTATCCACACAAATGGTAATTCTTTGAGTAACAATGTCCATAGCTGCTCTACATCAAATAGGACATGCCATGTTAAAACACCTTTGATCAGCATAATGATTGAAAAAAGGATAAATGGTTTACTACTAATCTTCCATATTTTTTGTGATAAGGACATATAACCGCCTTCCTTCCGCGAGGACATTGATGAGTTGTATGAATTTACAATTCGAAAATAGAATGTTGTTTGCAAAATGTTCTTAGAAATAATTATGCTGGTTCTCGTATATGAATGTCAAAAGTTGAACGTCCTGTTTCGACTGTCGTTTTATCCATTCTATATAGTAATATAGATTAGATGAAATAACTATAAGTCTGGAGTTTATAATGATTAACATAAATGGAAACCTAATCTACCTGTATACCTATGCCTGTCATGAAGAAGAAAGAGCGTTGTGCAATTTGGAACTACGTACATTATTTGGTGTAGAGCCAAGTGATTACTTTATTATAAGTGAGCTGCGGCTTGATCCAAGTCGGAGTCCTTTTATCAAAATGCGAATTACCCTTATCTTAGAAAGTGACAGCTTGGATGGGCTTACGAAACAAACGGAAGCTATTGAGTTAGCAGGTGACACGTTCAAGGTGATCTATATAGAAACAGGTATAACTGTTGACTATCAGGAGCAGCGATCAATCGAGAGAGCGGTAGGATATCCTATTCGAGGCAAAGCAGAAATGCGTAAACCAGATCGAATGTTTGGGATTATGAATATAGGAGGGCAATGGCTACTTGGGGAGTGCTGCAAAAGCGAAGCGATATGGCTTGCTCATAATAACAAACCACAGCATTATTCAACTGCACTAAGTACACGTGTTGCTAGAGCAGTTGCAAATATCGCAGTCCCTGATCCAGAGGGAATCAGAGCCATAGATCCGTGCTGCGGAATTGGCACTGTGCTTATAGAGGCATTATCGATGGGGATCGATATCGTTGGGTATGACATTAACCCACTCGCAGTGCGTGGAGCACGTGTGAATTTGGCTCATTTTGACATGCCGAGTGTTGTAGCTATTGGAGATGTAAGAGAGTTAACGGGTACATATGATGTAGCAATATTAGATCTGCCCTATAATCTCTGTTCAGTTATATCGGTGGAGGAGCAGCTTGAAATGCTCGTAAGTGTTCATCGCTTAGCTCACAAAGCTGTTGTAGTGACGACAGAAACGATCGACTCTGTAATTGAACGTACAGGATTCACAATTATCGATCGCTGTGTCGTCAGTAAAGGCAAATTCTCTAGGCAAATTCTAGTTTGCGGGAAGAATTGAAGTCATAAATGTTTTCCATGAAGTCTGTTTATCACCGAATGTTAAAATAACAGGATATCCCATTTTTATCGCGAATAGTATAATGTAGAAATTCAGGATAGGAGTGAAAGCACATTGATCGGATCTAATGCGATTATGGAAGTTACGAATCAATATGGAGCGCATAATTATAATCCACTTCCAATTGTGATTACTAAAGCAGAGAGGGTATGGGTGGAGGATCCTGAAGGGCGTAAGTATATGGATATGTTGAGTGCATACTCAGCCTTAAATCATGGTCATCGTCATCCTAGAATTATTCAAGCTCTTAAAGATCAAGCGGATAAAGTTACTCTTACATCACGTGCTTATTATAATGAACAATTAGGCTCGTTTAGTGAGAAGCTCTCTCAGTATACAGGCAAATCTATGATTCTTACGATGAATACAGGTGCTGAAGCAGTGGAAACTGCGCTCAAAGCTGTAAGACGCTGGGCTTATAAACATAAAGGGATACATGAGAACGAAGCGGAGATTATTGTTTGCAGTGGTAATTTTCATGGAAGGACAATTACGATTACTTCTTTTTCTTCAGAGGAGGAATACCGAACTGGATTTGGCCCGTTCACTCCGGGGTTCAAGATTATTCCGTATGGAGATCTAACTGCACTTGTGGAAGCGATTACACCGAACACAGCTGCCTTTCTAGTCGAACCGATTCAAGGTGAAGCGGGTATTATTATTCCTCCACATGAGTTTCTTCAGAAGGCTTACACGATCTGTAAGGAGCAACGTGTGTTGTTTGTAGCTGATGAGATTCAAACCGGATTTGGTCGGACGGGACACTTATTTGCTTGTGACTATGATCAGGTTGTACCAGATATCTATATATTAGGCAAGGCATTAGGTGGTGGAGTGATGCCAATCTCGGCTGTTGCAGCAGATGAAGAAGTGCTTGGTGTATTTAATCCAGGCTCGCATGGGTCGACCTTTGGGGGGAATCCACTTGCCTGTGCTGTTGCGATTGCTGCTCTAGATGTGCTGAAAGATGAGGAATTAGTGGGTCGTTCGTTAGAGCTAGGTAACTACTTTATGGAACAGCTTAAACAAATGCATTCTCCTCTCATCAGGCAAATTCGAGGGCGAGGTTTATTTATTGGAATTGAACTGAATGAGTTAGCAAGACCTTATTGTGAAGCTTTAAAGGATCTAGGATTGCTATGTAAAGAAACGCATGATACGACGATTCGGCTAGCTCCACCTTTAGTCATAACCACGGAAGAAATTGATTGGGCACTTGAGCGAATTCGCAGCGTGCTGACGAGATAGATTAATGGAACTATAGGACTGAACCTGATGTCTAAAGTAGTTAATCCAAAGAGAGGAATGAATGTGATGACGAACAATATAGCTTTATCGTTAATTAGTGTAAAGTCTGGGCTAGGTGCGGGGAGGCTTGGAGCTGAGCTTGGACCTGAGAATATCATTCAGGCAGGACTAATTCGACGTCTTAATCAACTTGGATATACACAAATCAAAGAGAAACATATTACAAGTCCCTTAGGTAATCAGAAGCAGGGAACTTCTAAAATTAGACATCAAGATGAGATTGTTACGGTGTGTAAACAGCTTGCACTTGAGGTAGAGGAGGCTATTCATACAGACACATTTCCTCTTATATTGGGGGGAGACCATAGTATTGCGATCGGCTCGCTTGCAGCTTTAACAAGTCATTATCATAAATTAGGTGTGATTTGGTTTGATGCTCATACGGATATTAACACTGAGGAAACAAGTCCTACAGGTAATATGCACGGGATGCCCCTTGCTGTTGCGCTTGGCAGAGCACAATTAAAGCTATCCGATATTCTCGCAGCAGCACACCATATTAATCCAGAGAATATTGTCATCATTGGTGCGAGGGATCTGGATCAAGCAGAGAAAGAAATCATTCGTTCGTCTGGAATTACTTGTTTTACTATGCATGAGATTGATCGTATGGGGATGGCTAAGGTAATGGAAAAAGCACTGCATATCGCTCAGGATGGTACAGATGGTGTACATCTTAGCTTCGATTTGGATAGTGTTGATCCTCAGGAAGCACCAGGTACAGGTACGCCAGTACCAGGGGGAGTTAGTTATCGCGAAGCACATTTTGCCCTTGAGCTTATGTATGAATCTGGGCTTATTACTTCGGCTGAATTCGTTGAAGTGAATCCAACACTGGATATTAATAATAAGACAACAAGGCTAGCAATTGAACTCATTTCATCATTACTTGGTAAGCGAATATTGTAATGTTTAGCAAAATTGCCATTTCAACTGGAGAACAGCGTATTTTTGCGAATATTTTGCTGACGGTAGGTATGGTGTGAAAAAAATGCTTTGCTGAGCTCAAATCAGCAAAGCATTTTTCTTAATTCGTTTGCGACACCCTCGTTTTACCAAGAAAAAGTGATATCGCAATATAAGCAGCTCCTAAGACGTTGGAGCGATCTTGAAGTGTCGTAAATTGAATTTGCAGCTTTTTGCGATGGTAGGAAAGCGTTCTTTGTGTAATTACACGCCCAATTGAGCTTGAAATCCAGCGTTCTGCAAGACTGATTCGATTGCCAATGATGATCAGATCAGGATCCAGTGTATTGATAATGTTCGTAATACCGATCCCTAAATAATCCCCGATTTGATTAAATAAATGAATAGCACCTGTATGATTCTCATTGGCAAGTTCAATTAATTCATCAATCTGCAAGGTAGGCAGGTTAGCTGAGTGCTCCAAAAAAGCTTTTTCAGAGGCGTACAGCTCCCAACACCCGCGATTGCCGCAAGAGCATTTGCGACCATTTGCTTCAATGGTCATATGCCCCATTTCTCCTGAGTAGCCAGAGCTTCCTTTGTATACATCACCTTTGATAATAATGCCTGTTCCTAGCCCTAATCCTGCACTGATGTAAACTAAGTTTTGAGCATCTTTCGTTGCTCCATAGCGAAGCTCACCTTGAGCACCCATATTAGCTTCATTATCGATCATGACAGGAACTCCAAACTCTGCCTCGATCTGTTTGCCAAGATCAATCTGCTCCCACTCTAGGTTTGGCGCGAACAAGATCATGCGATTCTCATCGACCATCCCAGGAACACCGATGCCAATGCCAACGATACCATAAGGTGATTCAGGCGTTTGCTTGATTAGTGCTTGAATGATTATTTTGAGTTGTTCATAGACATAGGGGTAATCGTGATTTGTTAGGCTTTGACGAAGCTCCTCTACGATCTGACCCTCTAAATCCGTCAGTATAGCTACGATTTCATTCACTCTGATATCGATCCCTATTGCATATCCAGCCATTCGATTAAAAAGCAGCAGAAGAGGCTTGCGTCCGCCGCTCGATTGACCTAAACCAATTTCATGAACGAGATTGTCTTGAATTAAATCATTCACTAAATTAGATACCGTTGCTTTATTGAGGCCAGTCAATTCGGATACCTGTGCTCGTGAGATCGGAGAATTGGATCTGATCGTATCGAGTACGATAGAAGTATTCAATTTTTTGATTAAAGCTTGGTCTCCGGTGACTTTCATATTGCACTTCCTTTGTTTAATGGTTATACCTATTATAGCTATAATTCAGGTCATAATAAATATTTATTAAGATTATCTTCAATACTTAGTTTAATGGATATACAAACTTTTGACGGTGTGCTAGGATTAAGGCATAAATTATTATTTCATTAACCATGTAAGTACAACCCGAGGAGGCATCATATTATGGCTTACTTTGCAAACGTAAACAAAATTCAATTTGAAGGTAGTAAATCAGATAACGGTTTAGCTTTTAAACACTACAATCGGGCAGAGGTAATTGCAGGTAAAACAATGGAAGAGCATCTCCGCTTCGGTATGGCTTACTGGCATACTTTAACTGCAGGAGGAACGGATCCGTTCGGCAGCAATACAGCCGTTCGCCCTTGGAATGGTCTGACAGGACTTGACCTTGCAAAAGCTAGAGTAGAAGCTAACTTTGAGCTGCTTGAGAAATTGAATATGCCATATTTTTGCTTCCATGATGTAGATATAGCCCCTGAAGGCAGCAGCTTACGTGAAACGTTCCGTAACCTGGATGAGATCGTCAGCATGATTCAATCCTACATGAAATCAACAGGTAAGAAGCTCCTCTGGAATACAGCTAATATGTTCACAAATCCTCGCTTTGTACACGGTGCATCGACGACTTGTAATGCAGATGTGTATGCACATGCAGCAGCACAAGTGAAGAAAGGTCTGGAGATTGGTAAAGAGCTTGGAGCAGAAAACTACGTATTCTGGGGCGGACGTGAAGGATACGAGAACCTTTTGACAACGAATATGGAACTTGAGCTTGATAACATGGCTAGACTCTTCCATATGGCTGTCGATTATGCACGTGAAATCAAGTTTGATGCACAATTCCTAATCGAGCCTAAGCCGAAAGAGCCTACTAAGCATCAATATGATTTTGACGCAGCGACTTGTATTTCATTCCTGCAAAAATATGATTTGATGAAGCATTTTAAATTGAATTTGGAAGCAAACCATGCAACACTTGCGGGACATACTTTTGAGCATGAGCTAAGAGTGGCGAGAATCAATGGCGTGCTTGGATCACTTGATGCTAACCAAGGTGACCTGCTTCTAGGTTGGGATACGGATGAATTCCCAGTGGATATTTATAGTTCAACTCTGACTATGTATGAAGTATTGAAGAACGGCGGTTTAGGCAAAGGCGGAGTGAACTTCGATGCGAAGGTACGTCGTGCTTCATTCGAACCGGATGATCTGTTCTATGCACATATTGTAGGTATGGATACATTTGCGAAGGGCTTGAAAGTCGCAGCTAGGTTAATTGAAGATCGTACATTTGATAACATCATTGATCGTCGTTATGCAAGCTTTAACGAAGGCATTGGTCAAGATATCGTAAGTGGTAAAGCAACACTAACGAGCTTGGCAGACTACGCACTTAACAATGAGAACCCTCGTAAGAATGAGTCGGGTCGCCATGAGCTGATCAGAGGCGTTCTGAATCAATATATTTTGGCTGACTAATTAAGATAAGAAGCGAAGTGGATAAATGGGTTTCCAGAGTTCAGCTTATGGAAGCCCATTTCTGATGATGTACGGTCCGAATGTGCTTGACCAGGAGCACATTTCTGATTTGGTTTGGTAACATAAAGTTAAGAGAGGTGATCGTGAGATGAGTTATGTTATTGGTGTTGATTTAGGTACAAGCTCAGTGAAAGTGATGCTGGTTGAAGGGCAAGGTCAAGTGATCGGAGAAGTATCGGAAGCTTATCCCCTGATCCACGAGAAGACAGGATATAGTGAACAGAATCCTGAAGATTGGGTCAAACAGACACTTGCTGCTCTAGCGAAATTAGTTCAAGTGACAGGCATATCGCCGAATAAGGTTGAAGGGCTCAGCTTTTCAGGTCAGATGCATGGTTTAGTGCTCCTAAACGAGAAGCATGAAGTACTGCGCAATGCCATCCTTTGGAATGATACTCGGACGACTGCACAGTGCCGTGAAATTGAGTCTAAGCTAGGTGATCAGCTGCTTCAGCTTGCGAAGAATCGAGCACTTGAAGGCTTTACGCTGCCCAAAATTTTATGGGTGAAAGAAAATGAACCGGAGCTGTTTGCACAAGCCGCAGTATTCGTGCTGCCAAAGGATTATGTGCGTTATCGCCTTACTGGTGACATTGCGATGGATTACTCCGATGCTGCAGGTACATTATTGCTGAATGTGTCTGAGAAAAAATGGAGTGCGGAAATATTGGCTGCGTTTGGTTTGGATGCCTCTATTTGCCCACGTTTAGTTGAATCATTTGATTGCGTAGGCACACTGCTGCCAGAGGTTACTGCAGAAGCAGGTCTGACATCCGTAACGAAGGTGTTTGCAGGTGGAGCAGACAATGCATGCGGTGCAATCGGTTCAGGTATTCTGGAACCAGGGGCAACAATGTGCAGCATCGGCACTTCGGGCGTTGTGCTATCGTATGAGGGGGATCGAAATGCAGATTTTGGCGGCAAAGTCCATTTCTTTAATCATGGTCAGCAGGATGCTTATTATGCGATGGGTGTTACACTTGCCGCAGGCTATAGTCTGCAATGGTTTAAAGAGACGTTTGCTGGTGAGCTTAGCTTTGATGAGCTGCTTGGCGGAGTGGAACAAGTGCCTCCTGGTGCAAAGGGCTTGATGTTTACCCCTTATCTGTCTGGAGAGCGTACCCCATATGCAGATGCTAAGATTCGTGCCAGTTTTATTGGGATGGATGGCAGCCATAAGCGGGAGCATTTTACACGTGCTGTGCTTGAGGGGATTACTTTCTCGCTAAAAGAATCCATTGAGATCCTGCGGAGTAGAGGCAGAAATATAACGTCTGTTATTTCAATCGGCGGTGGTGCGAAGAATAAGGGCTGGCTGCAAATGCAGGCGGATATTTTTGATACGGAAATTGTAAAGCTGGAGAGTGAGCAGGGGCCAGCGATGGGAGCAGCAATGCTTGCAGCATTCGGTTGCGGTTGGTTTGAAACTCTTGCAGATTGTGCACGATTGTTTATTCGCCAGGAAGAGCGGTATCAGCCCAATCCAGAACGAGTAGACCGGTACAAAGCGTTGTATGAAATCTACAAGGATATTTATGTGCAAACGAAGCCGCTCAATGATAAGCTGTCCGCATATAAGTGAGTTTTCATAATATTACGATATTTATAATTTAATCCAAGCACCAATCATTGACTCCTTATAGTCGATGGTTGGTGTTTTTAATTTGATAGCAGGGAATAGTTGAAGCTTCCCTTAATAGTGATCTCAATCTTATTTTTAAAATTAACTTAATACTAACGTTATTCTCGACCTCGGCCTAACCTCAACCTTAGGGGCACTCATTAGCTGAAACAAATTGCCCGCTTCAGCTGAGCAACCGGAAGCAAACGACGTTATAACGGAAGCAGCTTCCGCAATAACAACCAAACGTGCCGGAAAGGAGCAAAAAGAGCGACAACCGGCGAGCCTTAGCTGAGCAACCGGAAGCAAATGACGTTAGAACGGAAGCAGCTTCCGCAATAACGACCAAACATGCCGGAAAGGAGCAAAAAGAGCGACAACCGGCGAGACTCAGCTAAGCAACCGGAAACAAACGACGTTAGAACGGAAGTAGCTTCCGCAATAACGACCAAACATGCCGGAATGGAGCAAAAAGAGCGACAACCAGCGAGCCTTAGCTGAGCAAGCGGAAGCAAACGACGTTATAACGGAAGCAGCTTCCGCAATAACGACCAAACATGCCGGAAAGGAGCAAAAAGAGCGACAACCGGCGAGACTCAGCTATAATTTCATTTCACAAGTAGAGAGGCTGAATTAGTGATCTGCAAGCAGTGGTCACCAATCATCAGTGATCAGTGAGCTATAGACGGCAATCACCTAATCTCAATTAATCGGCATAGGTTACAACCGTTGCCTCATATAGTGATATGCGGAATTACATCATTATGCGTAAATATGTTGTAACAATAATCATATAAATATTATATATTGCATAATATATAAGGATGTGTTATTTATTTAGTATGACATAAATAACGAAAAGAGGTCAATTATGAGCGGCATTGGCATTAGCGGCATGGGCAGAATTGGTAGGTTGCTAGTTCGAAAAATGATGTCTGATCCAACTATTTCTCAATACTTAAAGGCAGTAAACAGCTTACATCCCGCTGAAACGATAGCTCATTTGTTAAAGTACGATACGGTTCATGGAACTTGGGACGCCGATATCGAAATAGGTGATCATTCAATAATCATTAATGGTCATCATATTGCTTTTGTAATGGAAAGAGATCCGTCCAAGTTAGCTTGGAGTTCGCATGGCGTTGAAATCGCAATTGATGCTACTGGTAAGTTTACCGATCGAATTGGCGCGGGATCACACTTAGCTGCGGGTGCTTCGAAGGTGATAGTTACTGCTCCAGGCAATGGCCTTGATTTAACAGTTGTCATGGGTGTAAATCACGATTTGTATGATACTGATAAGCATCGTTTACTGTCTGCAGCTTCGTGTACGACGAACTGTGTAGCACCCATACTTAAAGTTCTGGATGATGCGTTTAAGGTAAAGAGTGGATGGGTTACGACTGTTCACGCCTTTACGAATGATCAGCAGCATTTAGATAATCCGCATATAGATTTACGCAGAGCACGTGCCTGTGGACAGTCGATCATACCGACGAAGACAGGTATTGGTAAAGCACTTGTTGAGGTGCTGCCACATTTGGCACCAGTTGTTCAGGGGATGGCACTACGTGTTCCTGTACCTGATGTATCTGCTGTTGATTTAGTTGCACAGCTTTCTAGAGAAGTTACGGTAGATGATGTGAAAGATGCTTTTAAGCAAGCCATGAAGGGAACTTATGTGGGGATTGTTGCTATTAATGAGGAGCCGCTAGTTTCATCTGACTATATAGGAAACAGCCATTCAGTCGTAGTCGATGGACTATCGCTGATGGCTGCTGGTGAACAGCTTAAGCTGCTCGCTTGGTATGACAATGAGTGGGGATATGCCAGCAGAGTCATCGACCTTGCTATGCATGTTGATGCTTCTTTAACAACTTCGAAGGGAGGTGAATTGTGTGATGCAATCGGAAATCGTTAAGGCAAATGCTAATGGCGGTTTATTACTGGGAACAATCATTTGTCGCCATTGTAATCGGTTTATAGATGTACTTGATACGAATCGTGTAGCTATTTTCTATAGTCAATGCAATGATGCGAATTGTAACAGTACCAAGTCATCCACGATTGAAGATTTGGATTAATCGATTCATCCTAATTTCCAAGTATTAATATCTAAGTATTAATTATCAAGTCCATATTGCTTGATTTTATAATAGAGGGCACCGCGGGATATGCAAAGCAACCGTGCTGCCCTTGCTTTGTTTCCACCTGTTCGTTCGAGAGCTTCAATGATATGTGTACGCTCAACCTCCTCAGCATGTAGGTGAAGCGGCACAGATTGCTCGGTCAGATTGGTTAATGTAGTTAAACGTAAGGCTGATGGCAGGTCCGAAGAGCTTACAGGACGATTTAACGAAACGATGATAATGTGCTCCATTACATTCTTAAGCTCTGGAAAATTACCAGGCCAATTATAGGATGTAAGGGCGGTCATAACCTCTGAACTTAATTCAGGCACACGTTTACCCATTTGTTCTGCAGCCTCTGATAGAAACAGGCGACATAACTCAGGTAATTCTTGCTTCCGTTCTTGAAGGGAAGGAATGTACATCGTTTGAAAAGCATAATAGAGATTCTTCTGAATTAGGCCTTGTGCAACGAATGACTCAATAGGTGCAGGAGTGGATGCGAGTATGCGACAAGTTAATGGAATTGTGGCCGAGCTTCCAACCGGGCAGTATTGACGTTCGCTTATAGCTTGAGCTAACTTCTCTTGTGTAGATAGTGGAACAGTATGCAAATCTCGCAAAAGAATCGTTCCATCATGGGCTAATCCTAATTTACCAAGTGGTTTGTCTGATGTTTCTTCGTATGCTTCTCCATGAAAGCCAAATAACTCCGATTCAATTAACCCACTAGGAATTGAATTGCAACTGATCGAGACAAAGTTGCCTTGCTTTCCTCCTGATTGATGAAGCCATTCCGCCATCGATTTCTTTCCAACGCCCGATTCACCAACCAGTAGTAAGGGGTAGTTTAGTGTGCTCATAACAGATGTTTCATCGATCTCTTCTTTTTTGAAAGGAAAAGCAAACGAGTTTAAGTTCTGACCTGTGGGTTTACTATAGAGCTCAGCACTCAATTTAACATATGAAGTTATATTTTGTTCAATTGAGATGGCCCCAATAAGCTCATGCTTCTCGTTATACACGGGATCGGTATTAATCGTCACATGCATGCCCGGTCTTGGTTCATGATATACATTACGTACGGGTATACCGCTTTCCATTACTTGATAGAGCATGAGAGATTCCCGCTTAAAAAATTCTCCGATCCGCTTGCCAACTATTTCTTGTCTATTGAATCCATATGTCTTCTCAGCAGCTTCATTCCAATAGAGAACAATGCCATCTGCATCTACGATTGTAACGGCATCATTCATCGAATCTATTAATACGCCAAAGAATGCATTCATTGAGTTAAGGTTCATTACCTGTAGTCTCCATTCCAATACATTGGTACATTTGTTGCCATTATGGCAAATCTCTTTTTATAAAGCAATAAATTTAAGGTATTAATTAGAATATTCAAAACTTATTTACAATTTAAGCATACTATGATTATAATTAATCATAAACTTAAATAAGTGTCCAATTATTGAACACTTTTAGGCGACAGGGAGGCATATTACAGGGAATGGATAGTTTGCTAAAGAATACATTTCTTTTTCTTTCAAAAAACAGATTTGCCAATCGTACAGCCAAAAAATATGGATTACGCTTAGGGGCACAACGGTTCGTTGCCGGTGAACAAATCATGGAAGCGATTGCAGCAGTGCGCGAGTTAAACAAACAGGGGATCGTGGTTACATTAGATCATCTGGGTGAATTTATTTTTACAGAGGAAGAAGCGGCCGAGTCAACAGAATGCTGTATTCGCACGTTGGAAGAAATCGCGAGTAGTGGAGTGAGTGCTAACCTATCACTTAAAATGACTCAACTAGGTTTAGATATATCCAGGCAGCTTTGCATGGATAATATGCGCAAAATTCTGAATACAGCAGCTAAGTACAATAATTTTATTCGAATTGATATGGAAGATTATGCACATAACGAAATAAGCATCGAGATTTTTGAAGAGCTTCGTAGAGAATATGGAGAGACGATCGGTATCGTAATTCAAGCTTATTTGTATAAGAGTGAACAGGATATTGACCGACTTCATGTGTTTAAACCTAATCTTCGTTTAGTCAAAGGTGCCTATAAAGAACCAGCAGATGTGGCATTTCCTAAGAAGGAAGACGTAGATCATAATTATATTCAAATTATTGAAAAGCACTTATTAAATGGTGATTATGCAGCAGTTGCTTCACATGATGATCGGATCATTAATCATGTTAAGAGCTTTGTGAAGGAGCATCAGATTCCAAATACACAATTTGAGTTTCAGATGTTATATGGCATTCGTACTGTAGCTCAGCAGGAGCTAGCGAATGAAGGCTATACGATGCGAGTTTATGTTCCTTATGGGAACGATTGGTATGGTTACTTTATGCGCAGATTAGCTGAACGACCGGCCAATGTTGGGTTTGTACTTAAATCTATGTTCAAAAAGTAGCAGTTTTAACGTTCTCACATTACGGATGCGTTACTTAAGGTGCTACTTAGCATTTCGAATACCAAAATGTATATATTCTTTAGCAAACAATAGGAGGTTTTAACAATGACAGTAGTTGAATACCGCAATGAACCATTTACGGATTTTAAGCTTGAATCGAACAAAGCAGCTATGCTGCAAGCATTAGAGAAAGTGAAGCAAGAGCTTGGTCAGTCTTATCCACTGGTGATTGGTGGAGAGCAGTTGATGACAGAGCGCAAGAGTACATCGATTAACCCTGGTGATGTGGATCAAGTAATTGGGTATGTTGCTCAAGCAGATCGTGAACTCGCAGATCAAGCTATTATGACGGCATATAGGAAATTTAACGAATGGCGTCTGGTTGATCCAGAAACTCGTGCAGGTTATTTGTTCAAAGCTTCTGCAGTGATGCGTCGTCAGAAGTTCGAATATGCTGCGTGGCTCGTATATGAAGTCGGTAAGAATTGGGCAGAAGCAGACGCAGATGTTGCGGAAGCGATTGATTTCATGGAATTCTATGCAAGAGAAATGCTGCGTCTAAATGAGTCACAATCACTTACACCGTATCCAGGTGAAGATAATCGATTAACGTACATTCCGTTAGGTGTTGGCGTTGTCATTCCTCCATGGAACTTTCCACTAGCGATTATGGCGGGAATGGCTACAGCAGCTATCGTTAGCGGTAACACGGTGGTGCTCAAGCCAGCGTCCACTTCCCCCATTATTGCAGCTAAGTTCGTGCAATTGATGGAACAGGTTGGATTGCCAGCAGGTGTGCTGAACTTTGTAGCTGGAGCGGGATCTGAGATTGGTGATTACATTGTAGATCATCCAAAGACAAGATTCGTATCCTTTACTGGATCACGTGATGTGGGACTACGAATTAATGAACGGATTGCCAAAATTAGTGAAGGCCAAATCTGGATTAAGCGATTAGTTGCCGAAATGGGAGGCAAGGATGCAATAGTTGTTGATTCCTCGGCGAATGTTGAAGAAGCGGCGACAGCGATTGTTCAATCGGCTTTCGGGTTCCAAGGGCAGAAGTGTTCGGCAGGATCGCGTGCGATCATTCATCGTGACGTTTATGACGAAGTTCTACAGCGTGTTGTACTTAAAACGAATGCGCTACGTGTTGGGTTACCTGAACAAAATGAGGCCATTGGTCCAGTGATCGATGATAAGGCTTATAATAAGATTCTAGAATACATTGAGATCGGCAAATCAGAAGGTGTACTCGTTGCCGGCGGCGATAAAGCAGCAGGAAACGGTTATTACATTCAGCCAACCGTTATCGCAGATGTAGCAGAGAATGCACGTATTATGTTAGAAGAGATTTTTGGACCTGTACTAGCGGTTTGTAAAGCAGATGATTTCGAACATGCCATCACGATTTTCAATAATACAGAATATGGTCTAACAGGTTCTATATTTAGTGAGAGCCGTGAACATTTGGAATATGCACGTCAACATATGCATTGCGGTAACCTATACTTTAATCGCAAATGTACGGGAGCGCTCGTAGGTGTACATCCGTTCGGCGGATTCAATATGTCGGGAACAGACTCCAAAGCAGGCGGTCACGATTATTTATTGTTATTTACACAAGCAAAGCTTGTATCTGAGCGATTATAATTCGAACTTATAGCATTTTTATGTTTCATAAGCCTATTGAGTTAGATTCTAACTTAATAGGCTTATTTGTATTTATTTGCCCTGAATCTGATTGAATAGAGTTTGGATATGCTGTTTTCTAGTTTAGCATCGGTCTAGAGACTGAGATGAAGTTCAATCTCTCGTCGCTTCACTTTAACAAGCAGATTAGGTAAACTTAAGTTTAGATAAGATAGAAGGGACGTAAACCACTATGAATGGTCGTTTATTTGAGAGATGGGTATGGGGTTTAATTATAGTTGGTATTGGGGTTGTGTTCTTGTTAAGGCAGTTAAATGTGCCTGAATTTGATTTTGATATTAATATTGGATACTTGTTCAAGACGTATTGGCCTTTGTTCCTCATTATTCCAGGCTTGCGTGGACTTCTGTTTCAAGATAGATATAATCAGGGGCAAAGCTTTGGCAACCTCGTTCTAGTAGGAATTGGCGCTATTTTCTTGTCTGAGAATTTAGGATGGTTTGACTTCAGTTGGGGTGATTTGTTCCGTTTTATTTTCCCAATTGGGATAATCTTGTTTGGATTATCTTTTCTATTCAAAAATAAGAAGCATGATAATTACAATAAGAACGATCATAAATACGATGATACTAAATATAATGATAGCAAATACAATGACAATAACTATAACAGCTATAACTATGATAGCCAGCATGATGATTTTGATCACAACTCGGATGATGATAATAGCAAGCCAAAGAATAAGGGATTCAAATTTGAAGCGACATTTGGCTCCAGTTCTGAGGACAAGTATCGTCCGCAGGGAGACCCTTACCATTATGTAAACACAGATTCTCCTAAAAAAACGATTAACAGAAGTAGCTTCATTAGTGATGTTTATATGGGGCAGGATGGTTATTGGGAACTGCAACCGCTGAATATCTCGCATTTTATCGGTGATACAGTCATTGATTTGACGAAAGCGAGTATTCCTTATGGTGAAACCAAAATTAATGTATCTTCATTTATTGGTGATGTGAAAATATTCGTGCCACATGATGTTGATGTAGAGGTTAGTGTGACAGCTTCGAGTTTCATCGGTGACCAGCGTGTGTTTGATCGACGTTCAGATGGGATGTTCGGAAATACGAAAGTACAATCCAACTATTATATGGATGCACCACGTAAAATTCGGATTAACGTGAGCATGTTTATCGGAGACGTTATCGTCAAAAAAGTCGGGTAATCATCGGAGTTCTTCCGAGTAAGGGGCAATTAATGTTTATTTTTCGGTTTCGTGAATGGAATATTAAATGGCGTGTAATGATTTATTTCTTCTTGTTCAGTGTGTTTGCGGGTATGTGCATGCTTCTCTCCCTCGACTATGTGCTGGATTATCCGTTGACGACAGAAGGGAAGCTTGCTGGGGTTCTGTTTCTTATACTGCTTGGTCAAGTGATCGGGTATATGACAGCAAGGTATATTCAGCGGGGAATTGATACGCTATATTTAGCCATGCTAGAGCTCAACAAAGGAAATTATAAAAGCAGAATTAATAATGATTCTGTTCATTCCTTTCAATATATATATGACACCTATAATAGTATGGCTAACATGATAGAAGGACGGATTACGTTACTACAGAAGCTGGGGCAGGAGAAAGCCCAAGTGGAGCAGGAGGTTATTAATACCGCGGTAATTGAAGAACGGAAGCGACTAGCGAGAGATTTACACGATACCGTAAGCCAAGAACTGTTCGCTATTCATATGTCTGCATCGACACTTCCTAAACTATTAGACAGTAATCCGCAAGCAGTTCCGGCACTCATGGAACAGATGATTAAGCTGTCACATCATGCACAGAAGCAGATGAGAGGGCTTATCTCTCAGTTACGGCCGATTGAGCTTACAGATCACTCCTTAGAGGAAGCGCTCGATAAATGGTTCCCTGATTATTGTCGTGCAAATGAATTACAGGGAGAACTGGATATACAGATAGATGAGCATATTCCAGATGTTATTGAGCAGCAATTGTTCTTAATGATACAAGAAGCTATGGCTAATGTGGTTAAGCATGCTTCAGCTTCACGAATTAGATTGACACTACGAGAACTAGATCACCAGTATGTCATGCAAATTGAGGATAATGGCAAAGGGTTTGATAGAAGCGATATTTCATCCACTTCGCATGGATTATCTACCATGAGAGAGAGAGCACAGCAATTGGGAGGCGAGACTCAGATAACGAGTCAACTGGATATTGGAACAAGGGTTAAAGTGAATATACCGAGGCTAAACTATACTAACGATCAAGTGGAAGGGGAAGCCCACAATGAGTAATTTGATACGGGTTATGCTAGTTGATGATCACGATATGGTTCGAGCAGGACTCAAAATGTATATTATGCTAGATGCGAGATTTACTGTAGTTGCAGAAGCAGGTAATGGGCAAGAGGCCGTGACACAATTGAATGCAATGGATCAAGCTGAACTGCCAGATGTAATGCTTATTGATCTATCAATGCCGGTGATGGATGGGATTGCAACAGCTAGAGAGGTTGGTGTTAACTTTCCGCAAGTGAAGGTGGTTATGTTAACAAGCTTTTTGGAAGAAGAGAAGGTCGTTCAGGCCATTGAGGCAGGCGCAATCAGCTATATTCTCAAAACAGTGTCCTCTGATCAATTAATTGAAGTATTAGTTAATGCGGCTGCAGGTATTCCAACCATTAACTCCGAAATCTCGATGGCATTAACCCGCGGATTAAGACAACGCACTAGTCACGATGAATCCGAGGGCTTAACACTACGAGAGAAAGAAGTATTAACACTCATTGCGGATGGAAGAACGAACAAAGAAATTTCCGAAGTTCTGTTCATTAGTATCAAAACGGTAAAAACACATGTCAGCAATTTGCTAATGAAATGTGAGCTTGATGACCGTACACAGCTTGCGGTGTTTGCCCATCGCAAAGGATGGGCAAGTTCAGTTAATAAATCAGTTTAATAAACGACTCACACTTTACGTGGAAACCGAATTGTAATTGTAGTGCCTTCTCCCGGAGTGCTATCAACAGCAATCGTTCCTTGGTGAAGATTCACAATATTCTCTGCTATTGAAAGCCCGAGCCCGACGCCGCCATGCTTGCGGTTCCGGGCTTTGTCTGTTCGATAGAAGCGATCGAATAGATGCGGAATATCTTCCTTAGCGATACCAATTCCTTGGTCGACTACTTGAATCTTAATATGACGAAACTCTTTTGCGACATGTATCTCAATCGGCTTCTTACTGTATTTAATCGCATTATCCAGCATAATAATGACGAGCTGCTTGATTTTCTCAGGATCACCCTTCATCAGGATCGGTTCGTCATCGGTGCTCGGATAGTGGGCCGTAATTTCACGTTTAAAGGTCAGTTGAATAGATGAAGCGGTAGATTCGATTAATGCTCTCAGGTCAAACGTTACCCACTTCACACGTTCTTCCTCATCTGTATCAATCAGTAACAGTAGATTGTTAATGAGCTCTTTCATTCGAATAGATTCAGAAAGTATGGCATCGAGCGCTTCTTCCCTTAAGGCGGGATCATTTGAAGCCCAGCGACGCAGTAGGCTCGCATAGCTCTCGATAATGGTCAGCGGTGTTCGGAGTTCATGCGAGGCGTCCCCAATAAACTGCCTCTGACGCTCAAAGGTTAATTCCAGTTTGGCAATCATTTCATTAAAGGTATGCCCAAGCTGGGATATTTCATTGTTCTTATCTGAAGGTGCGATTTCAAGTCGTTTGAACGTACCGCTCTTATAAATGGCCTCCATTGTATGAGCAAGCCTACTAATCGGTTCAAAAATAACACGTGCATAGAAATAACCACCAAGCAGAGAAGCGATGATCGCTCCTATAGAAGTGAAAATGAGAACTGAGACAAGCATACCAATGTATTTCTCAAGGCTGCTAAGCTGGCGTCCAATTTCTAATACAGCTACTTGTTCATTGTCAGCGTAAATAGGTACCTGCACATAAACCGATATGCCTTCCGTTAAACTAATATCCTGAACTGAATTAGGGCCTGTTATCGACATGTATTTAGCAGGATATTTAAGTAGCTTAGCATCTGTACCCATAATTCGCTTAACAGAAGAATCCTTGCCGATGATTCGAATCATCTCATTGGGAATCAGAAATTCTTTAATATAATTAGGATCTTCCCAGAACTCGGGTTGATTCATTAAGTCACGTTCCATTAACGTGATTGCTTTTTGCTGTAATAATTCAATTTCGGAATTAGTTGACACGTTAATGAAGAAATAGAGTACAAATACGTTGTATAGCAGAAGAATAACGATTAGCCACAAAGAGAGTAGGAGTGTCAGCTTTGCTTTAAGACTCATGACCGTCGCTGTCCTTTACGAGATAGCCAACGCCGCGAATCGTGTGAATGAATTTGCCGGGAAAGCCTTTTTCTATTTTTTGGCGTAAGTAGCGGATATAGACGTCAACGATGTTCGTATCACCAACGAATTCATATCCCCATACATCTGTAATGATGTCCTCACGCGTTCGAACTTCGCCTTTGTGCTGGATCAGGTAGTAGAGCAGTTCGAACTCCTTTGGTGTGAGTTCGATTATTTGATCACCGCGTGTTACTTCGCGGCTGCGGATATTGATCTGCACGTCATCCACGTGCAGTACAGCAACCTCCGCCTCGGCTTGCGCCTGCTGCTGCGTTGTAAGACGCAGCAGGTTGCGAATCCGGGCGAGGAGCTCTTCGATGGCGAACGGCTTGGTCACATAATCGTTCGCCCCTTGATCAAGCCCGGATACCCGGTCTGGCACCGCATCGCGTGCAGTTAACAAAATGACGGGCACTGTGGTATTGTTCTGGCGCAGCCGTCGCAGCACCTCTAAGCCACTAAGCTCCGGTAGCATAATATCGAGTAGAATCAGATCCCATTGCTCGGAAAGAGCAAGCTCGAGGCCCTTGCGTCCGTCATCAGCGCGGCTTACGTCATAGCCCTCATATTGTAGTTCAAGCTGTAGGACACGGGCGATTTTATCCTCGTCTTCGACAATTAGAATTTTGCTCATATAAGCCCCTCCTTACAGTTATTTCTGTAGTATTTTCAGTGGGATGGTATTTCCATACACAACAAAGCTCCAAGGTTACACAATCTTGCTGTGCAACCGTAGAGCTTTGGGGTTAGGTTTATTTGGATTTGGATTTGGATGTCATGTTCATTTCAGGTGAAATTAATTTATCGTAGAATTCAGCGAACTTATCTTTATCCTCAGAATCACGACATGCCATTGCAACACGTGGATGCTCATTGAGTGCGCCAGCAATCATGTAAGGAATGATATAACCCCATTCAACTTTTTCGCGCATAGCAATCATATGATTTTGAATAATTTCAAGGACTGGCTTCAGCTCGTAGCGTGGGTTCTTCAAGTAGGATACGAGTAATTCTGTCGGACAGTTACCTGCGGCACGACCCATACCATATACGGAGGAATCAAGGAATGTAACACCTTTTTGCGCTCCAACTAGTGTATTGGCAAAAGCAAGCTGCATGTTATTATGCATATGCATACCGAGTAATTTCTCAGGTAATTGACGTTGGAATTTAGTTACTAGGTAGTCGATATCATTGTAATCCATGGAGCCGTAAGAATCTACGATGTATACGACATCTACTGGGCTTTTGGCAAGCATTTCGAATGCTTCATGCAGATCATTCTCCATAACATTTGAAAGCGCCATAATATTCAATGTTGTTTCGTAGCCCATGTCATGGAACTTTTGTACAAGAGCTAAGCCTTTATCTAGATCTTTTACATAGCAAGCGACGCGAATTAAATCTAGCTGTGAATGCTCACGCGGTAAAATATCATTCTCATCCACACGTCCAATATCTACGAGAGCCGATAGTTTAGTTTCGGACTTATTCGGAATTACCTCTTTAAGAAAATTTTCATTTAGAAAGCGCCAAGGGCCTGCATCTGTACCAGGAAGTAGCTTAGCAGAATTCTTATATCCGATTTCCATATATTCAACGCCAGCAGCGCTTAATCCGCGATACATGTCTTGAACAAATTGGACACTAAAATCCCAATTGTTTACTAGTCCTCCGTCACGAATCGTGCAATCCAAAATTATGTGATTATACAGCTTTAATGCAGTCATGCTCTTCCCCTGCCTTTCAGGATTTTGTTTTTAGCAACTATTATCACTTATTTGCGCTCCTATTGTCAAACAGTTACTTAACTAATTATGGTATTTTACAAGATTAGATCAGTTTGTTTGTAATATTGCCCAAATTGAGTATGTATTTGTAAGACATTTGATAGACTCTATCATCAATATAAGGAAGGGATTCCTTATTATCTGTGATTTAGAAGTGTTCGGAAGCGTCCCTTATGGTACACTTTGAGAAAGGAAGGAGATGAACGTTTATGGGAATAGAATTAAATGAACTCTATCATGCACGGGACATAGCGATTCAAGCAGCGGAGATGGCTGGTGATTTGGCGAAACTGCGTTTCAAGGGACAATTAGGGGTTAAGACTAAGGATGACGCGGGAGATTTAGTAACTGAGGTTGATCTGCTTGCAGATCATGCAATTGTGATGCTCATTACGGAGGCATTCCCGACTCATCAGGTTTATAGTGAAGAAGCGGGGGAGAGCGGGCAACAGAGCGCTTATGTATGGCATGTAGATCCACTGGATGGAACGAACAATTATGCAATAGGTATGCCGTTATACGGTGTCTCGATCTCCCTAAGTTATAATAAGCAGACTATACTTGGTGTAGTTCGCGATTCACATTTGCAAGAGACATACTGGGCAATTAGAGAGAACGGAACGTGGCACGGTGATGAGCGTGTTATCAGCTCTAAGACAGTTAATTTCTCTAAATCCACAATCTCGTGGATACAAGGACATGGCGTGGGAAAATCAGATTCAGCAGCACTAAAGCTAAGACATCAGTTGGAGTTTTCGTTTAAACGAGTCATTCGACTTTGGGCACCTTCATTAACTTGGGCAATGCTAGCGCGTGGCGATCTTGGTGGAATTGTATTGTATAAGTCTGAAGGAGAGGATTTATTCGCTGGGGTCCTAATAGCTATGGAAGCCGGGGTCAAAGTTACGGATATTGAGGGAAGAACAATCAATAATTGGGAGCGTGCAGTACCATGCTTAGTTGCTGCTCATCCAGATGATCATGATCAATTACTAAGCATAGTTAGAGAATCGCTTAAGGATAACCTTGATAGTTTGGCCTAAAGTGATAGTAAATGAGCTTGTTTATTTTATTGAAGAAGAGTTATGTTGCCGATGACTGGGAGAGGACGCATCACACCGCCAGCAGCATTAAGCATACCAACAAAGATTAGGCATACAATACATAGATTCGCTAGAGGGATTAGAAGCCAGCCTACGAAGGGCACTAGTCCAAGCATCATATTACACGCCATGAAGGTTAGAAGTAATACCAGACCTTGATTGCAATGGTACATCGCATATCGTGAATTTCGTGCTCCTATTAGCGGAATAAAGAACAGCAGATAAGCCAAAATGGCAAAAAGCTTATATTGTTTCGAATCTGTTGATTGGAACATGGTTAACACCTCATTTATATAGAATAGATATTGATTAACATTGGATAAACAATGGTTAAAATGGCTCAAAGTCAAAACCAGTGCTTGAAAAATTGTAATGGTACCGATAGATGACCGCTGCGTGGACGGATTGTCCTTACGATCGCTGTTGCCCCCAGATTTCTTGATCGTATACCGCTTATAGCGGTGGAAATCCGGTGGCAAAGGCGAACGCTTCGCTTCTCCAGGACAATTCCGTCCCCTCCGCTACGATCTGCATATGGTTCTGTTTTTAGCAAGCACTGATTATGATTCAGTGCCATTAAGATTTATTAAGATTGATTAAACACTGATTAACACTGAATAACATACGAAACGGCTTGTTGCGTTTATACCGCAGGCTGTTTCTTCTTTTATATATATGTATGCGAATGGTTGTGAAAAAGAAGGATAAGCTGACAGTTATTCTTAGGTCTAGCGTATTGAATGTCTCCAGATTGCAGATGCTATGTACAATTATGGAAGGCAAAGGAGATAGTTAGGATGAATTCTGCACCGATTTTTTTTCAATTTGGAGAAGATGATGATACGAAGATGGCAATGGAAACATTAGAAGAGCTTGGTTACCATACAGGAGTATTCGATTATGAGGGAAAAGCAACACTTCATGTTCATTTGGAGAATCAGGACATCTCATCGGCGCTTCAGATTGTGCAAGCATATGGAGGTAATTTGGTGGAAGTAAGCAGTGGAGAAGAGGTTAAGCTGTATGATGAAGCCTACAGTATGAACACGATTTCCATTCCAGCGCATCTTGTGAATGAAGAGCGGGAAGCTCCAGATACTGTTCCTGCTGCTACGGCTATGACAGTTAACACACTTGCAGCAGATGATGCGATTAGTGCGTTTGATGCAGGTATACACATGTAAATGAACAAGAAGAAACGGTTTCACCGTCTTTTAAAGACAGTGAAGCCGTTTCTTCTTGTTATCAAGAGCTGCAATAGTGCTTCTCATTTGAGCTTATGATAAGTAATACAAGGTTAGCGTGGATATGCATGTATCCCATTATCTTGAGTTGTTTATTTCTTGCTATAATCACTCAAAAAACCTTTAAACAGTTCAAGTGGAATTCCACCATCATTTGGTTCTTCCTCTATGCCGCCGACAAGCCGATCAACTTCCTCGCCATTCTGGTAGTAAGCAAGAGTAGGTACATATTGAATGTTATAGGTTCTATAATGTTCTTTGGATTCTTTGAGATTCAGCATAACGATTTCTACGCCTAATTCTTTGGACAACTGCACGAGATGTGGAGTCGTGACTAGACAATATTTGCAATCAGAAGCGTAGAAATACACAAAGAAGCTCTGCTGTTCATTAATCATCTGGCTTAGTTTCTGAGGTGGTATCGTGTTTTGATAATCAGGATTATCGAGTAATTTGACTGTTGCGGGGTCCAGCTTAAAAACAGGCTTGCCGTAAATCGTCTCGTCTGATGATGTTGAATTGAGCTGTAAGATCAATACTAACAGCATGGCAATGATGAGGATCGCTCCTCCAATAAATACAAATGGTTTTTTCATAGGCTGCTCCTCTAAGATGTTCATTTGCTGATTAATGTTATTGTGGCAGGTTTGATGAACGAATTCAATCATTCTTGATGTTGACTTAATGATGTTTGACTTCTACAATTTATACGATGTTCATTCCGTGCTTATTTGTAGATTGGGGCTCTTTATCAGATGTTATATGTATCTATTATACTATTTATTGTGACATTAGTTTTCGTGATTTGGAGACCGAAGGGAATTGGAGTAGGATGGATTGCAAGTGGTGGAGGTCTGCTCACGCTAGCCTTAGGTGTTGTTGATTGGCCGGATGTGATAGCAGTAACCGAACTTGTGTGGAATGCTACACTTACCTTTATCGCCATCATTATTATTTCTTCCTTGCTTGATGAGATTGGATTTTTTGAATGGGCTGCCTTACATATGGCGAGGCTTGCTCGCGGTAATGGACGAGTTATGTTCTTGT
The DNA here is from genome assembly GCF_056400365.1 of Paenibacillus sp. P5_B5. NCBI lineage: Bacteria > Bacillati > Bacillota > Bacilli > Caryophanales > Paenibacillaceae > Paenibacillus > Paenibacillus sp. P5_B5. The sequence goes on from NZ_JBFULK010000009.1 coordinate 123,872, forward strand.
ATTCGATCCTGCTAGGCGCATTGGTCTCTGCCTTATTTACGAACGATGGAACTGCATTGATTCTAACACCAATTGTGCTAGCGATGGTAAGAGCGCTAGGTTTTGAGGATAAGTATGTACTTCCTTATATTATGGCCGTTGGCTTTATTGCGGATACGACATCGTTGCCTTTTATCGTGTCTAATTTAACGAATATTGTAACAGCTGACTTCTATGATATTAGCTTTGGCTCTTATGCTTTAGCGATGCTATTTCCGAATCTGTTGTCACTAGTAGCTAGCATAGGTGTGATCTATCTCGTATTTGGTCGCTCCATTCCGAAGCGATACAATAGTTTAATATTGAAACAACCTCATGAGGTAATCAAGAATAAGAAATTGTTTCGTCTGTCTTGGCTGATTCTTGGTCTATTGCTTGCTGCTTATTTTGCCAGTGGCTGGCTTGGACTTCCTGAATGTATGATTGCAGGTATTGCAGCGCTCGGATTTATGATCGCAGCTCGTGTTAATGGAATGAAAGTTAAGCCGATCCTACAAACTGCACCTTGGGGCGTAGTGATGTTCTCAGTTGGCATGTATGTGGTTGTCTATGGATTGCGTAATGTGGGGTTAACAGATACCTTAGGTAGTCTAATAGAGTGGATGGCAGAAGCGGGGACCTACGTGAGTACAGTTGGTACTGGAGTGCTAGCTGCAGTTCTCTCATCAGTGATGAACAATCTGCCTGCTCTAATGGTAGGAGTACTCGCAATAGACGGATCGGAATTAAGCGGTCTCTCCAAAGATCTGATGGTATATGCGAACTTGATAGGTGCTGATCTAGGTCCCAAAATGACCCCGATCGGTTCACTAGCAACCTTATTGTGGATGCATGTCTTGTCTCGCAAAGGGATTCATATCACATGGGGCTATTATTGCAAAATAGGATTGATCATGACGATCCCAACGCTGCTAGTTACCTTAACTGGACTCTATTTATGGGGAATTTGGGGAATGGTTATGCCTGTTGGGAAGTAGTTTGTTGACAATAGAGTACGTGAAATTCAAAAGATATAAATGAAGGAGCTTAGGTTAAGCTCCTTTTTTGCTTATTAATTTGAAAATGTAATTGGATTTGGCGAACAAGAATAGTACGAGTGGAAGTAATGGAAGAACAGCTTTCTCTGATCTTGATTCTGTTCCTTGGGCACAGTCAGCGATCACCAGACTATCTTTATTAAATGTTGTTGTTGGGGATAATCAAGGGCAATACAATCCTAATCGCACCTTTAAGCCAAAGGAACCTGTTACACGTGCCCAAATAGCGGTTATTCTTAGCCAAGTCGAGCAGCATCTAGATACACATTCGAATCAATTAATGAGTGATAAAATTGTAAGTGTTACAGAGGAAGAAATCGAATTTGTAAAATAAATTCACTTTAATTCAAAAGGCGCCAAGCAATGGTATTCCATATGCTAGCGCCTCTCTTTTTGTTTACATCGCTACTTCACTCGTAATCGCATGCACATTCTCATCCGGGTCTTGGAAGAAAGCCATCCAGGTGGCGACGCCGTTCATTTCGGAGATTTTGTGTGGTTTACCTAGAACTGTGACATTTTGAGCAACTAGTTGTTCAAATGATTCCTCAATATTCTCAACATGGAAATAGAAGACTGAGCTTGGGTGATCATATTGCGGGCTCTCCGGTACGCCTAGGACGATCTGTACTCCGCCACATTCGAAAAATGCCATATTCGGAATTTGAAAGAGTAGGTTAAGACCGAGAATTCCTTGATAGAATGGAACAGCAACTTTCAAATCATGTACACGAATGGAGATTTGGCTTATTTTGTTGATTTGCAAAGGCTTCAATGGCTCCAATGAATTCAATGACATAGTGAAACACTCCTTCATTTCATAGATAACCTACAGCTACATCTGCGCTGGTGCTTTAATACCAAGCAGATTAAGTCCAAGCTTAAGCACCTTGCCCGTAGCAAAAGCAATCTGCAAGCGAATCGTACGCAATGCGGGATCTTCTACGAGAATACGCTCCTGATGGTAGAATAGATTGAACTTTCTGCAAACCTGAAGTAAGTAACGGGCAAGTATGGAAGGCTCGTTCTTCTCTGTCGCTTTGATGAGTATATTCGGGTAGCTAGCCAGCTCATTGATCAGGTCCCATGCTGGATCAGATTCAAGAGCACTTAAACCTTTTGTTGGAATGGTAAGTAACTCTACCCCATCGAAACTCCCTTTGGCTAATACACTTTGGGTTCGGGCATAAGTATATTGAACATATGGCCCCGTTTCACCATCAAAATTAAGTGCATCATCCATGGAGAAATCCACTTCATTCATCCGATTGTTCTTGAGATCACCGAATAGAATCGCACCGATTCCCACAGCTTCTGCAACGCTGTCCTTATCAGTTAAGTCTGAATTCTTATTCTCAATAATCGTTCTAGCATGCTGAATGGCTTCACTTAATACTTCTTCAAGGAAAACTACTTTTCCTCTGCGGGTTGACATTTTCTTGCCTTCAAACTTCATGAGGCCAAAGGAGATATGCTCACACTGTTTAGACCATGCTTTACCCATTTTATCTAAAACCGAGAATACCTGTGTAAAATGTAACGATTGCTCATTACCGACCACGTATAATAACCGATCTCCACGCATTTCATCATAACGATAAATAGCGGTTGCAAGATCTCTGGTTGGATAAATGGTTGTGCCATCAGATTTGAGAATGAGGCATGGTGGCATTCCAAGCTCGTCAAGTCGAACGACAAGAGCTCCGTCACTTTCTTCAAGCAGGGAACGTGATTTAAGCTCTTGAACGACAGCATCCATTTTGTCATTGTAGAAGCTTTCACCAAGATAGTGATCGAAGGTTACACCAAGCTGGCGATACATCCGTTCGAATTCCTCCAAGCTAATCGTTACGAAATATTGCCATAGCTCTCGAGCTTCATCATCGCCTTGCTCTAGCTTACGGAACCAGTTGCGGGCTTCTATATCAAGCTCTGGCTGTGTTTCTGCTTCTTCATGGAATCTTACATATAGCTCCAGGCATTCTTTGATCGGTTGTTCCTGGAACTTCCGAGGAGCCCCCCAGCGCTTGTAAGCTGTAATCATCTTCCCAAACTGAGTTCCCCAATCCCCGAGATGATTGACACTAACGGCCTCATATCCAAGAGCAGTATACATATGGTAAAGGGCACTTCCAATAACAGTCGAACGCAGATGCCCAATGCCAAACGGTTTGGCAATATTGGGCGAAGACATGTCAATGATGACACGAACGCCATTACCAATTTCCGACTGGCCAAACTGATCTTGCAGGATCACATCAAGCAGTAGACTGCCAAATTCCTTGCGATCATAGAAGAAGTTCAGATAGGCACCTGCCGCTTGTACACGGATACCATTAGGTCCAAACTCGCCCATTTGTTCAGCAATTTCTAATGCGATAGCAGCAGGGGATTTGCGCAATTCCTTCGCAAGAGTAAAGCAAGGAAACGCTAGATCACCGAGGGCTAGCTGCGGTGGTGGTTCGAGCAGCGTCATAATTTGATGCTTAGTCATCGGGATGAATTTATGCAATAAAGTTGTCACTACACGTTGCAGAATCATGTGTGCATCCTCCTTGTTATATAACCTGAAGAAACGGTTTCACCGTCTATAAAAGACGGATGACTTTCTTAAGGTTGTACTTAGAATTTGATGAGCTTTGCGATATAAATTCTATACAACATAAAAAGCCCTCGTCTCAATAAAGAGACGAGAGCTGTAAGTTCCCGTGGTACCACCCTTTGTGCTTTAAACGATTCTTCTTACCGAATCACTTAAAACCACTCAAACGTTAACGGCGTTAACCGATCCATCATACTAAGTTAGATCTGTCATTCTAACCGTTGTGAGGATATCTCATGGGGGCGTTTCTTCATAGGGCTACGTACCGGCTCTCACCAACCCGGCTCGCTGAACGTATGTCTTCCTTGTGATATAGAATTTATAGCTTTCAGCTCATAAATTCTAAGTATCACCTAAAGAAACGCATCCGTCTTATAAAGACGGTGTAACGTTTCTTCATGAATACTTTCCCAATCATTGACATGTAAATGTTAAATTGGAGTCATTATATCGAATAAATATACATTTAGCAACAGATAAAATGTGTCGAATCCATTGATTTAGAAAATTTTCTTCCCTAACACATGATCAAGAGGGATATAACCCATTTTACGACTATCTAAACTGTTATTTCGGTTGTCTCCCATTACATAAACATGGTCTTCAGGCACAGTCCAAACTTCATCCGTACTATAATTCATCATGCCATTGATATAGGACTCCTCAAGAGCGACTCCATTGCGGAACACTTGGTTATCTTTAATGGTTATGGTATCTCCTGGCTTACCGATGACACGTTTAACATAATTCGATCTTCCTTCTGTGTTTCCTGTAAGAAATTGAATAACAGGGTGGCTAAGGAATTCATCTTTCAGTGTACGTGGACGGTCAATGCGGCTATCGATAATTACGATATCTCCATAGTCAGGCAAATACGAGAAGGTGTGCACGAGTTTGGATACATAGATTCGTTGATCATTATGTAAAGTCGGCTCCATCGACTCACCACTGACCTTATAGGGCTGAAAAAGAAAAATACCAATAACGAGGACAAGCACAAAAGCAATTAGTAATGATCGAACCCAACTCCATACTTCCTTTAGTATTTTCATTATCTTCACCCGCCTTACAGTCTATAGAAAATATATCATCTTACAAAAACGAAAGCAAAATTGTAAGAGGAGAATCATTCAGAATGCATGTTAATCCAATCGATAGCGCTCGGTCGCATCCTTACCAGCCGTATAGCCTGTTGAGAAAGCGGCGGTTATATTATACCCGCCTGTATACCCGTGCACATCGAGAATTTCACCACAGAAATAAAGGCCTGACATTAACTTCGACTCCATCGTTCTGGGGTCGATTTCTTTGATGTTCACACCGCCGCCTGTTACAAAAGCTTCTTCTATAGAGAGCGTGCCGCTGATCTCAATAGGAAATGCTTTGATGATCTTGGCCATCTCCATCCAAGGTTGCTTGGGAATGTTATCGAAGGTGAGATCGTCCTTTAACTCCGCTTTTTGCAGAATGAGTGGGATCATGCGCTCAGGTAAATAGCCTTTTAGCACATTCTTAATGGCTTTTTTGGCATCGTTCTTTGCAAGCACAAGTGTTTCTGTATAAACCTCATCTGTACTTTTATCAGGCAGCAAATCAATGGTGAGCTTGATGGAAGGTACATGGAATTGCTTCTTGGCTTTAACGACAAACTGGCTGCAACGTAAGGCGATTGGACCTGATATGCCAAAATGGGTGAAGATCATATCTCCTTCATGTTCAATGAGCTTCTTCCCCTTAGGGTTCCAAACAGTTAGCGTAACATTACGAAGAGACAGACCTTGCAGCTCTTTATAACGAATGAAATCCTCATTGGATGTTAGAGGTACTTCTGTTGGATACAGCTCTGTAATGGTGTGTCCGGCCAATTCTGCCCAAGCATAGCCATCACCCGTTGAGCCTGTTTTTGGAACCGATTTTCCGCCAGTTGCAATGATCACGGAAGAGCTCTTGATGGTTTCCCCTGATTTCAGACGGATGCCAACTGTATGTCCATTCTCATATAAGACAGTGTTTACAGGACTGTTTGTTTGGATGGTAACACCGCTATTTTTTATTTTATTGATCAAAGCGTCAACAACTGTTTTGGCCTTGTCCGTAACGGGAAACATTCGCCCGCGGTCTTCTTCCTTGAGCTTAATCCCAAGGTCTTCAAAGAAATTGATGATATCTGTATTACCAAAAGTTGCGAGGCTACTATGAAGAAACCGGCCGTTACCAGGAATGTTCTTAATCAATTCATCGATTTCCTTCGCATTGGTCACATTACAGCGACCACCACCTGAAATTCCAAGCTTGCGACCCAGCCGATCACCCTTATCTATTAGCAGCACTTTAGCGCCATGCGAACTAGCTGCTACACTTGCCATAAGTCCAGCGGTTCCACCGCCAATTACTATTACATCGTAGGACATGTTGTCTCCTTACATTACATCGTTAGTTGTAGTTTTAACCAAAATTAGCTTACTCATATCTATTTGAATCAATTTCATAATTGAAATTGATTCATTTGCCATAATAATCGAGAATAAATGACATAAAGGCCAGTACTTCTTCTGTTTCGGATTGATGGATCATATACGTAGAGGCGATTGGCATCGTTAACTCCGCGGTATATACTTCTAGAACTCTGTCTTCTATTAGTTCTCTTATAACTGTCGAACGTGGGAGGAAGGAGATGCCTAAGCCTTCTTCAATAAACCGTTTGGTAATGTACACTTGGGACACGGTCATCGTTCGGGTACGCGGGTATTTCATCTGGATTTCGTTAAGCAGCCCGTCCCAATATTCCGGATGATTATGCGTTAGAATCAGGTGGTTTTGGAGCAGATTCTCTAGCATAATCGGAGGCTCGCTTTCTAAATCAACCCCGTCGTGAGGAACGACAAGGATGACAGGGTCTTCTTTTAGCTTACGAGTCTCTATACCTTTCTGTGATGCCCGCATACGAGAGAGTCCAATGTCTGCAAATCCATAAGATACCGCTGCACCTATATCAACAGATTCCATGACATCGATCGAGACTTCGATATTCGTGTGATGCTTAAGAAATTTGCGAACGATTAGTGGGAGTGTGCTTGCTGCAATAAGTGGAGATACAGCAATCGTTATTTTGCTCTTATAGCCTTGTCTCCAGCTCTCTAAATCATGAATTCCAGTTTCAAAGTTATCGATCATTGCTTGTGCATAGGGAAGAAAACGTCTTCCAGCGTTAGATAAATAGACATTGCGGCCTCTTCTCTCAAAAAGAGAGATAGCTAATATCTCTTCCAAACGTTTAATGTGCATCGTTACAGTAGGCTGAGCCAGAAATAACTGCTCTGCTGCACGACGGAAATTCTCATGCTGTGCAGTGGATACGAACGTCTTCAACCATTGAATATCCACAAATAGAACCTCCAATTGATAATGATTTATAATCAAAAACAGCGTATTAATTTAATATTCATAACGATTATATTATTGTACACTAAACGAAAGATCATTGAAATGGGGATATACGGATGCCTAAAGTAACAGGACTTGAAGGAGTTGTAGCGGCTGAAACGGAAATTGGCTTAGTTGATGGAGAGAATGGACATCTTATTTATAGAGGATATTGGGCGAAGGATCTTGCTCTAGGATATGACTTTGAAGCGGTTGCTTACTTACTTATGAACGGAACAATGCCAAGTGAGAATGAGCTTGCTACTTTTATCGAGGAGCTTAAACAAAATCGCGAATTACCAGCTTATGTCAAAACAATTATTGATCTCTTGCCAGCTGACATGGAAATGATGAGTGTGATTCGGACAGCTGTCTCCTGCTTAGGAGATAGCTCTTATCAATGGGCACCTACAATTGATCAAGCGAAGCGTATTGTCAGTTTGTTGCCTACCATTATTGCGTATCGATATCATCAATTAAATCAAACTCCTTATATAGCACCTAATTTATCTCTAGGTCATGTTGCGAATTATTTGTATATGCTTACAGGTAAGGAGCCGAACGCGGCTCATGTTAGAGCGCTTAATGCTTACTTCATTCTGACAATGGAGCATGGGATGAATGCAGGTACCTTTACAGCGAGAACCATTATGTCTACGCAATCAGATTTGGTCTCAGCTATCAGTGGTGCGGTTGGGGCGATGAAAGGTCCATTACATGGCGGTGCTCCGTCTGAAGTTATCCATATGTTAAATGACATTGGTACTGCATCGAATGCAGAGGCTTGGATCCGTAACGAACTATCGAGTGGCGGACGTTTAATGGGCTTCGGTCATCGCGTGTACAAAACAAAAGACCCTCGTGCTGTTGCATTACGGGAAGTGACTGAGCAGCTTGTAGGTGAGGATCCTTGGTTTGATTTTGCATTTGAGGTAGAGAATACTGCGATTCGTCTATTGGAAGAATACAAGCCAGGACGCAGATTGTATACGAACGTAGAATTCTATGCAGCAGCTGTACTAAGTGCTGTTGAAATACCAACTGAATTGTTCACAGCTACCTTCACGGCTAGCCGAGTAGTAGGATGGACTTCACATTTGCTAGAGCAAGTATCGATTAATCGCATTTTCCGTCCACAATCAACTTATACTGGGAAAATGCCAAGCTAGAAGAATCGGGTCATTAGCTTCAGAACAATACCTGCCCTCATCACTGTAGAAATACGGTGAATGGGGGTTTTTCTATCTTTTCCATAGCATGCTTGTCCTAGGGTCTTAGATGGACCCCGCCGAAGGTCTAGGTGTAAATACCGTCGCTAGTCCGTTTTGATAAGTTGCCTAAGGGGATAGAATAAAGACATGAACAACGGATAACAAATGAAAGGTGGTGACAAACATGACAATGAATCGAAACGCTGGAATTGCAGTTGCTTTAATCGCTCTTGGAGGAATTATTCTGCTTAACAAGTTTGGATTTTTCTTCGGGCCATTAATGGGGTACATCATCCCGATCATTCTAGTAGCACTTGGCTATTACGGAATTAAAAATGGTAGTAAGTTTGGATGGGTGATCGCAATTATTGGTGGCATTATTCTTTTCGCTAAGCTAACACCACTTTTTGTAATGATCCTTGCAGTAGCGATGATTGTATTCGGAATTAGTCTTCTAAGCAAAAAAACGAGAGTATAATAATTGAATTATAAAATAGAGGTAGGTGGAGTGAGTATCATGAGCATTTTGAAACGGATGAGAGATATAACAATGGCCAATTTGAACGAAAGATTGGAATCAGCAGAAGATCCTGTGCGTATGCTTGATCAATTTCTAGGTGAACAACGCGAGCAATTGAGACAATCCGAGCGATTGCATCAGCAATGTGCGGCCCATGGGTCTTACCTGAGACAACAATACTTAATGGCGCTCGAGACTAAGGAAAAACGTGAGAATCAAGCGATACTTGCACTTAAAGCTGGTGAAGAGCAAATCGCAAGAGTCGTCTTGCAAGAGAAGATGCAAGCAGAAGAGCGTTGTGATCAGTTCCGCGAGCTTTATGAGCAGACGAAGGAATCTTTAGTAGAGCTTGAGCAGCAAATTAACGAGCTTCGTACCGAGTACGAGGAAGCTTCTAGTAAACGCAGCTATTACATAGCTCGCATGGAGTCAGCTAGATTGCAGCAAAGAATGAATGCAAGAATGACTCAGATGGGGTCAGATGGTATTCCAAGAATGTTCACTCGAATTGATGAGCGAGTAACAGATATGGAGCTAGAGGCTAGAAGTTTACGCGATTTACGCCGTAATACGCAGGAAGGAGCCTATTCTTCCGGTAAAAGTCATCCAGCTCTTGAGCAAGAATTAGAAAGTCTGCGCAAGAAGTTGAAGGAGGGAGAGTAGAAATCAATGCAAAAACTATATCGTTCTACACGAGATAAGAAAATTGCCGGCTTATGTGGAGGACTTGCTGAAACATTCAATATTGACCCTACACTACTTCGGTTGGTTGTAGCAGTTGCAGCGGTGTTTTCCGGAGGTACTGTATTCTTCATTTATATCATTGCGTCAATTATCATCCCGAAAGAACCAAGATATAACAATCCATATGATCCTTATTATAGACCTTATGATAATCAGGGTCCTCAGGGTCCACAGGGTCCTCAAGGTTCTGGAAGACCTCAAGGAAATTACAATCCTAACAATCAAGGGCCTTATGGAAATCCCTATAACGGCAGTGGATCAGGTAAGTATTACGGACAGAAGCAAGAACCACAAGGTAGTCCATATCGCTCTGCTTACGAGCCAAGACAAACAGATAGTAATATCGATGAAATGATGAAGGAAGTCGAGAAAAAAGCACTTCAGAAGGAAGTTGAAGAGCTTCGCGCTAGATTAACACAATTTGAAAAAAACAATAATGAACAGAATAAAGGAGATGTTTAATAATGGGAGTATTTAATAGAATTAAAACAATGACGGTTGCATCAATTAATGAGATGCTTGATAAAGTAGAAGATCCAATCGTAATGTTAAATCAATATATTCGTGATATGGAAGAAGAAATTGCTAAAGCAGAACTGACTGTAGCTAGACAAATGGCTAATGAGCGCAAGCTTAAAGGTCAAATGGAAGAATACTTACGTCAAGCTTCTAATCGTGAAGCTAGAGCAGCAGTTGCACTAAAGAATGGCAATGAGCTAGGTGCTCGTCAAGCAATGGAAGAAAAGTTGTACTTCGTAGAGAAGGCAACTGATATCGGTAACATGCACGCACAATCCAGTGCACAAGCGGAAGAATTGAAGGCTCAGCTTCATGAAATGAAGGATGAATTCTACAAATTACGTAATAAACGTAATGAATTAGCTTCCCGTGCACAAATGGCTAAAGCGAAGAAACAAATTGCTCAAACGATGTATAACGGTGTGATCGAAAGTGGCGGCGCATCCCGCGGCTTCGAGCGTATTGAAGAAAAAATCATGCAAATGGAAGCAGAAGCTGATGTAGCTCGTATGCCATACTCAAGCAATGCTTCGTATGGTGGAAATTCAATCGATCCACTTAAGCAATCACGTGTTGATGAGCAGCTTGAACAGCTTAAAGCTAAGTTGAACGGTGAATCAACAAAGGCAAGTGAGTAATAAAATAACCTTGACCAAACTTCTGGTCTGAAAGCTGGCGCCAATCTTTAACTGGCGCCAGCTTTTTTATTTGATAGAGCTATCAAACATCACGTAACTCCGCGCTAAATGGTAGAGCCCGGCATGATTCGGAACTTATTATTCAACATATCCGAACTGTTTCTGCTTGTTTCCAATAATTAATAAGAAAACACCTTTCCCGCTGGGTCATAATAACCATATGATCGATTGGGGGGAAGGTAATGAATAAGCAGATGATCACAATTACATTGCTTTTATTAGGAACTATCATGCTTTTGACAGGATGCCAATATTCAGCCACACCTGCGCCTACACATCTTAATCCGCCTACACAAACCAATAATCAAAGTCCAAACGACGGTTCAAGAGTACTTGCGATAACGCCTGAACCGAGTAAATCACTGGGCTCAACACAAGTAACACCATCGCAGCTTCCTAATCAATTACCATCGACGCCATTTCCTGCTCAGCGACCATCCAAAGTACCACCGCGCCTAGATCAAGCTAACAAACCTACACCTCAACCAAAGAAATTAACAATTCCTAAGGAAGCCAAAGTAAAGCCCCAAAAATCAAATACCAAAATGCATCAAGCTCATCAAGCGCCATCTTCTTCAGCACGTAAAATTGCATACTTAACATTCGATGATGGTCCATCAAGAGTGACGGGACGTGTACTAAATACATTGAAGCACTATAAGGTCAAAGCAACCTTCTTCGTTATCGGTAATGCTTCTCTAGAAGGACGATCCTTATATAAACGCATTGTTACTGAAGGCCATGCGATCGGAAATCATTCATACTCGCACAATTACAAGCAGATCTATCAATCCGTTGCTACATTTGAGCGTGATGTGAATAAATTAAATAATCTACTTGAGCAGACGATTTCTTTTCGACCAGATATTATAAGGTTCCCTGGAGGATCGAACAATACGGTGAGCTATCGCGCGGGTGGACGGAACATCATGAAGAGAATTGCTTCGGAAGTAAGCGATCAGGGTTATCAATATTTTGATTGGAATGTGGATTCATCTGATGCATCTGCAGCAGTGCGCAGCAAAGCACAAATCATTTCGTCAGTAAAACGTGAAGCGGTCGGTCAAGATCGTATCATCGTACTGATGCATGATGCACCGGGCAGAACTTCAACTGCAGACGCCTTACCTGAAATTATTGAATTTCTCATAAGCCAGGGTTATCGATTTGAAAAATTAAATAAAAGCGCGTTTACATGTCAATTTTTACTTCCCTAGTTGAGTATGGTATACCCCATTAGGTATAATGATTCTAATGGGAAGGGGAGTTATTATATTGCCAGATATTGTAGAGCTTGGTCCTTTGATGATCCGAGGAAGTTTGTTGATATTATTACTGTCTTGTTTAGCTGGCTTTGTCCATTTGTACATCAAACTACGTAAATCTTCCTTACAGCAGTCACCAATAGGGGATCTAATTCTAAATGGAATACTAATTGTGATTATGAGTTGGAAATTCGGATCACTTGTATATGAGCCTTCCATGCTATGGAAAGAGCCAATTAAGCTATTAATGGTATCGGGGACAGTTGATATAGCTGTTTTTGGGGGCGTTATTACGGTTGCTTACTGGTCTACTCGATTGCGTAAGCTTGGTATTTCATGGTTAGTTATGCTGGATGCCCTTGCTTATTTAGTGACTGGGGCTACCTTGTTATACAGCTTGTTAACCCCTACATACGGGCTTACTGTCATTAGTATTGCATGTGTTATTTTTCTCTGGTCTGTACAGTTTACAATCGGTGAAGGTAGTGCATCAAGGTATACGTTCATCATACTTGGACTAGGTGGATTATTGGTTAGTCTGTTAACGGAACAGCCAATAGTAGCTGTATTTCTAAGCGGTGACCAAATTGTTTATATCCTTATAGCCTTGCTTGGAATCGCAATCAGTCCTAAGGAAAAGAACTGGATAGACGAATCATGATCCACATATACTAACTCCTGAAAGGAGTTGAGCGATATGGCGGCTAACCGTGGCGGAGATTCAATTGAACAAGAGGAGCAGAAGAAACAGAACAAGTCTCCTCAAGATCACCCAGGCGTTGATAAAAAATTAGATGGACCAAATCGTCCATCGACGTAAGTTTCAACTTTGACTTCACTCTAGAGGGATGTATAATAGTAATTGATAATAATTTTCAAATTACATTCGTACTAAAGGAGTGAAGATAATGGTAATGTCCTTCGATTCATACATGAAAGATATGATCCAACCCATGCGTGATGACTTAACGCGTATTGGCATTAAAGAACTGCTTACACCAGAGCAAGTAACAGAAGTGCTAGATAACTCAAAAGGTACACTTTTGCTTGTTATTAACTCTGTTTGTGGCTGTGCTGCTGGTCAATGTCGCCCAGGTGTTGCCCAAGCACTTCAACACGATGTGACGCCTGACCATTTGTACACTGTGTTCGCGGGTCAAGAGAAAGAAGCAACAGCAAAAGCTCGTGAGTATTTAGCACCATACCCACCGTCATCACCTTCAATCGCTTTGTTCAAAGATGGACAGCTTGTCCACTTCATTCAACGCTATCAGGTTGAAGATCGTTCTGCAGCTATGATTGCAGACGACCTGAAGGGTGCTTTCGACGAGTACTGCAAATAAGACATAAAGAAAACAAGACATAAAGGTAACAAGATAGAAGAATCGTGTAGAAGTATCTGCACGGTTCTTTTTGTTTTAGTTAAGACTGAGATAATTAACTAAACAGAAATTGAATGGTAAATTCGGTAAATGGCTGGATTGAGCAGTTTCTGTTCGTTTAAGGGATTTTATCATGTTATTTTCAATGAATTTTATATTTTCAGAGTAATAACTGGATTTACTCCCGTTATTTAGTGGGGGTTGTTGTTTAATTAGCAATACCATATTGAAATAGATGGAGTATTTCCCTCTGTTCGAATCTATCTTCATTTGCTTGTGAGAACAAAGGGAGAAAATCCTGTTATAACATGCTGCGTTAGCTGAATTTCGCTTTGGATCAGTATATTTAAGCTATGGGGATCAGTATATTTAAGCTGAAATATGGTGTAAACTGCCTGTACCAGAGCGATTGAGCTCATGTTTAAGCTATATCAGCTGCAATGAAAGGGGATGTACCATAAGTAATTTTGGTACATCCCCTGATGTTGACTAGGCTTTCCACACTTCTTGATTAATTAGAGAAGGAGGTAGTTTGCCTGTTATGCCAGCTATTAAATTGTCAGCAGCTAGTTTCTCCATCGCTAGACGAGTGGCAACCGTTGCTGATCCGGCGTGTGGCAGAGTGACGACCTGATCCATGTGGATGAGTGGAGACGTGTTTGGCAACGGTTCTTTTACATAAACATCGAGTCCTGCTGCCGCAATCTGCTTCGTCTCAAGAGCGTGGATTAATGCTTGCTCATCCACAGTACCTCCGCGCGACCCATTAATGAAAATCGCAGTTTCTTTCATTAAGCCAAACTCGCGTGCTCCCATTAGCTTCTCTGTCTCAGGTGAGAGTGGGGTCATAAGGCATACATAGTCTGAACGCATTAATAAGTCGTCTAGTGAACAATATTGTGCAGCTAGCTCAGCTTCAGCTTGTTCGGAGCGGGAACGATTGTGATAGAGAATCGGCATGTTGAATCCGAATTTGGCTCTTCTGGCAATTGCTGATCCAATTCGGCCTAGACCGATCATTCCAACGGTTTTGCCATAAAGATCAGTTCCATACAGCTCTTTGCCGATGCTCTCCGTCCATTTGCCCTCTTTCACAAGGCGATCTAATTGAGGCAATCTACGAGCTGTTGCCATCATAAGCCCAAAGATGAGATCTGCTGTAGTCTCTGTTAACACATCAGGTGTGTTAGTAGCCATAATGCCTCTTCTTGTTAGCTCAGGAATATCAAAATTATCATATCCAACGGAGTAGTTACTGACGATTCTAAGATTTGGCGCTCGATCGAGTAATTCAGCATTTATTTTGAGTCCACTGCCTATAAGCGCGTTCGCTTTAGGTAGGTGTTTAGCAAGCTGCTCTCGAAAGCTACCTAACTTTTTATCAATAATAGCTACTTCTCCAACCTGTCTTAGCTCATTTAATGTACTCTCTTCAAACGATGTATAGACAACGATATATGGTGTAGAACTCACGAAATTCACTCCTTTGGGGGATGATGGTGTTGAGCTTCGGGCAGCTAGGTAATGTGACGTTAAACAAATCGCGAATGTAGAGTACAGTGCGACTGTAGAACAAATCGCGAATGTAGAGTACAGTCGCACTGTAGAAACATCGCGAATGTAGAACATATCGGAGCTGCAGTGCTTGTTATGACGGGAACTTTGTTACTTTTGATTGTACTGGCTGAAATGTTTTGCGGCAAGGCATTTCATAGGACTAGCTTGTTCTTAGTTATCGGACAAGGTGATAGCTCTCGATAATAACTCCAATGCTAATCATTATGCTTGTCATTCGGATGGATAATCGACAGCCCCTCAACATGCTTGCGGTTCATTAGCTTGCGCTTCTTACGATCCTCTTTGGACTCAAATACAATATCCATATCGTATTCTCCTTCTGGATATAGCTCCTTGCGCTCAATATGCAGGGACATGCGCTTCTGATTAATTTTCACTTTCTCCTTCTGGATTTGCACGACAATATTGCCGCGATCATCAGGTGGTCCACATACGATTCCTGTTCTTTTTAACGCATGAATCCATACGCAGTCACCACGCTCGAATATTGGTATAGGTGCTTGTGGAATACGCTTCTGTTTCTCAGATTTAGTGATTTTGTCGCTAGGATCTGGACTGCTTATAACAATAGACTCAAGTGATGAGAAGTCTGTAGGTTGATTCTTATTTGCTACACGATTCGTAATTTGCTTAGAGCGCTCAATAATACTCGGAGAAATTCCGAGCTTAAGTGCGATATAGAAGGCATAGCTATTGCCAGCTTCGCCAATCGTTAGTCGATATAGAGGCTGTAGCGTTTCTAAGTCGAATTCCATGCGTGCATTCTGAAAGCCTGGTGTTACAAGTGCAAATTCTTTGATCTCGTTAAAATGGGTCGTTGCAATTACGGTTGATCCTCGTTTATATAGTTCTTCTAAGACCGCGATGGATAAGCCAATCCCTTCACCTGGATCAGTCCCTGTTGCAAGCTCATCGAGCAGGATTAAAGTCGAGCGATCGGCTTCTTTGAGGATTTCAATTACATTCTTGATATGTGCAGAAAAGGTGCTGAGCGATTGCTCCATACTCTGTCCGTCCCCGATATCGACTAGAATTCTCGTATAAACATGAAATAAACTTCCTTCTTGAACAGGCACGAGAAGACCCGATTGAACCATTAATGTAAGCAAGCCAACTGTTTTGAGACTGACGGTTTTTCCTCCCGTATTCGGCCCGGTAATAATAAGCGCGCTATATCCTTCGCCAATGCTGAACGTTAAAGGAACCGTATTCGTGGATAAAAGGGGATGTCGTCCCTGGATAATTCGAATCACACCCTTGTTATTTAACTCAACCATTCGTCCACCGATGGAATGACCATATTTAGCTTTGGCAAATAAGAAGTCGTAATAACCAATTGTTTCTAAGTTGATTCTGATTTCATGCGCGTATTGTTCGGTTAGATCGGTCAACCCACTTAAGATACGAGCTTCTTCACGAGCCTCGTCATGTCGGTATTCGGATAGTTCATAGTGCAGAGCAGCAATATCGGAAGGCTCGATGAACACGGTTTGCCCGCTTGATGATTCATCTAAGACAGTACCTGCTACAAATTTCCGGTATTCTTTCTTAACAGGTATCACGTATCGATCGTTTCGCATGCTCACGACCTGTTCTTGAAGGTAAGACTTGTATTTATT
Source organism: Paenibacillus sp. P5_B5 (assembly GCF_056400365.1). Taxonomy (NCBI): domain Bacteria; kingdom Bacillati; phylum Bacillota; class Bacilli; order Caryophanales; family Paenibacillaceae; genus Paenibacillus; species Paenibacillus sp. P5_B5. Next base: position 140,509 of record NZ_JBFULK010000009.1, read on the forward strand.
CATGGTGCTTTCTAATTTTTTGCGGATGCGACTATCTGTGACGGTAATTTTCTTGCGAGTTTTGGCTAGTTCATTGCTTGCTTCGTCCATGATCTGCCCGTTCCGAATACAGCGGTTAATCTCACTGTTTAAATCCTTCATGTCATACAGTGACTGGGCGTACGTGCACACGACTCCCGCAATCGATTCTTTCCCCCGCATATAACGTTTCAACTGACCTGTACTTTCTAACAGTTTGGCGATGTGACCTAATTCATTCTCGGTAAAAATATACCCTTTGCCAAATTTATTGACGATCATTTCAATCCCTTCCAGCGATGGAATTGGAACGCTTGCGCCATGCTCAATTAGTTTCACCGCTTCGTGCGTTTCATTCAGCATATTCTCGATAACAGACAGGTTGGTCTGTGGCTCTAGCTGGTCGATATGCTTCTTTCCTAAATAAGACATTGCATAACTTAATAGTCTTTCTTTGACTTTTTCAAATTCGAGTTGTTTGATTACTTGGGGATTCATGGTTTAGGAGCCTCCTTAGATTATAAATAAACAAAAAGGCAGAAAATGAACATATATCCAGATGTAACGGCGACTTGTAAAATCAACCGAATGACATATGGATTTAGGCTCATCTTCTGCCTGTAGGCTTAATCAGAGAAAAGTTCTGATTAACCAAAAAAAGCCGTGCTAAAAGAAGCACGGCCTAAGTCTTATAACTGGCGTTAGGGATGTCCGATGTTCTTAACTAATTTCAAGCAATTAGGAAATAAGCAACAATATAGCCGGCCTTACAGGGCGGTACTTGTTCCTTGAAATTATTTAGAGAAGGGATATTGTGATTAACAAATAAACCTACCTAAATGGCAGATTTTCTCTAAATAATGCATGATCCAATTGCTAAATATGAAATTGATTAGTTAAGAGTAACCGCAGACATTAAAATGCCCCCTAAGGTAAAAGTATGATAAGAAACGACTTCGCGTATTCGTCAGCGAAACCGCTTCTAATTGCATAATAGGTCGAAATCAGATAAATGTCAATTAGTAAGAGCACATGAATTCGCCCTTTGTAAAAACAATGCGTTTATGCCTATACTAAGCTTATAGGTAAAAAATTATCGGATCGAAATAGGAGGGGCATATTGATGAGCCTGCAACAAGAAATTATTGCTAAACTTGGTGTACAACCAACCATCGATGTGGATCAAGAGATTCGCAAACGAGTAGATTTTCTGAAGGATTATATACTTAAGTCTGGGGTCAAAGGTCTATTGATCGCCATCTCAGGCGGTATCGATTCTGCTGTAGTGACTGGCTTGTGTAAACAGGCGACTGATGAACTTACAGAAGAAAAGGGAACGGAATATATAACAGTAGGTGTATTCCAGCCTTATGGCGTGCAAGAGGATATCGAGCATAGCTATGCAACTGCTAATGCTTTCAATTTAAAGCATCAGGTAGAGACGAATATTGAAGAAGCAGTAGATGAAATGGCGATTGGAACCGAATATGCAATGAAGCAAATGGGTGTTCATAAGCATATCAGTCGTGCAGGCAAAGGTAATATTAAGGCACGTACTCGAATGGTTGTACAATATGCACTTGCATTTGACTTGAATTTGCTTGTTGTTGGAACGGATCACGCTTCCGAAGCAATTACGGGCTTCTATACCAAGTGGGGCGATGGTGCTGTAGATATTACTCCGCTTAGTTCGCTTAATAAGCGTCAAGTGCGTCAGCTAGCAGCTAAGCTTGGCGTTCCACAGAGTGTGATCGACAAGGCTCCGACAGCAGGATTATGGGATGGGCAGACGGATGAAGCTGAGCTAGGAATTACCTATGAGGATAACAGTGATTATTTAGAAGGTAAGACGATATCAGATGAAGCTAGGGAAAAGCTTGAGAAGCAATATTTAAAAACAGAGCACAAGCGTTCACTGATTCCTGGTATTTAAGTTTTATTTGAAATTAGATAAAATATGTCTTAATAAATTTGAAATTTAGTGAGCTTAAGGGGTATCCCATACGTAGAAATTCTACGTTAGGATACCCCTTATTTGTTTATGTTTGCTTGTAATTTTGTAACGCAATGACGGCATTATGTCCTCCAAAGCCAAAGGAGTTAGATATACCAATTTGCAAGTTAGCCTTACGTGCTTGATTCGGTACATAATCTAAGTCGCACAAGGGATCGGACTGTTCTTGATTGATGGTAGGGGGAATAATTCCTTCATTCATGGATTTAATTAATGCGATTGCTTCGGCACCACCGGATGCTCCTAGCATATGTCCAAGCATTGATTTATTGGCGGTAATCGGAATTTGGCTTGCATTAGCACCGAATAGTCGCTTGATAGCTTGTGTTTCGGATCGATCACCTAGCTCTGTGCTTGTAGCGTGAGCACTAATGATATCAACCTGCTCCGGAGAGATGCCAGCATCATGAATAGCTAATCTCATCGCTTGATAAGCCCCATTGCCTTCTGGGTGAGTAGCTACCATATGATATGCATCTGAGCTAGCGCCATAGCCAATAACTTCGGCATATATTCTAGCATTTCTACTACGTGCATGTGCTTCAGATTCAAGAACTAAGATGCCTGCTCCTTCAGCCATGACAAAGCCATCTCGTCCTGCGTCAAAGGGACGACTTGCCTCTCTTGGAGTATCATTACGGGTTGATAGAGCAGTTGCATTCCCAAAGCTGGCTAATGATAACTCGGTTATAGCAGCTTCTGTTCCGCCGGCTAGAATAAGGTCTGCTCCACCAGATCGAATGAGTCGAAATGCTTCACCAATAGCCGTATTACCAATTGAACATGCTGTAACAGGAGACAAAGTAGGGCCTAATGCGCCTAATTTGATGCTGATCAACGCCGCTGCCATATTGGATATGATCGTAGGTACTAGAAAAGGACTCACCCGTTCAGGCCCGCGTTCTCGTAGAATTGCCTCTTGCTCAATTAAGGTTTGGATGCCGCCAATACCTGAACCGACATACACGCCAAGTCGTTCTCGATCTATTGTTGCGACATCAAGTCCCGCATCTACATAAGCCTGCTCCGCGGCTGCTAGAGCAAATTGACAGAAGCGATCGATACGCCGTGCTTCCTTGCGTCCAAACCGGGCATCAGCATCAAAATCGCGTACAATACCAGCTATTCGTGACTTGAATCGTGATGTATCAAATGCTTCTATGACTGAAATTCCGGATTCTCCCCGGATTAAATGATCCCACATGGTGTCCACATCATGACCGAGTGGAGAAATAACACCCATCCCTGTAACTACAACTCTGTTCATAGACAATACCTCCTTGGTCTTACTTAGATGTATTTTTTCACAAGAATTATCATATTACAAGTTGTTGTTTATCCTAGTATAATGAGTACCATAGTAGTTGTTAGGCAAAGGTGGAATGAGGATGAATCATCAATCGAGACTTCAGGTATTATCGGAGTTTTTGAAAACACAGCGTGCTAAAGTTATGCCACAGTCGGTTGGTTTACCTGTAGGAAATCGCAGGCGGACGCCAGGTCTTAGAAGAGAAGAGGTTGCGCAACTAGCTGGTGTTAGTACCACTTGGTACACTTGGCTTGAACAAGGAAGAGATATCAAGGTGTCGGCTTCTGTTCTAGATTGCGTGGCAAAAGCCTTGCAATTGACCATAGATGAACGAAAACATCTGTATGCTTTGGCGCTTGAAGGAGGGGCAGGGGCAGGAGCAAGTGCAAATTTCATTCATGAAGAACAGTTACAGATCAGTCCTCCTCTACAACGAATATTACAAGAACTGCGATATTGTCCTACGATTATTTCGGACCGAAGATGTCAGATCGTCGGTTTTAATCAAGCGGCTGCTCATGTTTTTATGGACTTTCATCAAATACCAGTAGAACAGCGGAATATGATTCGGTTGTTGTTTACGAGAAAAGAATTTCGGAGCTTGGCTGTTAATTGGGAGCATTTTGTAAAAGGATTTCTATCGATTTTCCGTGCTTATTATGGGCAATATCTGGACGACCCTTGGTATGATCAATTTATAGGGGAGATGAAAGAGGCTCATCCTGCTTTTACGGATTTGTGGAATCAGAGTCAGGTAAGCTCTGCTCCAGAGGTTGAGATTGAATTCAGGCATTCCAAAGCTGGGAAGATGCTTTACCATTTAACGTCCTTGCAGGTTCAAGGGAATGCTGATTTACGATGTAGTGTGTATACACCCGCACCAGATTCCGCGACAGAAGTGAAGTTGATTAAATTGATGGAGTCGCAGAACACGGATGGTGATCCTGATTAGATTAAATGTTAAAGGGACCCTCTCTCAAGTCAGATTTGCTCTGACTTGAGAAAGGGTCCTGGTAGGGATTATTTCTATATAACAGGCTCTTCGCCGTATGATTCACTGAACAGTTGAGTAAGTAAACGCTCTGCAGCGGTTTCAGGTGATAATAGCTCACCAGATTCTTTTAATTGAATAAACTTGTCTACATCCTTGAAATCATCGGCAGTTGTTGAGCGAATTTGCTGCTGCATATCGGTATCTATAACACCTGGACGGATCGAAACAATTCGAACTCTATTCTCCGTCTCGAGCTGTTCCAAGGCAACGCAGCGGGTAAAATGATCAACCGCAGCTTTGGCAGCACAATAAGTACTCCAGCCGTAATAGGCATTGCGTCCTGCTCCAGATGAGATGTTCAAAATTCGTTTATCAATTGCTAAGTGCTGGGACCATTTCATGAAATTAGCGGAAAGAATAATCGGAGCAATAGCATTAATCTTCATGCTCATGTCGATTACTTCTCCATTCGATTTATGTGCAGGTTCGATGGGCTGAACAGTTCCTGCGTTATTGATGAGGTAGGCACCTGTTAACTCACCTTTTTGGATCCTATTCAATATACGTGCAGACAGGGCATCGATATGCTCTGTAACAGATAGGTCGAATTCAACATATTCCAGCTTGACCCCTGCTTCTTGTGCTTCTGCAATTAGCTTGGTGTTCTTGTGTCTAGATATGCAAATAAGCATATGTTCCGGTTTAAACAATTGTCTGACTATGGCTTCACCAAGTCCTCGAGATGTACCGGTAATGATAAAACACTTCATAGTTTTCTTTTCCCCTTTTGTTTGAAACAGGAATCATGCAATAAAGCAAGCTTATCTTTATATGTATGTATGCGTACAAATGTACGTATATCCATTGTATCATGACTATTGATAATTTCCAATAACTTCAATATAGGATAGAATTAGTGGTGCTCACATGGGCTTTACTTGATCTTTCATCCGTTTTACGTAATGATAATGTTTATATTGTAAGGTGCTGTAAGGAGGCGGACTTCAGTTTATGATCATAGGTATAGGTACGGATTTATTAGAAATTGAACGGATAGAGCGTATCATGACAGGTCCGTCGGCTGATCGGTTTATGCAGCGTTTATTAACTGAAACAGAGCAGGAACAAGCACATGAACGGCAAGGCAGACTGACCGAATTTATTGCAGGTCGCTTTACTGCCAAAGAAGCGGTTGCCAAAGCCCTAGGCTGTGGCATTGGAAGTAGCCTCTCTTTACAGGATATTGAAATCACCTATGAATTATCCGGCAAACCTATCTGTCGAGTGACGGATCAATCGCTTAAGCGGCTCAGGCTAGCTTCTTCTATTCGTATCCATCTAAGCATTACACATACGAGTAGTTTAGCAGCTGCTTATGTGATTGTTGAAGAGGCAGTACAGGATTAAGAGCAGCAAAGCACAGTAAAGTGAAGTAACATTATAAATAATTTTAATTTGAATGGTTATAGAAGGAAAGGAAACTCATGACAGACAATGAATTAGCAAGACAAAAACAGTTTTTCTCCAAGCATCTACTTGAATGGTATCGTACGTATAAAAGAGATCTACCTTGGCGCCAAAATAAAGACCCTTACCGAATATGGGTATCTGAAGTGATGCTTCAGCAGACACGTGTAGATACGGTGATACCTTATTGGCATCGTTTCTTGGACAAGTTCCCAACCGTTAAGGCATTAGCGGAAGCACCTGAGGAAGAGGTTCTTAAGGCATGGGAAGGGTTAGGCTATTATTCGCGTGCACGCAACTTACAATCTGCTGTAAGAGAAGTGCATGAAAGCTATGGGGGTATCGTGCCAGACGTTAAGGAAGAAATTTCTTCACTTAAAGGCGTTGGCCCTTATACAGCAGGAGCGGTGCTTAGTATTGCCTATAATAAACCAGAGCCAGCAGTAGACGGTAACGTCATGCGAGTGCTCTCCAGATATTTCTGCATAGAAGATGATATTGCTAAGCCTGCGACTCGCCCCAAGATGGAGAAGCTCGCACAAGAGCTAATCCCGCAAGGAGCTGCGGGTGATTTCAACCAAGCGCTCATGGAGCTTGGCGCTTTGGTGTGTACGCCGCGTTCGCCGCAATGTCTGACGTGTCCCGTCATGGAGCACTGCGCGGCGCGTCTTAACGGGAAGGAAGCTGAGCTTCCCGTTAAGACCAAAGCTAAGCCGCCGCGCCCTGAACGGCGGCTCGTCGCCCTGGTCGAAGGCCAGGGCGAGCATGCGGGCAAGCTGCTGATTCGTCAGCGCCCGCAGGAGGGGCTGCTTGCGCGCATGTGGGAGCTGCCACATGCGCTCATCTCTGAAGGGTCCGCTTTACCTAAGCGCGGACCTGGTAGAGCCAAGGCTGCTGCAGTCGCACCTGATGCAGCAGCAGCTAAGATCGAGCAAGCATGGCTTCGCGGCACGCTTGCACAGGAAGAGCATATCCACGTAAGCCCCGTGGATTGGTTTATGAACACAGACCATGTGTTCTCGCACATCCACTGGTTGCTTAACGTGTACCGATGCGAGATGGAAAGCGGGCTAGCCTTGCCTGATCTTCTTCCTTACCACTATCGGTGGATCGGACAGGATGAGCTGGAGCAATATGCATTTCCGAATGTATTTATCCGAATTATGGATGCGTATTTCCGCCAATAAATATCATGGACAAGTTATAATAAAAAAAGCGGAACGAGGGATTTCCTCGTTCCGCTTTCAATTATACTTGACTTATTTGGCTGATTCGTAACGTTTGCCAACTTCATCCCAATTCACGATATTCCAGAAAGCTGCAATGTAATCAGGGCGTTTGTTCTGGTAATTCAAGTAGTAAGCATGCTCCCATACATCTAATCCAAGAAGTGGTGTAGCACCTTCCATGATAGGGGAATCTTGGTTTGGCGTGGAGGAAACAGCTAATTTGCCATCCTTCGCACTAAGCCATGCCCAACCAGAACCAAAACGAGTTGCTGCTGCTTTAGCGAAATCTTCTTTGAATTTAGCGAATCCGCCAAGTTCATTGTTAATTGCTTCAGCAAGAGCACCAGTTGGTTCGCCACCAGCATTTGGTCCGATAACTTCCCAGAATAGGGAGTGGTTCGCGTGACCTCCGCCGTTATTGCGTACTGCTGTACGGATAGCTTCTGGCAAAGCGTCTAGATTAGAAATAAGTTCTTCTAATGATTTGCCTTGTAGGTCTGCATGTCCTTCGAGTGCAGCATTCAAGTTAGTAACATATGCATTGTGGTGACGATCATGGTGGATCATCATAGTTGTTTCATCGATATGTGGTTCTAATGCGTTGTTCGGATAAGGTAGAGCTGGTAATTGATGGGCCATGTTCCAAACCTCCTAAATTTTATGTAGTTGAATCAATTTCATAACTGATCTAAATGGTTATATTGAAACTATATATAAACAAATTGAAGCATTTTGATCTATATATAGTCCAGATTGAAGCAGCTAAAGGTATTATGAAATTGATTCAGTTTTACAAATTTAATTATCTCTGATTTTATCCGATAAATCAAACTTCTCGGTAGAGGTTTTATCAGTTTGGTTGGTTCCAAATATTTAAGTTGAATTGAATGAAAGTCTGTTGACTTTGGGGTGTGCTAGGAGTTTAATAAGAGTATATATACGCCATTTTTTTTGAGACGAAAGTATAAGCGCTTTAACTTATGTGTGAACGATCAAAATGATACATATAATCTCCATGATGAGTCGAGAAATTCTCTTCATTATGGAAAGGAGCTGAGGAACCATTAGCGTCAGCATCTATGACGTTGCTAAACGTAGTGGATTATCGGTTGTGACCGTATCTAGGGTGATCAATAATGCGCCTAGTGTACGTGAGAATAATCGTCAGAAAGTGCTGCAAGCGATGAAGGAACTGAACTATATTCCGAATTCTGCGGCACGCAGCTTAGCACGTGGGAAGACCGGTACGATCGGACTTATTCTGACGACTTTACAGGATAGCGTGTTTGAGGGTATTGTCAGAGAAGTGAATGAGGAGTTAGAATATTTAGGGTATTTCCTCGCTCTATCCATTGTGCCGTCAACAGGCAAGGGAGATCAGTCAAGCAACTATTTATTCCAAAGGGATCGAGTAGACGGTGTGATTTTGCTTTCCTCATCACATGAAGCTGTATATGTCAAAGAGCTTAGAGCAAAGGGAATCCCATATGTTCTAATCGATAATCATGATTTAGCATCACAAGCGACAATGATTCAAGTGGATAACTATCAAGGTGGCTATATGGCAGCGCAGCATCTACTACATTTAGGGCATACACGTATTGGATATATATATGGGCCCGAGCATTTGCTAAGTGCTCGTGAACGTAGGCAAGGTTTTGAGCAGGCACTCGCAGATAACGAAGTAGAACCTGTTATCGCATGTAAGGCACAATTCGATATGCGTGATGGGTTTCGAATTGCACAGGACTGGATTGAGCGAGGGATTGAGCTTACAGCTATATCAGCAGCGGATGATTTTCTGGCATGGGGCGTTATTCAAGCTTATCAGGATGCAGGGTTCAAAGTGCCGCAAGATCTATCAGTCATTGGATATGATGATCAAGATTTTGCAAGTAAAACACATCCATCCTTAACCACGGTACAACAGCCTACAGACAGCATGGGTAAGGAAGCTGTAAAACGATTGTTGACGATGCTTAGCGATATTGAGGATTCATCAGCGCCTGGTATCGATCAAATAATTGCAAAGCGTGAGCTGATTAAGCTTATGCCTAAGCTGCTTGTACGAGACTCCACGTCTCCATCACATAAGGAATAGAGGTGAAGAACTTGTCTTATTATTTAGGTATGGATGCAGGTGGAACGAAGACAAATGTAATTATTACGGATGATGATGGCACCATTGTTGGAAGAGGCAAAAGTCTGCAGGGCAATCATCAAACGGGTAAGGAACGTGCTTTCCTCAGTTTTGAGGAATCGGTTACTGAAGCACTAAGCTCAGCAGGCTTACAGAAGCAAGATATTACTTACGCTGTATTCGGTTTAGCAGGTGCAGACCGTGAAGCTGATTTTGCCATTTTACGTCCGGCGATCAAGGAATTAGGCTTCGCTAACTGGTTTATTTGTGTAGATGCAGCAATTGGAATGCGAGCTGGTACTTTGCAGTCGTATGGCATTTGTCTGATATGTGGAACTGGAACTAACTGTGTTGGAATTAGCAAAGAAGGTGAAGTTTTACAGGTTGGTGGATTTGGATATGATTATGGTGATTTTGGTGGTGGCGGTGATCTGAAGGTAGAAGTGTTCAGATCCGTTATCAGGGCCTGGGAGGGGCGTGGTCCTCAAACGTTGTTAACCCAGCTTACGCTTGAGTCATTAGGTTATGATTCAGTTGAAACGATGTTCCATAACTATCTAGATACATATCGTCCAATACCTAATGATCTTGCAAGATTATTGTTCCCTGCGGTTCAAGCAGGTGATCAAGTTGCCAAATCGATTCTGCTTAAACAAGGTGAAGAGCTTGGAATCGCTGCTCGTACAGTTGCTACACGATTAAACTTGTTAGAAGACCCGTTTGAAATTGTATTAGCAGGTTCGATCGTGACACGTGGTGATGATGATACGATCAGTGATCGAATTGCTTCAGTTGTGGGAGAGGTTGCACCATTGCATCGAATCGTTAAGCTCCGAATGGAACCAGTAGTTGGTGCTATCTATATGGCAATGGATCGAGCAGGGACTGTTGTTACTGATCAGGTTTATGAGAAGCTTTCAACATTTCAAATGGAATAGCTAAATTATGATGAGGAGTGAGTAAGCATGAAAAACAGTTTGAAATTAGTTGTAATCGGTGGAGGTTCGTCTTATACGCCTGAATTAGTTGAGGGAATTATTAATAACTTTGATCAATTACCAATTCAAGAGCTATGGCTAGTTGATATACCACAAGGTCAACATAAACTTGAAATTGTTGGGAATCTGGCTAAAAGAATGGTTGAGAAGTCAGGACTTCCAATTCGTGTTGAATTAACTTTGGATCGTCGTGAAGCATTGCCAGGTGCTGATTTTGTATCCACACAAATTCGTGTTGGCTTACTAGAAGCTCGTGCTCAAGATGAATCAATTCCGCTTAAATATGGTGTTATCGGTCAGGAAACAACAGGGCCAGGAGGCATGATGAAAGCACTTCGCACGATTCCTGTACTGCTGGGCATCTGTCGTGATATCGAAGAATTATGTCCAGATGCTTGGATGCTTAACTTTACGAATCCGGCAGGAATGGTTACCGAGGCAATTAATCGTTATAGTAATGTCAAATCAATTGGGCTTTGTAATTCCCCTATCGGTGTTTATAAATGGTTGTCTAAGCTTTATGATGTGCCAACTGATAAGATCTACGCAGAGTTCGTAGGATTAAACCATCTACACTGGGTAACCAAAGTAACGGTTAATGGCGAATCTAAGCTAGAGGAACTACTTGATGGCGGAGAAAGCTACTCAGCTAAGAACGTTCCTGGACTCGACTGGAATGCTAATCTGATCCGTTCAATTGGAGCGATTCCGTCTTATTATCTAAAATATTTCTATTTAACCAAGGAAATGTTCGAAGACCAGTTGGCTGCTCAGAAGAAGGATGGTTCTCGCGCTATTATAGTTAAGCGTGTTGAGGATGAACTGTTTGAGTTGTACAAGGATCCTAACCTAAGCGTCAAGCCTAAACAACTAGAACAACGCGGTGGAGCTTATTACTCCGAAGCGGCAGTTAATCTGATGGTTTCCATCTATAATGATAAACGCGATATTCAAACGCTCAACGTGAGAAATGGTAATACCATCCCATTCTTACCTGCAGATGCAAGTATTGAAGTGAACTGTATCGTATCTAAGCAAGGACCAATGCCTGTATCGATTTCTAATATCCCAGCAGGGATTCCTGGCTTAATTCATGCGGTTAAGACCTATGAACGTCTTGCTATTGATGCAGCTGTAACAGGTGATCGTAATCTTGCTCTTCAAGCACTCGTATGTAATCCACTTATTCCTTCGGTTAATGTGGCAGACAAGATGCTAGAAGAGATGCTAGAACAGAATAAACCTTACTTGCCTCAATTTTTTAGTTAATAGAATCAATAGTAAATATAGTAAATGAAATAATGATAAGCAATACAACGAAGGAGTTGACCCAGAAATAGGAGTTTTCTATTTAAGGGTCATGCTCCTTTTGTTATGCAAATAAACCAAATACTTTTTTAGCCTCGGCTATCAGGAATAAGATGCAAGGGGAGATCAGTCGCTCAGTAGCTCAGTAGCCTAGTAACTCAGGCCCAGTAGCTAAGGTGGGGGATTGTTAGAACGGCACCAAACCCTGAACCCGAACCCGAACCCGAACCCGAACCCGAACCCGAAACCCGAACCCCGAACCCCGAACAACAAATCCCAAACCCCAAACAACAAAAATCGAACGTCATAACAATAAATACTTAAATAACGGGAAAACTTCCTGTTAATAATAGGATAATTATGATTATTATACAAATAACAGGAAAACCTCCTGTTATTATAAGATTATTTCAATCTAAGCAACAGAATCTATTGAAATAGATGGAGGAATTCCTGCTATTCTAATCTAACGCATTGTACTTACGAGAATAGAGGGAGAAAATCCAGCTAACACATTGCACATCAGTAAAAATTCACCTATAGGCACTCGTGTAAAAATCTGAAGTAGGAGCGAGTATAGTTATTGTAGGTAGCTAGGTAGCTAGGTAGCTAGGTAGTTAGGAAGGTTAAAAGTCAAAGCGTTGCAGCAAGTCATAGTGTATTACCAGTTATTTCTATATATAGCTAAGTATATCCAGGTATAGTATCTAAATATAGTAGCAGCTATAGTATCCAAATCCATTATCCGGATATAGTATCCAAATATATCCGAATATATTATCCCGTTATAGGCTACAGTCTAGGCAAGAGTAATTGGATGCAAAATCATAGAAATCTATTAAAAAATAATACTTTCTGTTACAATTTATTGATCCAAGTCATATACGTAAACCGCAACCTCATCGATAGAGAGTTGCGGTTTTGTGAGAAAAATCGTGAAAACGCTTAAATTAAAGCGCTTTCACGAGATAAACATAGTTTTTTTGACGATTTTCGTGTTTTATCGTACAATATCAGCAGGAATCGTTATTCTTTATAAATGGGAGAGAACTTCATGTGCATCCGTTCATTTAAGTTATCGGATTATGGCCCTGCTGCTACTTTGCTTAGAGATGCTCTACCAGTTGATTGCTATGAAGCAACCATACAGGCATTTGCACGTCAATTATCATGGGATACGGATTTAATTCTAGTTGCCGAGCAAGAAGACCAAATGATAGGAATCATTATTGGTACGATCGACAACTTCAAAGGTTATGTCTATCGATTAGCTGTGTTGAATGAATATCGTAATCAAGGAATTGGTGAACAATTAACAGATGCGCTTAAACAGCGTTTTCAAATTCGCAAAGTCAATAAGATCATGGTTAACATGGATTCGCACAATGAAGTAGCGATACCCTTCTACGAATCGATTGGTTATAAAGAGGTCGATTTCTTTCGATTCACTGAAAGGTTAAGTATCGTAAAGAAAGTTGCATATTAAATGATTAGTAAGTCATAAATGGGCATATCTTCTCTATCAATTTATTAAGAGAAAAGATATGCTTTTTTTAGTAATAAAGAATTTATATCGCTTTGCTGATAAATTCTTAGTAATACCTTAAGAAACGCTTCCGTCCTAAGAGGACGGAGCAACCGTTTCTTCGAGGTGCTTAAGAATTTTTAGGTATAAAGGATTACTATAGTTTACTATTATCTTCGGGGAGGTTGGCATGATGAGACATTTTGAGACAGCTGTTATTAAGAGCTTTAAGCATGACGGGCATCTACATCGCATGTGGATGCAGAATTGGATTTTCCCTCGTTCTGTATTGCATCAAGATCATGCCAAAGCGTCCATGGTAGTAACCATTAATTCAAACACACGAATTCAAGAAAGTGATGGTAAGGAATGGATAAGCCGAATCCCTGGGATTTCATTCTTTATTCCAGATCAGTGGTTCAATATAGTTGCTTTACTCGAAGAGAATGGTATTCGCTATTATTGTAATCTAGCTTCACCTGCATATATAACAGATGGAGTTTTGACTTATATTGATTACGATCTAGATGTCATTGTTCTACCCAATGGAGAAGTAAGAGTAGTAGATCAAGATGAATATGAACAGCACAAGCTAGAATATCATTATCCAGCTATCGTCCAGGATAAGGTAAAGCAAGGACTTGATTCATTATTAGGCTTAATCGAGCGTAAGGCCCCACCGTTTCAAGATAAACTTATCTTCCAATACTATAGTATGTGGAAGGAAAGTAGCTTACAGAAGGGGTGAGGAAATGCCATTAGATATCAACATTGCAACTTCAGCAGATTGGGACAGACTCAAGCAAGAGATTGTCTCTGAGGCACCTCGTCTAGGCATTGACTCGATTGGCTTTACGACTGCGGATCCATTTACTGATTTGAAGAATGTACTAATAGATCGTCGTGATAAAGGATATTTGTCGGGATTTGAAGAGCCTGATATTGATAAAAGAGTAAATCCAGAGCTCCTGTTCAAGGAGCCAAGATCCATTATTTCCATTGCTGTTGCTTATCCAACGAAGCTTGTTAACCCGCCTCGTTCAGAGCCTGGTGCATATCGGGGATTGTTATCTCGAACGGCTTGGGGGACGGATTATCATCATGTGCTTCGTGAGCGACTAGCGCGACTTGAAGGGTTCATTAAGGAACGCGTTAACGGCGCGCGTGTGGAGAATATGGTCGATACGGGTGCGCTTGTTGATCGCTCAGTTGCTGAGCGAGCAGGTGTCGGCTTTATCGGCAAGAACTGTTCGGTGATTACACCAGAATGGGGATCATGGGTGTATCTCGGCGAGATGATTACGAATATACCGTTTGCACCTGATACACCGGCACTTAATCAATGCGGCGAGTGCACGAAGTGTCTCGATGCTTGTCCAACAGGTGCATTTGCAGGTCCGGGAGTGCTTAACGCATCGCGCTGTATTTCCTTCGTTACACAGACGAAGGGAACTGTAGAGGATGAGCTGATGAAGAAGATCGGCAATCGTCTTTATGGTTGTGACACCTGTCAAAGCGTGTGCCCCTATAATAGGGGGAAGCACTGGACGCATCAAGAGGAGCTGCAGCCTGATCCTGAGCTGGTTAAGCCGCTGCTTGTTCCGCTTCTCTCCATGAGCAATCGTGAATATAAGCAGGTATATGGGAACAACTCATCCTCATGGCGCGGAAAGAAGCCGATTCAGCGCAATGCGATCATCGGCCTTGGTAATTTCAAAGACCGTTCGGCTGTACCAGTCTTATCTAAGCTGCTTCGGGATGATGAACGTCCCGAAATTCGTGCAACAGCTGCGTGGGCGCTAGGTAAAATTGGAGACGATGATGCGCTTATCGCTATAGAAGTGGCTCTCATACGTGAACAGGAGAATATCGTGCTAGAGTCGCTTGAGCGTGCTCGTGACCGAATTACTGCTGATCGCGCGGCTCTAGGCGCGGCTCTATCCGAACAACAACCCAAGGAAGGTGTAGATGAATGATGAATCAAACAGTAGGCAGAGCCGATGTGACAACATTAGTTTATACTGAAATGGATTCTCCTATTGGACCTTTAACGCTTGGAACTTCTGACCTTGGGGTATGCTCGGTTGTGTTCGGGAAGTGGGAAGATAATGAGGGGTACTTAACGAATTGGACAGATCGATGGTATCCTAATTGTAACTTGAAACATGATGATGATGCTCTTTCCATAGAGGCTAAGCTTCAGCTTAAGCAATTTTTTGCAAACGAGCGTAAAGAGTTTGAGTTACCGCTTGATCTACGAGGTACTCCGTTTCAGCTACGTGTATGGCAAGCGCTTCAAAATATCCCGTTCGGTCAAACAGCATCTTATAAAGATGTTGCTGGAGCTATTGGTTCACCTAAGGCAGTACGCGCGGTTGGAGGAGCGAATAATCGAAATCCGGTTTCGATCATTGTTCCTTGTCATCGGGTTATAGGAGCGAATGGACAACTCGTTGGTTATGGTGGAGGGCTCGATATCAAGCAGGTCTTACTGCAATTAGAAAAGTGATCTTAACTTAGCTAATCTAAACTAAATTTGTACTAATCTATCTATTTTGAAATAATCCGATCTGAATGAATCGAATGTGAAATTTTACGCTAGATTCATTTGATCGGAAATTCTAATTTTAAGAATCCAACTTGCTGCAAGGCTAGGGGGTTTAGGGAGATTAACATGAAATACGTTCATTTGGACACGGTGGAGTCGGGGCAATTTTTGGGGAAAACGATTTTTAACAGCAATGGTGTTATTCTGTTATCTCAAGGTGTGCAGCTGACAGTATATATGATTACGACTCTTAGACGGATCGGTGTAACAATGCTGTATATCCAAGATCCTGACTTTAACGATGTAGTTATTGAAGATGTCTTATCCGAGGAAACGAAGCTGGCGGTTATGCGCCAAATGGATGGATTGTTCCAAACGATTCGATCCGGTAAGGATTTTAATCCTAAGAGCATCTCAACATCAATTGATAAATTACTCGAAGATGTGATGAGGAACCAAGACGTTCTTGTACAGCTTACGGATATTCGAACGAAGGATAATGATATGTATTTGCACGCGATTAACGTGTGTATGATGTCAGTCCTAACAGGCTTGTCAATGGGAATGAACCAAATACAGCTGAAGGAGCTTGCCATAGGAGCCTTATTACATGATATCGGCAAAATGGAGTTACTTACTGACGATCAAGCATCTGATCCCAAGCAGCATCACACTTGGCGCGGATTCGAATTACTTAAACAAAAGCGTGAATATTCTTTATTAATTGCACATATCGCTTTTCAGCATCATGAGCATTTGGACGGTACTGGGGTTCCGCGGCAATTAATGGATGACCAGATTCATATATATGCCAAAATTGTCGCGATAGCAAATACCTATGATAATTTACTGTTTGACATAACTGAAGGTACTAAAATGCTGCCTCATGATGCCTGTGAGAAAATGATGTCTATGTCTGGTAAAGAGCTAGATCGCGAGACACTGATCCAATTCCTAAAAATGGTGTCTGTCTATGCGACAGGTGCTTCCGTTCGATTGTCTACAAAAGAGACAGGTGTAGTAGTTGGTCAGCATCGCGGATTACCAGGGCGCCCTATTGTTCGGATTATTAAGCAAGAGAGTGAACGTGATTTCAATGTCAAAGAAATGGATTTAGCTAAACAAACAACCGTATTTATTGAAACCGTACTCAGCTAATAATTCGCATATTTGGCGTTTGTGAGCTTGTCAATTGCATGCTATGATAGCATTACATAAGAAATTGAGTTTAATTTTAGGAGGAAAGCTTGATGGCATGGTGGTTATGGTTAATTATTGGATTAGTGGTGGGACTAGTAATAGGTTTCATCGTAGGGGTATTCTACCTTCGTAAGCAATTAGAGAAGATGCAGAGTGATCCTGAAATGCTTCAAAAAATGGCCAAGCAAATGGGTTATAACATGAATAAACAACAGATGAGTAAAGTCCAAAATATGATGAAAAAGCAAAAATTCAAATAAGCAAAGGCTTGTGGGAGCAACCATTGTGGCGGGGAGGGGAAGACTAGCATGCCGGCCAATGAGTATAAGAATAAGCTTGTAGATGCGAATCGCGCTGCAATCGAAGGTCATATTAAGGAAATATTGCGTTTAATTGGTGAGGATGTTGATCGTGAAGGCTTAATCGATACACCAGCTCGTGTTACCCGTATGTATGAGGAAATATTTGCAGGTTACGATGCTGACTTTAGGGAAGTATTAGGCGTCATGTTCGATGAGAATCATCATGAGTTAGTCATTGTGAAGGATATCGTATATTACAGTCAATGTGAGCATCACATGGCACCCTTCTTTGGCAAAATTCATATTGGTTACTTACCTGATGGAACAATTGCTGGACTCAGTAAATTCGCTCGCTTAGTTGAAGCGGTAACGCGTAAGTTACAAGTTCAGGAGCGGATTACTTCTCAGATAGCGGACATACTTGAGGATGTATTGAAACCAATTGGTGTTATGGTTGTCGTAGAAGGTGAACATCTTTGTATGTGTGCCCGCGGCGTCAAGAAGCCAGGAAGTAAGACAATTACATCTGCTGTGCGTGGCGGATTCCGCAAGGACCCAGCGTTACGAGCAGAATTTCTATCCTTGATTAAAGAATAGCTTGAAAATCATAGTTATCATGAATTAGTGGTGGTTCAGGGAGTTATTCCTGTACCACCATTTTTTGATTTGTGCTGTAAGTACGACGCGTATAATCCCTTTAATCGATTAAAATTGAGAGGAATGTATCTCCTGTAGGAGCGATAGCGTTTGCCTTTGAAATCGTGAAATTACCTTGCAATATATTACCTAATCCTATTTCACGATTTCAACAGCAACCGGAAGGAGATGCATCCTTGAAGTACTTTAATCGATTAAAATTGAGGAGATGCATCTTTGAAGTACTTTAATCGGGTTAGGAGAAACATCCCTGTAGTACATCATCGAGTTTTGGATGGTAATAATGGATGTTATTCTAGGAATAGACTAGAAGATCGAGAAGAAAGTAATCGAGTATCTTTACGATTGTTTCGTACATCAGTTATACTATAAGAAACTATGTTTCATATGGTGAAACAATTATGAAGGTGATATAGATGGAAGATGGAAAATTAACGGTGCGTGCGGTTGAGCGTGCTCTAGATATTTTGCTTTGTTTTACGGATGCTAGCGAGCTGAGTTTAACGGAAATAGCCAGCAAGGTCAATTTGCACAAGAGTACGGTTCATCGGCTCCTTGCCTCGTTAGAAGGCAAGGGATTCGTACAACGTGACAGTGCTACTGAGAAGTATGGATTAGGCTTTAGCTTATGGGAGCTGTCTGTTCATTTATCTCATAGTGATGATTTAGGAGTTATGCTGCTGCCCGAAATGGAACGGCTGCGCGACTTGGTTGGTGAGACGGTCTCCTTGTATGTACGAGACGGGATGGAGCGCGTGCGGATCCAAGCGGTGCAGAGTAACCAAGCGATCCGGCGAGTCGCGCCGGTAGGGGCAAGAATGCCCCTCTACGTGGGGGCATCGAGCAAAGTGCTGACCGCCTACGACGACGAGGCGGTGCAGGAGCAGGTGCTGCATGAAGCAGAGCGGTCGAATGGCTTCGACCGCCAGTCCTATTCGCAGCATCTGCGGGACATACGGACGATTGGCTACGCCACGTCCGTGGAAGAGCGTGAGCCCGGCGCAGCGGCGATCGCCGTGCCTGTAATTGATCGCAGCGGTAGACTCGTCGCTGCGCTGGCAGTGTCAGGCCCAGCGAATCGCCTGACACAGGAAATGATGATGGTGTATGTTTCCACCATAAGTGAAGCTGCTCGCCGCATGGGTACGATTGCAGCATTAAGATGACCTGACATATTGACTCCTACAGATAGGCGATGACTAGAACTGCAAGAATAAGCGGTTCGTTAAATAGTCCATCGCCTATTGTGTATTCAGAGAGCCTATTCAGGGAAATATGAGTCCTTGAGGAGTGATGACTATGGCTGCTACACGTAACCAAACCATGATTGCCGTATGGATCAGTTTAATTGCTAATGTGGTACTCACGATTATTAAACTTGTCGTTGGAATGCTGTTTCATTCGCAAGTGCTTATTGCCGATGGTATACATAACGCGGGAGATGTGATTGCGGTAGGGGCTGCCTACAGCTCTATGCGTGTGTCCAACAAGCCTGCTGACGAGGATCATCCCTATGGACATGGTAAGGCAGAGGTATTAGGTGCGTTTATCGTGGCCATCATTCTTGGATTTGCTTCAATCTATATGGGTTATCACGCGGTAACAGCATTGTTTGGTCCTCCTTCTAGTTCACATATAATCGCTTTAATAGCAGCTTTAGTCTCTTTGCTTATTAAGCAAATTCTATACGTCTATACGATGCGTGTTGGACGACAAATGAATTCCAGAGGGCTCATTGCGACTGCTTATGATCATCTAGCGGATGTCTATGCTTCAATTGCGGCGTCTGTGGGGATTGGCTTAGTACTCATTGGTCAATGGCTGGAAATACCTTTACTCCTGTATGGTGACCCTATTGCGGGCTTAATTGTATCTTTCCTAGTGTTAAAGCTAGCTTGGGAGATGGGGAAAGAGTCGTTTGATATTTTGATGGACAGAATATTACCGATTGAGCAAATTGCCGGATTCATGAATGTGATCTATTCGAATCCAGATGTGAAGCGGATTGATAGGCTTCGAGCACGTGAACATGGCCATTATGTGCTTATTGATTTGAGAATTAGTGTGATTGGTTCATTAACTGTACAAGAGGGTCATGATATTATCAGACAGCTGAAAACGAGTATTATCACAGCCTATCCGAATGTGGATGAAGTACTCATTCATTTGAATCCTTGGTATCCTGAATAAAGCTGCCCATGCGCTATCTTGACATGGTATATTAATGTAAATGAATTCGGACTATGGAGGGAATGCATGTGAAAGTAGTAAGAATCGGACTAATCGGAGTCGGAATGATCGGCAAAATTCATTTAGAGGAATATGCACTTATACCAGGTGTAGAAGTAGTTGCCATATGTGATATTAATGAAGCTGAAGCGCGTAAAGCTGCAGAAAAGCATGGCATACGTCATGTATATACAGATTTCAGAGAATTACTTCTGCGTGATGATTTAGATGCGGTTGATGTGAGTTTGCATAACAACTTCCACGCACCTGTGACAATAGCGGCATTGCACGCAGGCAAGCACGTTTATTGTGAAAAGCCGATTGCTGGTTCGTATCGCGATGGTAGAGCAATGCTCGCTGCGGCAGAAGAAACAGGCTTGATGCTGCATATTCAGCTTGCGACTCTCTATAGTGCAGAAACACTTATCGCCAAAGATTTGATAGATGGAGGTAAGCTAGGTAAGTTATATCATGCTCGTTCGAATGGATTTCGTCGCCGAAACCGACCTTATGTAGATGGCTATGGAACAGCCTTCTTTACACACAAGCAAACTGCTGGTGGCGGAGCATTATATGATATGGGCGTCTATCACATTTCACAAATCTTATATTTGCTAGGGTTACCAACACCACTGCGTATTTCTGGTCAAACATATCAGGAAATGGATATAGATAAAGAGCGCCGCAAGCAAAGTGGCTTCGATGTAGAGGAATTGGGACTCGGCTTCGTTAAGTTCGAAGGGGGTATTACACTTGATATCATGGAAGCTTGGGCGATTCATCTTGGAGGCATGGAAGGTAGCTGTATTATTGGTTCCGAAGGTGGTATCAGATTACCGATGACCATTAGCGAACAGAACAAAACGCCATTTAGTTTCCATAGCACGGTATGTGACGTAGACATGGACAGCACATTCGATCTTGATCGAATGAGGATTCGCAGGGAAAGAATGAACCCGAACCACGATGCTTATCAATCCTCACAGAGACATTTGGTCGCAGCCTTGCAAGGCCGTGTACCGTTATTACCGACTGCGCAGCTTGCTCTTCAAACGATGTTAATTAGTGAGGGTATTTATATGTCTAGCCAGCTTGGACGTGAAATTGCGGCCGAAGAAGTGATCGAGCAATCGCAATCTGTATCGATTTCTATGTAGAGGTTTCAATCAGAGAGGAATGACTAACATGACTGCCCCCACTATATCTGGGAGATCATTTGTTATATTAAAAATCTTTAATTTCGTTATTTATGGTGCGATGGCCACATTTAATACGTTCTTTCCCTTGTATCTTCAGCAAATCGGGGTTAGTACGATAGCAATTGGTTTCCTGCTTGCGGGTGGCCCTATGATTTCGGTGTTTGCGAATCCGTTCTGGGGTTACTGGAGTGACCGATTACAGAATATTAAGCGTACGTTAATTATTATGTTGATTTTTAATTTGCTGATTGCATTACTTGTTTTTCAGGTACATAACTATTTCGTCATCTATATCGTCATGCTCGCCTTTTATTTTTTTCAGACGCCTATATTTTCGCAAAGCAACAGCTTGATTCTGAATTTAATAGAAGGGACAAAGGTTCAGTTCGGTGCAATCCGTTTATGGTCATCTATTGGTTGGTCAATTACTGCAGTAAGTATAGGACCTCTACTTACTCATATAGGAATTGAACGCTTATGGATTCCTTTCTCTATCGCAATATTGATAACTCTTGCATTTACGGTGGCTTTGCCACGCGGTGAGAGTAAAGGCAAATTCTCGAATAACGGCTATCGTCAAATATTTAAAAATAAAATCTTTGTGTCTTTTGCCTTGTTAGGTGTGCTTGTTTCAGTTCCTAACTCCATGAATTCGACATTCAATGGGATCTATATCACGTCGATGGGGGGGAGCGAGGGATTCGTTGGTTGGGCCATTTTCTGCGCATCGATCTTGGAAGTTCCCGTATTCTTATTGCTTGACCGATTCTTGCGCAAAACACAAGGGACGATGGTGGTCGTTCTTCTTCTTGTCAGTCTTCTATTCAGTGTACGATGGTTACTTATGTCGTTGGCACAGAGCCCGATTGATATCCTATTGATTCAGTGTATGCATGCCTTTACCTTCGGGGTCTATTTCTATGTAGGTACGCAGTTAACTGCGCTCATGGTACCTCGTGAGTATCGAGCAACAGGGCAAGCAGCCTTTGCTCTAACTTGGGGCGGATTATCAGGGTTTTTTGCAGGTATTTTTGGCGGGATTATTTTTGAAAAGCTTGGTGCGCAGCAGATGTACCTATTTGGCATGATCTTGTCATTAGCTGGTGCAATTGGCTTCTATTTATTATGGCGCAGTATGCGTCAAACTTCGTTACAGAAATCAGCGTTATAGAGTGAGTATTATAGATCGAACAGTTAAGAGAAGATAAGATGAGAGTGTTGAAGCTTTTCATTATATGCGTGTGCTTCTTATTGCGGATTGATTCGTCTGCTATTATCTAATATTTCGCATGAGCTTCGAACTCCGCTTACTTCCATACTTGAATCAAGACAAGCTCTTCCTAATTATCAGAATATTGATATTATTAATTACATGAGACAGATTACTGATATATATGTATTTGATCTACAGGAGAATGGATTGGAATTAGAGCTCGTAATACCAATTTCAAAAGAATGAGGTGATAATTAAATGACCGAAGGGAAAATTCTAGTCGTTGAAGATGACGAAGCAACCGGAGAAATTATTAACCTCTATTTGGTACAAAGCAATTTTCAAGTAGTCTTAGCTTCGGGTGTGTAGTGTGGAGGAATTGCGCCAGCAAATCTGGGGGAGTGGTTCTCTTAGCGGGGAAGCTACGGTTGTGGTTCAAATCAGCAATCTGCGCAAGAAAATCGAACGAGATTTAAGCTGTCCCAAGCATATTGTTACGGTTCGCGGTTTCGGGTATAAATTTAATGGCTGAGCGACACGATCTAAATAGGTTCATACAAAAAAGAGGATGTTCCACAAGTAGATTGCTCTACTTGAACTGCACCCCGTCAAGTAGACAGTACAAAAAATAAAAATCAATTAAGCGGCTTTGGTCCTGAATTCCAATGGACTAAGGCCGTTTAGTTTTGCTTGCAATCGTTCGTAATTGTAGAAGTGGATGTAAGCGTGTATGTCTCTCTCGAGATCTTCGAAGGTATGGTGTGTGTAAATAATACTTCTCGCATTTTAGGGTTCCCCAGAATGATTCCATGGCACCGTTATCGATGCATCGTCCAACTCGGGACATACTCTGAGTCATTTCGTTGTCGTCCAAGAGCTTCTTGAAGTCCAAGGAGGTATATTGGTAACCTCGGTCGCTATGAAGCATGGGCTTGCTTCCTGGAGCTTCTTGCAAGGCAAGTTTCAACGTCTGGAACACAAGGGGATTGTTATTGGAACGCCCTAATACGTAGGAGACGATAGATTTGTCATGAAGGTCAAGAATAGCGCTTAAATACGCTTTTTGGCCATTGCCGTACTTGAATTCAGTCACATCCGTAACCCACTTTTCATTTGGCGCATCTGCAGTGAATTTGCGGCTTAGCACGTTCTCAGCCACCTGCTGTGGAGTGGAGTTCGCATATCTCTTTTTCTTCCTCCGGATGACGGACTGGATTCCCTTTACCTTCATCAGCCGGGACACACGCTTATGGTTTATCGTTTTTCCAGTTTGGCGGCGCATGTGCAGAGTTAATTGTCGGTATCCAAAGGTACACTCCACTTTCTCATAAATAGACATCATGACATGCGTCAGTTCTTCATTCTCCTGCTCACGGGAACTGGGTTTGCGATTTCGCCATTTGTAATAGCTTGAACGTGGAATACCTGCAATTTCACACAGAAGCTGAACGCTGAACAATGCTTCTTCTTGAAGCGCTTGAATAGTACGATAGACGCTCTCTTGACGGTATTGGCTTAGCTTCGCCTCCTTTGGAATTCCCGTAACTTTTTTAGAAACGCATTCTCCGCTCGGAGTCGCTCGATTTCATATTCCATCTTCTTCATCTCGAGTTTTTGACGATCGGCCTCTGTTAATTCCTCCGGCGTTTTCTTTCTCCCCCGACCATCCTTTAACGCATCCTGACCACCATCTTCAAACTTCTTCACCCATTGGTAGACTTGCTGGTAGGAGACCTGAAACTGATCAACTGTCTTACAGTAGTCATGCTGATGAGCAAGACAATATTGCACAATATCAATCCGTTCCTGCCAAGTCGTTGAACGTCCCTTCGTCATCGCTGTCGCTCCCCCTGAATAAGCTTTTAAGCTGCTATGACGATTATACTTCATAATCCAGTTGGAAAGCTGCGTTGTACTTGCAATCTTATATTTATCGATGATCTGATATTGGGATAATCCCCCCTCAATGTAATCCTTCACCGCTTGAAGCTTAAGCTCAGCACTATAACTTCGATTGTGAGTACGTTTCTCCAGTCCCTCATAACCATACACCTTGTAACGACGACGCCATTTCGCCAAAGTCGTTTTGGTGATACCGTATTTCTTGGCCGCAGCCTTAACACCAATTTCACCACTTGTGATTTCATCAAGGATAGCGAGTTTCTCTATCGCACCATATTTTTTAGTAAGCATAAAAAGCTCCCCTTACAGTAACAGGTTTTATTATTTCACCTGTCTACCGTAAGGGGAGCATATCAACTTATGGACATCCTCTTCGTTCTAGTGATACAGAATTTATAACTTCAGATCATAAATTCTAAGTATCACCTTAAGAAACGTATCTGTCATTTATAGACGGTGAAACCGTTTCTTCTTGAGTTCTACGTTAAGCCATAATTTGACGAAGTACAGTTTGTAGGATACCGCCGTTACGGTAGTAGTCCACATCCACCATAGAGTCAAGACGAACGATTGCATCGAACTCGAAGCTGCTTCCGTCTTCACGAGTAGCTGTAACTTTCACAGTCTGACCAGGTTGTACGTCATTGCTTAGTCCTGTGATATCAAATGTTTCTCTACCCGTAATACCAAGTGTCTTCCAGGAGTCATTACCTGCGAATTGAAGTGGTAATACGCCCATTCCAACTAGGTTAGAGCGGTGAATACGCTCAAAGCTCTCAGCGATTACTGCTTTAACACCAAGCAAGAAGGTTCCTTTGGCAGCCCAGTCACGGGATGAGCCAGTACCGTACTCTTTACCTGCGATAACAACAAGTGAAGTACCATCTTCTTGATATTTCATGGAAGCATCGTAGATTGACATAACTTCACCAGTTGGCAAGTAAGTTGTTACGCCGCCTTCAGTTCCCGGTGCAACTGCGTTGCGAATACGGATGTTAGCGAACGTACCACGCATCATGACTTCGTGGTTACCACGGCGTGAGCCATAGGAGTTGAAGTCTTCACGCTTAACGCCATTGTCAGTCAAATAAGTGCCACCAGGGCTCTTAGGTGAGATGTTACCCGCTGGAGAGATATGGTCAGTCGTAACAGAATCGCCCATGAGTGCCAATGTTTTGGCGCTACGGATGTCTACGATATCATCAAGTACTGTGCCAAGATCAGTGAAGAATGGCGGTTCTTGAATGTATGTGGACTTCGTATCCCACTCATAAAGCTCGCCTTCTGGTACGTCAATTGCGTTCCAACGTGCGTTAGCACGGAATACGTCTTTATATTTATCACGGAAAATACCCGCGTTCATTGCAGTTGTCATTGCTTCTTTGATTTCTGCATTCGTTGGCCAAACATCCTTCAGGTAGATAGGGTTGCCGTTAGGATCCGTTCCAAGTGGTTCAGTGGAAAGATCGATATTAACATTACCTGCAAGAGCGTATGCCACAACAAGCGGTGGTGAAGCAAGGTAGTTAGCTTTCACCTGTGCATGCACTCGGCCCTCAAAGTTACGGTTACCTGAAAGCACAGCTGCAACGGTCATATCGTTGTCAGTAATTGCTTTGGACACTTCGTCAGGAAGCGGTCCGGAGTTACCGATACAAGTTGCACAGCCATAACCAGCAACGTGGAAGCCTAGTGCTTCAAGTGGCTCGATTAAGCCAGCATTATGCAGATACTCAGTTACTACAAGGGAACCTGGAGTTAGAGAGCTCTTCACGTAAGCTGGTTTCGTAAGTCCAAGAGCGACTGCTTTCTTCGCTAGAATACCAGCACCGATCATAACACTTGGATTCGATGTGTTTGTACAGGAAGTGATTGCTGCAATTACAACAGCACCTGCACTCATCTCAGCTGTTTGTCCATCTGCATAAGAAACAGTTACTTTCTCAGCAATTTTCTCTGGAGTTAGGCCATATCCACCTTGATCAACTGGCTTAAGGATAATATCATTGAACTCTTTCTTCATCGCTGTTAACTCAACACGATCTTGTGGACGCTTAGGACCTGCAAGTGATGGAACAATGGTCGACATATCAAGTTCAACCATTTCTGTGAATACAGGATCTGGAGTCTCGTCCGTACGGAACATGCCTTGTGCTTTATAGTAAGCTTCAACAAGCGCGATTTGCTCTTCTGAACGGCCTGTTGCACTAAGGTAATTCAATGTTTCGCTGTCAACAGGGAAGAATCCGATTGTTGCGCCATACTCAGGTGCCATATTAGCAACAGTTGCACGGTCAGCGAGTGAAATATTGCTTAGACCTGGACCGTAGAACTCAACGAATTTACCAACAACGCCCTTCTTACGAAGCAATTGTGTAACTGTCAAAGCAAGGTCAGTTGCTGTTGCGCCTTCTGGAAGTTGTCCGATTAGCTTGAAGCCGATAACATCTGGTGTTACGAAATAAAGCGGTTGTCCAAGCATACCTGCTTCAGCTTCGATACCACCAACACCCCAACCTACAACGCCTAGACCATTGATCATCGTTGTATGGGAATCTGTACCAACTAGTGAATCTGGATATACTTCTGTTTCGCCATTAACAACTTTAGTTGCTGCAACGGATGCTAGGTACTCAAGGTTAACTTGGTGAACGATACCTGTTGCTGGTGGCACTGCGCGGAAGTTATCGAATGCTGTTTGTGCCCAGCGCAAGAAACGATAACGCTCTTCATTACGCTCGAACTCAATATTCATGTTGTATTCAAGTGCGTTAGTGGAACCAAACGCATCAACCATTACCGAGTGATCGATGACAAGGTCAACGGGTACAAGTGGATTGATTTGTTTAGGGTCTCCGCCAGCGCGTGCGACAGTTGCACGCATAGCTGCTAAATCGACAACGACCGGTACACCAGTGAAGTCTTGCAATACGATACGAGCAGGGATGAAAGGAATTTCTTTGTTGTTATCGCGGCTTTCAGCCCAACCTGCGATTTGCTTAACATGTTCAGGGGTAATTGCTCTGCCGTCAAATTGGCGAATGGCAGCTTCAAGTAAGACTTTAATGGAAAAAGGTAAGTTCGCGATAGAACCATTACCGTTTTCTTCAAAGCTTTGAAGGCTGTAATAATAGTAGGGCTTGTTTTCCACGCTCAATTCTTTACGCACGGAAAAGTGATCTTTTTGTGTCATGTTCATGCCTCCTAGGATCGAATAACTATTTTTTGCAAAATTTTCCGTAATTTCATCTAATGAAACCTAATTTCATAATTTTGTTCTGTCTTTAGTATAACTTCTGTACATTCGCTCGTAAAGATGAAATTGTATCATTTTTACCTTCTTTTTCTCATATATCGAAAACAAAGTGTATGCTTTCGTGAGATGCTAAACAATGGGAGGGTAATCTATGTCGTGGAAGAGCACGTTGCATGATTATGTATTGGATAAAAATCAAACATCTGTTGAGTGTACGGCCATACAGCTTCCTTTGTTTATTGCAGATGATGCTTATTTAGAGAGAGAGCAGATCAGACGACTTGGTCTACAAGCAATTGCCAAAGAAAGACAAATTCGTCCTACTAATGGAGAAACCAAGCTGCGTATTCACCAAGTTCAATCCATTAAAGATGGTATAATTGCGGACATTGGTCTCTATCAGACTAGACAGTATTCCTTATCGAGGACTGAATATACCGAGGAAAGAATGGAGCATGAGCGGTTATCATTTCGCTACTTTGAAGGACGATGGCGAATTACTGGTGTTGAGCATCTTCGTGCAGAGCAAAGTAGTAAGTTAAACATTGGTGGGGAGAGAACCTCGTCACCATCGCTTCCATTTTTCAATTATAGTATACTTAAGAAGGCCAATGATGCTGGACTAAGAAGGCTTCTATATAATCGTTTACAGGTGGTTGAATATGCCAATAGATGGTGGAATTCTGCGAATCCTGCCTTTTTAACATTTGAGGTTGATTGCACGAATTTTGCTTCACAATGTATCTTTGCAGGCAATGCACCTATGATCTATACTGGGAAAAGAGATCTTGGATGGTGGTACGTAGGGATGGAGCATCAACAGGAGCTCTGGAGCTTCTCATGGGCGGTAGCTCACGCGTTACAGAACTACGCGATTAACAGCTCCTCTGGGTTTCATGGGACGCTAGTTGAGTCTCCGCAACAGTTAGAACTAGGAGATATGATTTCGTACGATTGGGATGGTGACGGGCGATTTACTCATAGTGCCATTGTTACGTACAAGGATGATTATGGCATGCCGCTTGTCAATGCACATACTAACAATAGTAAACATCGTTATTGGTCATATCGTGATTCATATGCTTGGACTGAAAGCACACGCTACGCGTTTGTTCATATTAATAATGAAATGGCAATTCCTTAGGCAGTTAATAACTAGGTAGGACAGTTACCTAATCAGGAGGATGTAACAAATGGCTTCTAAGATTCGAGTAGGACTTATTTATGGTGGAAAATCAGGTGAGCATGATGTATCCTTACAAACCGCGCTTGCTGTAATCAAAGCAATAGATTTGGATAAATATGAGATTAAGCCTATTTATATAACGCAAGATGGGGAATGGAGAAAGGGGCAGAAGCTGCTTACGCCGCCAGACAACAAAGAAGCGTTAGCCTTCGAAACGTCCGATAGTCAGAACAGTTCAACGGCATTAATGCCTATTTTTCAAGGTTTACAACAGTCAACTGATTCAAGTGTACAGGGCACAAATGAAGCTATTGATGTCGTATTCCCGCTTCTTCATGGAACATTCGGTGAAGATGGAACGATTCAAGGCTTGCTAGAAATGGCGAATGTTCCTTACATCGGTGCTGGTGTATTGGCATCAGCTGTAGGCATGGATAAAGTGATGATGAAAAAAATATTTGCGGATGCTGGTCTTCCGCAATGCATATATCGTTATTTCACACGCTCACAATGGGCGAAGGATCAAGCGAATCATCTAATGGAGATAGAGGTTGCTGTTGGGTATCCATGTTTCGTTAAGCCTGCTAATTTAGGTTCTTCCGTTGGTGTATCGAAAGCAAGAAATCAGGATGAATTAATACAAGCCGTCTCGTATGCACTTAAATATGATCGTAAAGTGATTGTCGAGGAATTCATTAATGCACGCGAGGTTGAAGTAGCTGTACTCGGCAATGATGAACCGCAAGCATCTGTACCAGGAGAAATTATTCCTTCAAACGAATTCTACGATTACAAGGCTAAGTATGTAGATGGTAAGTCAAATGTGGTTATTCCGGCTGAAGTGTCGCCAGAAGTTACTGGACAGCTGCGAGAGATGGCAGTGCGAGCATTCCAAGCGATCGATGGTACGGGATTATCTCGTGTTGACTTCTTTATCCGTAAGGAAGATCAGGCGATTATGATTAATGAAATCAATACAATGCCAGGCTTTACACCGATATCCATGTATCCGATGTTATGGAGAGAAACAGGTAAGCCTTATCGCGAATTGCTGGATGATCTGATTCGATTAGCTTTGGAACGTCATGAAGATAAACAACAGATTCAGTACACAGCTGACTAATAAATAATCAATTCTGGACATGAAGGGGATAGGACGATGGGATTTCAGACCGAATTTAATTTCGTATGTAAATTTAAATCCGATCAGGAATTAAATGAACTGCTGGAGTATGGTCATGGCAAAATGATTAAGAGTGGTTTTCGTGTGTATCCGACAGGACAGAAGGTTATCGCTTATACACCTTGCAATCAAGCGGTTGCGATTGTCAAAATCGTAGCATCTATCGCTGAAATCAACTTTCAGGGTGCTGAATTGACTCAGGTTGAGATGAAGTTAATACGCAAATTGACCGAAGAAGAATCACGTATTCAAACTGCACTTGCTGATGAAATGTTCTTTGGAGAACAAGGGTGAAATCAGCTAAATGACTAACAACATGAATCGCACAAGAGAAATATGGTTAGCTTATCTATTTATGTTTATTGTATTTATGCCAGGAGCCATAACATCCGCATTCTTTCCGTTATATTACAAGGATATTGGTTATTCAAATGAGTTATATGCCTTGCAAATTTCACTAAGCCCAGTTGTTGCTATATTCTCAAGTTATTTTTGGGGCTATGTCAGTGATCGATATCAGAAAATCAAAATTTTTATGATCGTCATGGCGATTTTCCAAATCGTTATTGTAAGCTTGATTTCATTCTTTGCTACACCCCTTATTATCATGATCGCAATGCTGGTATTCATTTTTTTTTCAACAGGCTTTGGCATGTTGACCGAAACGATGAATATGTTTCAGGTACGTTCACTTGGTGCAGTTTTTGCTAATATTCGAGGCTGGGGGGCTGCCGGTTTTGCTTTCTCTTCGATCATTTGTGGTTGGCTGATTAATTATACGGGTAATTATGATGTAATCCCTTGGCTTGTTGTGATCTCATATGTGATCTGCCTTATCATGATCTTCTATATGGTTGATCCACGTCAGGTAGAGGTTGAACAGCCCCAGAGTTCAACTATCAAGCACAGAACGGCCAAGTCTTTCAATTGGCGTGGTGTGTTACCTTATATTAAGAATAGCCGATTTATCTTATATATGATTGCTTTATGTGTCATGATGACGGCACTAGGAGCAAATGATTATTACTATTCTTTTTTGGTAGTTGAGCTTGGAGGAACAGAATCGGATATTGGAATTGGCTGGGCGATACCGGCTATTATAGAGATCGGCGTATTCTGGTGGCTTGGGCGTAAGCCAGTGAACCGACCACTGATCATGTTTGTTATAGCTGGTTTGCTGTATGGTGTACGTGCTATTCTAATCGTACTGACGATGGATAGCAATATCATAATGGCTGGACAAGTTATTACTGGTGTTGCAACAGCCTTGCTCTTGGTCGCTATGACGGAGTACGCTATGATTCTAATCCCCGATCAATTCCGTGCAACTGGCCAAGCCATAATTGCATTTGTGCTAAGTATTGTTCGGATATTCTTTGTTGGTATGCTGGGCGGATATATTTATGGTTCATATGGTGTAGTTACTTTGTATGCCGTTTCAGCAGTTTTACTATTTATTTCCGTAGGTTTATTCTGGATTGCTTATCGAGCAGAACGGCATTATTTAAGTAAATCTACTAGTTAACATGAGGCTTGCAAGAGGCCAACACTTGAAAAAAATAGTAAAATCAGGTACTTTTGAAGAAAGTAATGTAGAGTTTGAAGGGAGTTATATTAGATGTCAGGTTTAATGAACGGTAAGAATGTGCTTGTTATGGGAGTTGCTAATGATCGCAGTATTGCTTGGGCAATTGCTCAATCGCTGGGTGCACAAGGTGCTAAGTTAGCATTTACTTATGAAAATGAGCGTGTTAAGGAACGAGTACAGAAGCTTGCTTCTACCATTCCTGATTCAATCGTATTGCAGTGTAATGTTACTGTTGATGAAGAGATTGACGCTTTAGCGGACAAGCTTAAAGAAGAATTCGGTGTAGTACACGGTTTAGTTCATGCTATTGCATTTGCCAAAGGTGAAGATTTGCAAGGCATGTACGTTGATACATCACGTGATGGTTATGCGCTTGCACATGACATTTCCGCTTATTCTCTAGTTGCTGTATCGAAGCGCATCTATCCACTCATGACCGAGGGTGGATCAATCATGACAATGACTTATCTAGGTGCAGAACGTGCAATGAAGAACTACAACGTGATGGGCGTAGCTAAGGCTGCACTTGAAGCGAGCGTTCGTTATCTAGCTGCTGACCTTGGACAATTCAACATCCGCGTAAATGGACTATCTGCAGGACCGATCCGTACGCTTGCTGCTAAAGGGATCGGCGATTTTAACTCGATTCTACGTGCTGTTGAAGAGAAAGCACCACTACGTCGTACAACTGACGTTGCTGAAGTAGGCGACGCAGGAATGTTCTTACTTAGTGATTTAGCTCGCGGTATTACTGGCGAGGTCTTATATGTAGATGGCGGATTTAACATCGTTGGGGTATAAAACCTAAAACCTACCTAAAACATATCTTGTTATGATGATCGATAACAATTAAACATTTTGGAGCATCCAAGAGTCGTAACCTACATCATGTGGGTTACGGCTTTTTCGATATTTAAGATGGGTAGGAGGAGATAAATATTGAAGAGGTTATTTAGCTTAGTACTTATATTGCTGACAGTGGGGTGTACGGGGCAGTCTGCTACAAATCCCCAAACAAGTTCCTCTACAGCTCCAATTAAAGCGGATCATTCCATTCCGTATGTGGTGGAAACAGTACTAGAAGGACTTGATGTACCTTGGGACATGGATATTGCGGTTGATGGGCGACTATTTTTCACTGAGCGATCAGGAGCTGTACGTGTAATGGATCAAGGCAAGTTGATGCCAGACACGGTCTATACATTGTCAGATGATTTTTTTAGTAAGGGGGAGGGTGGATTACTTGGTCTTGTACTTGATCCCAAGTTTGCAACTAACCATTACATCTATGTGTATCATACGTACGAAGAGAAGGGCAAAATCAATAACAGGGTGCTCAGACTTGTAGAGAAGGACAATACAGCAAAGCTAGACAGCGTCCTAATTTCCAATCTGCCAGGAGGCCAGAATCATAACGGAGGGCGAATCAAAATCGGACCTGACGGCAATTTATATATCGCAGCTGGTGATCGATATGAGCCAACACTTGCACAAGACCCAGCAAGTCTTGGTGGTAAAATACTGCGAATTGCTCTTGATGGTCGTATACCAGCAGATAATCCGGTACCAGGTTCCCCTGTTTACAGCATGGGGCATCGCAATCCACAGGGATTTGCATGGCACCCAGTGACAGGCAAGCTGTTTAGCTCAGAGCATGGACAATCAGCTTACGATGAAATTAATATCATTGAGCCAGGAATGAATTATGGCTGGCCCATGATTGAAGGTGATGAAGCGTTTGCTGAACGACCAGAATTACTGGGGCCGCTCATACATAGTAATAATAAGACATGGGCACCGTCTGGCATGACATTTATTACACAGGGACCATGGAAGGGGCAACTACTGGTGGCTAATCTTCGTGGTAACCAGATCTTAAAATTGACTCTAGGAGCAGATTACACAAGTGTAGTGGAGGTAGAATCCTTATTTACTGAATTGGGGCGTATTCGTAACGTATATGAAGCTACAGATGGTTCCGTATATATCATGACGAATAACCGAGATGAACGCGGCAACCCACAGAATGGTGATGATAAGCTCATTCGTCTTAAACCTAATTTTGAATAAGGATGATTTGAGGTCATTGTAGATATGGTATAATTGACAAAGAATTAACGAAACTAGCTGGCAAAAGTAGTGTATATTTATATATACTGATCGTATATACTAGATAATTTTTGAAAAGAGAGAGTTGATATAGATGAATGAAACTAAAATTCCATATACGGTTGGAAGTAAGAGCTTTACTGCGGTTGCCGTAAACACAGCTTCCAAAGCGGGAGAATGGATGAAGTCAAAGCTAGGTGCAATTCATAAAGTAAAGCTAAAGGATTCAGCAAATGATTTGGTTACAGAGGTAGATAAGGGTACAGAGACTTTGATTCGTAATTTGATTCGAACACATTTTCCTAATCATGCGATTCTAGGAGAAGAAGGTGTTGGAGCGGGTGCAGCTGCTTCAGTAGAAGCACTTCAAGCTATGTGTGATGAGGAATATTTATGGATTGTAGATCCGATTGATGGAACGACTAATTTCGTGCATGGATTTCCATTCTTCTGCGTATCGATTGCTCTTGCTCATCGCGGTGAAATCATCGTAGGGGTTGTATATGATCCGATCAGAGATGAAATGTTTGTTGCCGAGAAAGGCAAAGGTGCTTATGTAAAAGGTCAGTCGATGAAAGTCTCTGAAGAGAAGGAGCTATCTGAGTCTTTAATAGCTACAGGCTTTCCCGTTAATCGAGAAACGACATTAATGGTAAATCTTGCTGGTTTGAATACTTTGGCTCCGAAGGTGCGTAACATTCGTTCTGGAGGTTCAGCAGCGTTACATATGGCTTATGTAGCAGCTGGTCGTCTGAGTGGATTCTGGGAGATTGGGCTGAATTCATGGGATATAGCGGCAGGCAGCTTACTTGTTCAAGAGTGTGGGGGGAAAGTGACGGATACACAAGGAAACCCTTATACATTAGCCGTTCGTAATGTGTTAGCGACGAATGGACATATTCAAAAAGAGATGTTAAGTCAACTTGCAAATGCTAATGCGACGGGATAATAAATGCTCTTGATTAAGACGAATAAACGGTGAGATTTACGCTTATACAGGTTCACGAACATGTGACTGTAAGGCTAGATCTCACCTTTTTTTAGTATATAAGATTTATATCGCAAAGCTCATAAATGCTTAAGTTACCTTGCGAAACGCATCCGTCCTATAAGGACGGTGGAACCGAATCATCTTGTTAACCTTAAAAAATGACTATACGATGAAAAAACATGACATGGAGCAATAGTTGTTGACCCTTTACTATGGAAGTAGAAGCATGAACCATATTCATGTGTAGCTTTAAAGGAGGATCGTCATGTCAACCAAGCTCAAAACGTCTCCGCCTCTCCCTTATGGAGATAACAGGAATTCAAGTGTGCTTCGTCTTATGTTGAAGTATAAAGCACTCTATTTGATTTCGATCCCAGGCATTCTGTATTTTATTATTTTCAAGTATGTTCCACTAGCAGGATCGGTCATTGCGTTTCAGGATTATAACATTTTCAAGGGAATAATGGGTAGCGAGTGGGTGGGATTCAAGCACTTTATCATGATGTTTGAGCATCAAGACTTTTTGCGGATTCTTACCAATACCGCGCTGATCGGGTTATATGATTTAATCATCGCTTTTCCGGCGCCGATTATTCTAGCGCTATTGCTGAATGAAATAAGACTGGTCATCTACAAACGTTTACTGCAGACCCTTGTTTACATGCCGCATTTCTTGTCATGGGTCGTAATTGCTGGGATGTCAGTTGCGATTCTGTCACCTAGCACAGGCATTCTCAATCAGTTCTTAGGACTATTCGGGATTGAGCCTATTTATTTTCTAGGAGAAAACTCTTATATTCGTGGACTGCTAGTGGGTACAGGGATTTGGAGAGATACCGGTTATGGAACGATTCTTTATTTGGCGGCTTTAGCAGGTATTAATCCTGAGTTATATGAGTCAGCCCAAATGGATGGTGCGAATCGATGGAAGCAGACACTTAAAATTACGCTTCCGGCGCTGATTCCAACGATTATGATCTTGTTCCTATTACATATAGGTAAATTTCTCGATTTTGGCTTCGAGCGTGTATGGGTATTCCTGAATGCGCTGAATATGGACAATGGCGAAATATTAGATACTTATATATATCGGGCTGGGCTGTTGTCACAGCAATACAGTTATACAACTGCAGTTGGATTATTTAAATCAGTAATAGGGCTCGTTCTTGTTATTGGTGGGAATTATTTTAGCAAAAAAACAACTGGTGAAAGTCTATATTAATCCACATGTGAGGAGGTGAGTGGCAATGAACCATTCATTATCTACCGGAGGCAAGATATTCAATTTTTTTAATATCTTATTTTTAACCTTATTAGGGTTATTAATGGTTTTACCCTTTATTAACGTAATTGCACAGTCATTTAGTTCAGCAGATGCTATTATTGCAGGTAAAGTGAAATTCCTACCTGTTAATTTTACCTTGCTTAACTATGAATACGTCTTCAGTGATGCTTCGATATGGCGTGCATTTGGTGTGTCAGTGTTCATAACCGTGGTAGGTACATTAATTAACCTAATTGCAACAGCATCCCTAGCGTATCCGGTATCTAGACAGGAATATGTCGGACGTAAAATAATTGTTCTGCTGGTGCTCGTTACGATGATTTTCAGTGCACCGCTTATCCCGAACTTCCTGCTTATCAAAAATCTACACCTGATGAATAGCCCTTGGGCATTGATTCTTCCGGGAGCGATCAGTGCATTTAACTTCTTCGTTATGCACTCGTTCTTTAGGCAACTTCCACCAGAGCTAATCGACGCTTCAAGGATTGATGGGTGTGGTGAGCTTGGGATTATGCTTCGAATTGTAGCTCCGTTATCTAAACCGGTGATGGCGTCTCTAGGTATTTTTTATGCTATTGGTCATTGGAATACGTACATGAGTGCACTATACTACATTGACAAGCCTCAGTGGTGGCCACTACAGGTTAAGCTGAGAAAGATGTTTGAGACAGATGATATTAGTATTGATCCATCTGCTTCGCAGTTTAGCGAATTGATTCATTCTTCACCAGAAGGGATCAAAATGGCGACAATTGTGATTGCGACGCTTCCGATTATTATGATCTATCCTTTATTACAGCGCCACTTTGTCAAAGGTCTTACACTTGGTGCAGTTAAATCTTAAAAAATGACGAGTGTACATTACATTGAGACTATCTGTGTGATGAGATTTACATTTATACTCAACTTGGGCTTAGGGCCCTAAGCCATTTGATATCTATTTTTTAGAAATGAGGGATCGTATGAAAAAGTGGATTATTCTAAGTGTTTCATGTATTCTAGCAATAAGTACATTAGCGGGGTGTAGTAGTACGAAAGAAACAGCTGCTCCTGCGAGCAGTAGCAAACCCACAGAAAGTACGCCTGCAGACGCTCCAAAAGAGAAAACTAAGTTTTCGTTGTCCTTGCGTACACTCGCTTTTGGACATGTAGAGAAATCACCAGATATCAACGCAGATAAGTGGGTCAAAAAAGTGGAAGAGTTAACGAATACAGATATGGACATTCGTTTACTAGCACACAAAGAGTATGAGCAAAAGATGGTTCAAATGTTTGCAACGAGTGACATACCAGACGTTGTTCAAGGAAGTGGAAGTGCGACGGGTAAGGAAATGGCTGGCTCTGTAGAAGCGGGTGTATTTTTACCACTTGATGACTTGCTTCAAAAACACGGTCAGAATCTCTTGAAGAAGATTCCTAAGGAAGCTTGGGATCGCATGACCTATAAAGGCAAAATTTACGGTATTCCAGAGTGGCTAGGAAATCCATCACGTCGTGCTACTTATATACGTAAAGACTTGCTAGATAAGACTAAGCTACCAGTACCCAAAACGGTTGATGAATATATGGAAGTATTACGTGCCTTCAAAAAATTAGGTGTTGAGAATCCATTTATGGGTCGCCAAGACTTTAAGTATGCAGATACTTTCTTTGGTGCTTATGACGTTTTCCCATATCTAAGTCAGTTTATGGAATTAAATGGCGAGGCTGTACCGAAGTTTTTTGATACTGACAACATGACGAAAGCGCTTACAACATATAAAACAATGTATGACGAAGGCTTGATTAATAAGGAGTTCGCGACGATTAACCCAACAACGTTCAAGAATACGATTCTAGCTGGTAAAGCGGGCATGTTTTCGATGAATGCAAATGAACTTATACAGTGGGAAGCTCAGCTTAAGAAGAACGTACCAGATGCTAAGCTAGAGATCATTCCATCTCCAGTAGGAACTGACGGCAAGGGTGGCTATTACTTATATGGTTCTGTTGCGCGTTCCTATTACATCAATACCAAGTACAAGAATCCAGAAAAAGTGATTGAGTTCTTTGATTGGATGCTATCCGATGAAGCAGAGAAATTCTTCACGTTCGGCGTAGAAGGTGAAACTTATACAATGGATGGCGGCAAAATGAACTACAAACAGCCAACCGACCCGCAAGCAGTTGATGAAGAGCGTTACAGACAAGCGTTCTTATGGATGGTGCAGGATACGACTTATAACAAGGGTTCACTTAGCTTGACAGAAGAAGGACGTAACCTCATGAAAGTGTACGATACGATTCTAGCGAAAGAAGGTCGTGACGGTATTGAATTCGAACCACGTCTAGAAGCACTTAAGAAAAGTCCGGACATCACACCGTTATCAGATACAGCAGCACCAGTTCTGATCTCTCATATGGTCAAAATGGTATACGGTCAAGAGCCAATTAGTGACTGGCCGAAGGTTATTGAAGAGTGGAAGTCCAAGGGTGGCAATGACGTTCTGAAAGAAGCTGCTGAGAAGTTCAAGAACAAAGAAGGCGTTATCATGCCTCGTAAATAATTTCATACAAACAACATGATCGTAAATCGGAAGGAGCTTCTCTTATGTATCGAATTTTGATTGTTGACGATGAACCTTTAATCCAGCAAGGATTAAGTATTTTTATTCAGCAGTCTAAGATACCAATATCATCGATTCAGCTCGCTGCAAATGGCAGTGAAGCGCTTCAGTTGATCGAAGAGGAGCTCCCCGATTTTGTATTCACAGATATACGAATGCCAGTTATGGATGGTCTTGCATTATCTGAGCGAATCGATGCGATGGATTTAGGTATTCAAGTTGTTGTTATATCAGGTCATGATGATTTCAAATATGCACAAATCTGTGTTTCCTTTGGGGTTAAGGAATACTTGCTTAAGCCAATATCTAAGACTCAGCTCCATACAACGCTTGAGAAATTAGTTCATACGAAGAATAAACGAAAGACTACTGCCTATTTATCTGTAGCCAAAATGGATGAATGGCTTGCACGATATGAGCAAGCGATTTATTACATGGAGCATGAAACACTTGATGAACTGTTTCGGGAATGGGAAGCGGAAATTTCAACCTATCAAATTCAAGGTACACAAGCTTGCGAAATGCTCGAGCAGTTTCATTATTTGCTCATGAAGAAGCTCAAAGAACGAGATGTAAATATTAGTTTTGAGACCCTGCAATTAGATCGTAGCTGTACGATTCAAGAAGGCTATCAGCAATTCAAAATAAGTGTATATCATACGCTTGGTAGCTTACAGAAGGTGCGTAAAGGTAAGGCTAAGGATCCGATTGAAGAAGCTAAACGATATATCGAAAGCAATTTATCGAGTGAAGTTTCACTTGAAGAAGTAGCCAAGATTCTAGGCTTGCATCCGAATTATTTTAGTTTGCTGTTCAAACAAGTAACAGGCGAAACGTTCGTGCAGTATCGTACGAAGCAGCGAATGGAATATGCGAAGAAGCTATTAAATATCCAGCACAATCGAATTACGGATATTTCATACCAGGTTGGATATGCGGATCATTCTAATTTTGCCAAAACATTCAAAAAATACGAGGGTATATCCCCATCTGAGTACCGGATCAAGCTAGGTATACAATGATAAAAAAATACATCTCACATCGATTGTTCGGATACTTTCTCATCATTATTATTATCTCTTTGTCTGTGGTCAGTACGACTTCTTACATCCAATCAGCTAAGCTTCTAGATCGGCAGCTAGAGCGTTATTTATCTCAAATGATTTCCTATTCAGCCTATCATACGGAATTATATTTGCAGACGTTTGAACGTGCGAGCAGAATGATTCTGTCTGATGATCAAGTGATGAAATTCGTCGATCTCGATCCCAAAGATAATTATGATTATTACGAGTTAACGACCCGGATTCAGCGACAGGTGTTTGACTCTACATTCATTCTATATCCACAGATTGATAAGGTTTATATCATGGGCGATCATGGAAAGGTGATATCCTCTCAGGATGCGACGCAATATGACTATGGCGAATCCGAATGGAAAGAGTTACATCAATCATTGGATAAACTACTTCCCGAGAGCGCTTCAGTAACCGTTATTAGCTCGGATAAGCTTGGCTCGACAGAGAATCAAGCTATCACCTATGCCAGACGGATTAGAGGGATCAAATCCCATACACCACATGGCATACTAGCGATGAATGTGAATACCAAAGAAATAGCTAAACTCTGGGGTCAAATGGATCTAAGGGAAAATGGGCATTCGTTCATCATTGATGAAACGGGTGGATTTATTGATAAGCCGAAGGATAAGAAATCGGAAGACTTAATCAATGACTCGATTAGAGGACAGCTTCTTACCATGGGCCAAGGCTCATTTATAGAGAAACTTAACGGTGAGAGCAGAATGTTCGTATCTCGTGAATTAGAGACGACTAGCTGGCGGCTAGTAATCTCCGTTCCAGTTAGCGAATTACGAGAGCCCATTATGAATATTCGCGATACGACTGTTATTGCAGGAATTCTCACCTTGATTCTAGCCTTATGGCTTGCAACACGGTTCGGTAAATCCATCGTTAAGCCCATTCAGTCTCTAGCCAAAGGTATGCGTCTAACGGAGAAAGGGCAATGGAAGCATATAGAGGACATTGACCGGCAAGATGAGCTAGGCAATTTAGTGAAGAGCTATAATCTGATGGTGACAAGATTGTCCGAAATGATTGAGCATGTATACGAAGCAGATCTGAAATCACATCGAACAGAGCTCGAACTGCAGAAGACAGAACTCGAACAGCATAAAGCAGAATTTCAAGCTTTACAATTGCAAATTAATCCGCATTTTCTATATAACTCGCTAGAAACGATCAAGTGTTATGCCGTTATTCAAGATTCAGAAGAGATAATGGACATGGTAGAAGCGATGGCAGCTATGCTACGCTATTCCATACAAACGAATTTGAGCGAAATAACGGTCGTGAACGAACTCAAGCATGTGCTGAATTATATGACGATTTTGCAGCATCGTACGCAGCGTCATTTTGAACTGGAAGTGAATATTTCTCCTGCGTTTCTGTTGCACAAAATGGTTAGGTTAACGCTTCAGCCTCTGATAGAAAATGCATTCCAGCATGCTTTTCCGAATGGAATTAGCGAACATCACTTTATTCGAATCTCTTCACATATTGAAGAGGATAGATTTATTATCCTCGTAGAAGATAACGGCGTTGGTATGACAAATGAGAGACTTGAGCAATTAAATCAGAAGCTGCTACTCAATCAATTGGCAGAGGCAGATTCGAATGCGATGTATCATCAGGGCGGACTTGGACTTATGAATGTAAATAGACGTATTCAGATGGTTTACGGTGAAGAATATGGGCTTAAATTGCAAAGCACTTTGTATGAAGGTACCAAGATCATAATGTATTTACCAGTAGATAAATAATCCATATGTGGATCTAAGGAGATGGCACAATGAATATTGATTTATCGGGAAAAATTGCTCTTATAACGGGATCAAGCTCAGGGATTGGATTAAGCATAGCGAAGACCTTAGCTGCTTCGGGTGCAGCTGTAGCGATTAATTACTTGAAGAATGGTGAGCAAGCTAATCTAGCGGTTGCTGAAATTCGTAGCGCAGGCGGGGTTGCCGAGGCATTTTTAGCTGATGTAACGAAGCCAGAACAGCTGACAGCTATGGTAGAAGCTATTCAATCTAATTATGGCGGTACAATCGATATTCTAGTTAATAACGCAGGCCATCTAGTAAAACGTGTAACTAATGCGGAAATGAGTGAAGAGCATTACGAGAGTGTAATGGATGTGAATCTCAAATCTTGTGTATTTGCTAGTAAGCTGGTCATTCCAGGAATGGTTAAAAAGAGGTACGGTAAAATCATTAATTTGACTTCGGTTGCAGCTCATGATGGTGGGGGGCCTGGGGCTTCTCTATATGCAGCTAGCAAAGCCGCTATGATTTCATATACCAAGGGACTTGCGAAGGAATTAGGTCCTTATGGAGTGAATGTGAATGCGATTTCACCGGGATTTGTTGGTCAAACCGCATTTCATGCTACATTTACAAGTGAAGCAGGTCGGCAAGCAACAGTGGCTAAGATTCCATTAGGCCGCGAAGGTACACCGCAGGATATTGCGAACGTCGCGCTGTTCTTAGCTTCTACCTTAGCCGATTACATGACGGGAGAAACCATTGAAGTGAATGGTGGCTTATTCATGCGATAAATATTAGCGATAAGTAATAGGTAAATG
Source organism: Paenibacillus sp. P5_B5 (assembly GCF_056400365.1). NCBI lineage: Bacteria > Bacillati > Bacillota > Bacilli > Caryophanales > Paenibacillaceae > Paenibacillus > Paenibacillus sp. P5_B5. The sequence goes on from NZ_JBFULK010000009.1 coordinate 182,631, forward strand.
GATACATCATGAACTGTAACTCTTGGAGGTGCTAGAAGATGAGAAAGGCATTATTTCAACCAGAGAGCGGCCTATTATCAGTCCAATATGAGCCGAATGTAGAGACTCGCTTAATCGAGAACCCACCCCGATTTACTTGGATTCCAGCTAAGCTTGAGGAAGATCAGTATGTGCTTCAGGTGTCATCTTGTGCTGATTTTGAAGATGAGCAAACGATGACATATGAACCGCTTTTATATAATTTTCATACACCGGACCATGCCTTTACACCAGGTGTTTATTATTGGCGCTATGCTTTATTAGAACCGGAAGAGCTTAGCGTAGTTAGATCAGAGTGGAGTGTTACCCGAAGCTTTGTGGTTAAGGATGAACTACCTGTGACATCGCTTGCTTCAAAGCAAGAACGTTACCGTCATGTGAAGAATACACATCCGCGTCTATGGCTGCAAGATGACGAATTAAAGCCATTTATGGATACAATTGGGTTAGACCCTACTTCCTATGGCTGGCAAGCCTTCTATGAAAACTCAGTTGTACCGTGGATTACACGCGAACTGATCTCTGAACCCCTGCCATATCCGAATAATAAGCGTGTAGCATCACTTTGGAGACAGGTGTATATTGATTGCCAAGAAGTGTTATATGCCATTCGCCATCTTAGTATTGCGGGCATTGTCTTACAGGATGAGAGCTTAATAGAACGAGCAAGGGCATGGCTTTTGCATGTTGCAGGCTGGGATCCAGAAGGCCCTACGTCCAGAGATTACAATGACGAAGCTGCATTTCGAATTGCGGGTGCGCTCGCATGGGGATATGACTGGTTATACGACTATTTAGCGCCTGAAGAACGTGATTTGGTTCTAGCTAAACTACTTCATAGAACCGAGCAAGTCGCCTCTCATGTCATTGAACGCTCCAAGATTCATCATATTCCTTATGATAGCCATGCTGTTCGTTCACTATCTTCTGTACTAGTGCCTTGTTGTATCGCGATGTACAATGATGAGCCGAAGGCAAGGGAATGGCTAGATTATACAATCGAGTACTACTACACGCTATTCTCACCATGGGGTGGAGAGGATGGGGGCTGGGCTGAAGGTCCGCATTACTGGACGACAGGCATGGCATACCTGACAGAAGCCTTTAATTTGCTCAATAAGTTTGCACGTATAGACGTATATCAGCGACCGTTTTTTCAAAAAACAGGCGACTTTCCACTCTATTGCTTTAGTCCGACGACCTCGACACGTACCAGCTTTGGCGATAATTCAGCTCTTGGTGATGACCTCATTAAGAAGGTTGGCTACAATATGCGCCAGTACGCGGGTGTGACCGGGAATGGTCTTTATCAATGGTATTTTGAACAGTTAAAAGATAAGAATCCGGAAGCTGACGCATTGTTCTACAATTATGGATGGTGGGATTTTAAATTCGATGATATGCTGTATATGCATGATTATCCACAAGTAGAAGCTGTAGAACCGAAGGAAGTCTCTCCTATTAAATGGTTTCGTGATATTGGCTGGGTGGCTATGCACCATAAAATGCATGACCCACAGGAGCAGATCATGCTTCTAACCAAAAGCAGCCGATATGGATCCGTAAGTCACAGTCATGGAGATCAGAATGCCTTCATGCTACATGCCTTTGGTGAACCTCTTGCCATTGAGAGCGGTTATTATGTTGCGTTCAACAGTACGATGCATACGAATTGGCGGAGGCAAACGAAGTCTAAGAATGCCATTCTAATTGATGGCAAAGGACAGTTTGCAGACTTTAATAAAGTTCTGAATATTGGAGCTTCTGGAACAGTCGAAGAAGTCAGAAGTGTGAAGAACGTTCATTACGTAAGGATGAATGGGGCTCAGGCTTATTTGGAGAACGTACCTTACTTGAAAAGGTACCAAAGAGAAATTTATTTCATACAGAATTCGTATTTTGTCATTGTTGATTCCGTTGATCTAGAGCAACCTGGTCAAGTGGATTGGCTCTTCCATACTCTTAATGAAATGAACATCAAAGGACAATCTTTTCATGTAAACGGTCGTAATGCATTGATGGAAGGACGTTTTATTTTTAGCTCTTCGGGTGATTTAACACTCACACAGTCGAATGAATTCGAAGGTGTAGATCCGAGTGAAATCGAAGGACTACAGAAACACTGGCATCTGAAAGCCTCGACGTCTTCAGCGACATCACACCGAATCGCTACGTTACTCGTCCCGAAGCGTCATAGTGAAAGTCATAAATATGTTTCCTATTTCATGGATGATCAAGGCTTTAGCTACAACTTATATTTGACCGATAACGGTGTGACGAACAAGATCGAGATAAGTAAGGCGTACTAACGATGGCGTGGTAAATAAGGCGCTGTAACGAAGGTGTAATAACTAACGCTAAAGACATAATTGGCTATAGAAGGTGAGGGAGTATGAATGAGTAATATTGGCGTATGGGAACCTGCTGAACCAGGTGTAACTAGAAAAATTATGCGACCTGGTGCATCGCTAATGATGATGGAGGTTCATTTTGAAACAGGTGCAGAAGGCTACGAGCATTCTCATCCACATGAGCAAATGTCCTACTGTCTCAAAGGAGCTATTGAGTTCTCAATTGAAGGTGTTAAGCAAGTTATTGTAGCTGGAGAGCATATCGTTATACCGATGGGTGCTAGACATGGGGCCAAGGCTCTAGAGCCAAGCGCATTGCTGGATTGTTTTACTCCACTAAGGGCGGATTTAATTAAATATTAGAGGCAGTCCATGATGGGACGAGACTGTCCTCAGATGAATGCTGCCACTAGGTAAAATGAAGTGTTTTCAGATGGGATGAGGCAGTCATTAGGTAAACCGAAGCTGATTTCAGATGGGATGAGGCAGTCATTAGGTAAACCGAAGCTGATTTCAGATGGGATGAGGCAGTCATTAGGTAAACCGAAGTTGATTTCAGATGGAATGAGGCAGTCATTAAGTAAGCCGAAGCTGATTTCAGATGAAATGTGGCTGCGCCTAATATGTGTTTTTTGCTAATGTAAATCATTTAACAGGAATTTCTCCATCTATTATCGAAAGTTTATTGTGAAAAATTAGAATAGCGGGAAATCGTCCGTGTATTTTAACGGGCACTGTTGGCTATGCTACAAAATTCTATAATTAATAGGAGAGTTTCCTGTTAATCTCTTGGACAAAGCAAAATTTGCTGATAATAACATGACTTTTTCCGGTTAATAGTGTCGCTTGATCAAATATTAGGCACAGATCTATTAGCTTGATTCTACATAATTAGAGGAGGGTTTAATAGGATGGAGATTCGTTATGCAACAAGTCCTACTGCGACTAAAGCTTATAACACAGATGAGCTTCGGAAGGAATTTATGATTCCAGAACTATTCGTTCTAGGGCAATTGAAAATGACTTATTCACATATCGATCGAATCATTACAGGAGGGGCTGTACCAACAGATCAGGCGATCAAGCTCGAAGCTAACGCCAAAGATATGGGAGCGGACTATTTCCTTGAACGTCGAGAAATCGGCATTATTAATATTGGTTCTAAAGGTATCGTTCTAGTCGATGGAGTCGTATTTGAGATGGAGAATAAAGACTGCTTATACATCGGTAAGGGTGTTAAAGAGGTATTGTTCAAGAGTGTAAGTCTAGATGAACCTGCGAAATTCTACTTTAATTCGACGCCAGCGCACATGACTTATCCAGTTGTAAAGTCAGCGATTAGTGAAGCGACGCCAGTTCATCTAGGTTCGATTACGAATTCGAATGAGCGTACTATCTACAAGTACATTCATGCGGGCGGTATTCAAAGTTGCCAATTAGTGATGGGACTAACGATGCTAAAGCCAGGCAACATGTGGAACACAATGCCTTGTCATACGCATGAACGTCGCATGGAAGTATATTTGTATTTCGATATGCCAGAAGACGGCGTTGTCTTTCATCTGATGGGGCAGCCGACTGAAACTCGTCATATTGTGATGCGTAATGAGCAAGCGGTCATCTCGCCGAGCTGGTCTATCCACAGTGGTGTTGGTACTAGTAACTACACTTTCATTTGGGGGATGGCAGGAGAGAATCAAACATTCGAGGATATGGACTTAGTGGCGATGCAGGATTTAAGGTAGTCAGTTTGTGAGCTAAGCTTGTAAAGTAGTAAGTAGTAAGTAGTAAGTAGTAAGTAGTAAGTAGTAAGTAGTAAGTAGTAAGTAGTAAGTAGTAAGTGGTAAGTGGTAAGTGGTAAGTAGTAAGTAGTAAGTAGTAAGTAGTAAGTAGTAAGTAGTAAGTAGTAAGTAGTAAGTAGTAAGTAGTAAGTAGTAAGTAGTAAGTAGTAAGTAGTAAGTAGTAAATAGTAAATAGTAAATAGTAAATAGTAAGTTTAGTAAGCCTGTTAGCTTATATCAGGGGTTCTGGGAAAAAGCTTTATGTTTATGTTTACTTGATTAGAAATAGAGTGTGAGGTGGATGGGATGCAGGATATGTTTAGCCTTGAAGGTAAAGTTGCTTTAATTACAGGTGGGGCAACTGGACTTGGACTAGGTATGGTACAAGGCTTAGCTCATGCCGGAGCGGATATTTGTCTTGTGACTCATCGTAGTAATGCTGATGAGGTTAGAGCTGAGATCGAGGCAATTGGACGTAAGGTTCACGTTATTACAGCGAACTTAGGTAGCGAAGAAGTATTGCCGAGTATCGTAGAAGAAACGATGTCTAAATTCGGTCAGATTGATATTCTAATCAACAATGCTGGTATCATTCGCCGGACGCCAGCTGCAGATCATTCTGCTGAGGATTGGCATGATGTGCTAAACTTAAACTTAAATAGCGTCTATTTTCTTACTCAGTTAGTGGGTCGAGAGATGATTAAGCAAGGTTACGGCAAAATTATCAATATTGCTTCGATGCTTTCTTTTCAAGGGGGCATTAATGTACCTGGCTATACAGCAAGTAAGCATGGAGTAGCAGGCATTACCAAAGCCTTTGCTAATGAATGGGCATCCAAGGGCATCAATGTGAATGCAATTGCACCGGGCTATATAGTAACGAACAATACGAAGCAATTGCGCGAAGACGCAGATCGAAGTAAATCGATACTCGAACGCATCCCAGCAGGACGATGGGGGTCGCCAGAGGATTTAGCAGCAGCAGCAGTATTCCTCTCCTCTAGAGCATCCGATTATGTGAATGGACATACCTTGTGTGTGGATGGCGGTTGGATGGTTAGGTAGATACCTTTAGCTAAGAGATATAATAGATATAAAAAATCAAAAAAATAATAAAGCGCAATGGCTTTGATTGCTTCATATACGTGAAAAACGCCCATTTACGGCATGTCATAACCGTAAATGGGCGTTTGTATATTAGTTACAGGACTTTTGTTGCTGTTCTATTTTAGTTTCGAGAACGCATAGTCGATCGCTTGAATGGTTTGTTCTACATCCTCGTCCGTGTGAGCAATCGTTAGGAACCAAGCCTCGTACTTGGATGGGGCGAGGTTGATGCCTTGCTCCAGCATGAGGCGGAAGAAGGTGGCGAAGCGTTCGCCATCGGTATCATTCGCCTCATCGAAATTCGTCACGGGGTGGTCGCAGAAATGGGTCGATAACGACCCAGCGATGCGGTTCACCGTGAGCGGGATGTCGTGACGAAGTGCAGCGTCACGGAGGCCTTGCTCTAATCGAGCGCCCATGCGGTCAAGGCGCTCATACACACCTGCCTCGCGAAGCACTTCGAGGCAGGCGATACCGGCAGAGATGGACGCGGGATTCCCCGCCATCGTGCCGGCTTGATAAGCAGGTCCTAGCGGCGCGACCTGCTCCATCACTTCTTTGCGGCCCCCATAGGCCCCGATCGGCAGTCCGCCGCCGATGATTTTGCCAAGGGCCGTAAGGTCTGGCTCGATGGCCGCACGCGCCTCAGGCGTTGTGGCTAGGCCATCGTAGGTTTGAGTCGTTCCGTAGTGGAAACGGAACGCAGTGATTACCTCGTCGTAGATGACGAGGGAGCCGTTCTTGCGCGCGGCGGCGCAGAGCCCCTCGAGGAAGCCTGGCTTCGGCATCACCATGCCGAAGTTGCCGACAATGGGCTCGACCATTACCGCTGCGACATCGTTACCCCAATGCGCAAGTGCGTCATGGAGCCCTTCAAGATCATTGTAGGGCACGGTTATTACCTCTTGTGCGATTGAAGCGGGCACGCCTGCGCTATCTGGTGTGCCAAGCGTGGATGGTCCTGAACCTGCCGCCACAAGCACGAGATCGGAATGGCCGTGATAGCAGCCGGCGAATTTAATAATCTTCGTGCGTCCTGTGAATGCACGAGCGACACGAATCGTTGTCATTACAGCTTCTGTTCCTGAATTAACGAAGCGAACCTTATCCATAGAAGGGATAGCTTCTTTCAACATGCGAGCGAACGTAACTTCAAGCTCAGTTGGTGTTCCATATAAGGTACCATTCTCGGCAGCGTGACAGATCGCTTTCGTCACATGTGGATGGGCATGTCCAGTAATGATAGGTCCATAAGCAGCAAGGTAGTCGATATATCGATTATCATCCACATCCCAGAAGTATGCTCCTTGACCACGTTTCATCGCTACAGGTGAGCCGCCGCCAACTGCTTTGAATGAACGAGAAGGGGAGTTAACTCCCCCGACAATATGCTGTAAAGCTTCCTTGTGTAATTGCTCAGATTTATTGTGATTCATGTGACATTTCCCCTTTGTACGAAATTGCTTGTTAGAGCCATTATGGTTAGTATTTAAATAACTGTTCCTACGAATTTGACCTCTCCAGACTCACCAGGTTTTTTTACTTTTTAGCTTTGCTTGCTTCAGCTTCTTTCTCTTTAGCAGCCTTCGCCTTAGCTTCCTCTGCTACCTTACCTGAGAAAACATCTTGTACGTATTGCTGAAGTTTCTTACGGTCGGTCTTGATGACAGCCATTCCATTGATAACTTTATCACTGTATAGCTTATTTGGCGGTAATTGAACCGATTGTAGATCACTCGTATTTACACTAAGTGCAAGTCTGGCAAGCTTAGTCATGTCTGCTGGTTGAATATTGGTTTCAATATACGGTTCCACTTTATTTAGAATAATAGGTAATTTCACAATGGAAGAGAATGATTTCATCTTATCAAATACAGCGTTAAGAAATTGACGTTGTCGATCCGAACGACCAATATTATGTAAATTATCGTGACGGAATCTCACATATTGTAAGGCGGTTTTTCCATCCATATGTTGAACGCCTTTTTTAAGATCGATGTCGTACATATGTTTATCCGCCGAATCAGTCCACTTCATGTCTTTCTCGACATCGATTGTAATGCCTCCAATTGCGTCAACGAGTGAGATAAAACCTTCAAAGTCTGTGTACACATAATATTGAATCGGAATATCAAGCAGATCGCTCACTGTTTTCATCGCCAAATTAGGTCCACCGAATGCAAGAGCAGCGTTTATGCGATTTTCACCTTTACCTGGGATCTTAACATAAGTATCACGTAGGATAGACATTATTGCCGCTTGCTTGGTCACCGGATCAATAGATAATACAATCATGGAATCGGAACGTGGACGTTCATTCTTATTAGACTCCCGGCTATCACTGCCTAAGAGCAAAATGTTTACACGATCCTTGCCTTCCCACTTAGGTGGTGGATTCTTCTTATCTTGTTCCTTGTGAAAAACCGTTTCCTCTTCCGTCTTGTTCGAAATGTTAGATGCAAAATTATATATCGGGATGATATAATATGCCGCGATTACTCCAACGACGAGTATGAGTGCAAGCAGTATCTTGACCCACCTTTTGCGCATATGACTGGCTCCTTTCCGAAGCTTAGAAGTTGGTGTATCATGAGAACATTATAGATGTACTAAAAGTAAGATAGCAACAAAAAGGGGGATTATTATGCAAGCCATAGAAGTTTATGACTTACGCAAGGATTTTAAAGTACAAGTTAATCGTCCTGGATTGACTGGTGCATTACGCGATTTATTACGTAGAGAATATCGCCATGTAGAGGCGGTTAAAGATATTACGTTTTCCATTCCACAAGGTGAAATTTGTGGTTATATCGGTGAGAACGGCGCTGGTAAATCAACAACAATTAAGATGCTAACTGGTATTCTAGTTCCAACCTCAGGTCAAATTCGTGTGAATGGATATGTACCATATAAGGAGCGTGAGAAGTTTGTTCGAGAAATCGGTGTTGTATTCGGTCAACGCTCACAATTATGGTGGGATATTGGAGTTATTGAGTCCTTTCAATTACTACGTAAGGTGTACCAAGTACCTGATCAGGATTTCAAAACAAGACTGGATGAACTAGTCGAGCGACTAGAGTTATCTGAGTTACTCACAAGGCCAGTTCGCAAACTTAGTCTTGGTCAACGTATGCGATGTGAACTAGCCGCGTCCTTATTACACAATCCATCTATTTTATTTTTGGATGAGCCAACAATAGGTCTTGATATCGTAGTCAAAACGGAAATTCGAGAATTCCTCAAAGACATGAATCGACGCTTTGGAACGACAATTTTATTAACAACACACGATCTGCAGGACATTGAAGCACTGTGCTCGCGTGTTATTATGCTCGACGATGGTAATATTATTTATGACGGTGGACTCGATGAACTGAAGGCAAGATGGGGTGGAGGCAAAGAAGTCATATTTGAATTTGCTACGCCAGTCTTTTTGACTGAGGTGGAAAGTTTAACCTCAGGAATGAATGTAACATGGAAACTAGATCATGAACGAATGGCAACCGCATTCGTACCTGCTCACGTAAATATATCAGATATGCTGTCGCAAGTTGTTGGCTCGCTAGCTATTGTGGACATTCGAATTGTGGAGACAAACACAGATGATATCGTTCGAGAGATTTATAAATCGGGCTCGGCGGATGTTACAAGACTGGAAGAAGTAATTGCTCAGTCAATGGAAGCATCAGCGTCTGCAGAAGTATCCACAGAATCACCAGAATCACCTGTAGCAACAGATGAATTGTCGAAAGAGAAGGCTACATCACATGTTTAGTGCGTATATTGAACTTATTCGGATGCGATTTTTGACAATGCTTGCTTATCGGGTTAATCATTACAATGGTATTTTAATTTATGCCATTAATATTGGCGCTTATTATTTTCTATGGAAGGCCATCTATGGTGATGCTACTGAGATGGGCGGAATGACTCTCGTTCAAATGACTACCTATGTGGTCGTTTCTTGGATGAGCAGGGCGTTCTATTTTAATAATCTAGATCGAGAAATTGTGAATGAAATTAGAGATGGTTCTGTCGCTATTCAATTTATACGTCCTTATAACTATGTAGTTGTCAAAATGATGCAAGGTCTTGGTGAAGGGATATTCCGGTTATTGATGTTTACGGCACCAGGATTGCTTCTTGTTTCCTTCCTGTTTCCAGTGAAGCTTCCTACTGATATAGGTGTATGGGGAGTTTATTTACTCATGCTATTCTTTGCATTCCTGATAAATTCACAAATTAATATAATCACAGGTTTATCAGCCTTCTTCATGGAGAATGCGAATGGTATGATTCGTATGAAACGTACATTGATTGATCTATTCTCTGGGCTCATTCTTCCAATATCGATGTTTCCAGGATGGGCTGAGAAGGTGATGAATGTACTGCCATTCCAAGCAATCACCTATTTACCAAGCTCTGTATTTACGGGGAGAGTAACGGGCATAAGTATTTGGCCTGTATTTGCTATTCAGATTAGCTGGTTTCTAATACTTATTATACCGATCATTGTGCTATGGCGATTAGCTAGAACACGATTGTTCGTGCAAGGGGGTTGAGATGATGTTTTATATAGGACTAGTGGCAGATTACTTGAAGAATTATATGAAAACACGTCTCACTTATCGTTCGGACTTCTGGATTGAAGTATTATCTGACTTACTTATGAATGGGCTTAATCTATTTTTTATCTTAGTCGTGTTTGGTCAAACGGATTCAATGGGAGGCTGGAATCGAGAACAGATTTTGTTCATTTACGGTTTCTTCATGATTCCTTATGGTATATTCGGTACGTTCTTTAATCTTTGGAATTTCTCAGAGCGCTATATTGTTAAAGGGGAGATGGACCGGATTCTCACCCGACCTGCCTATAGCTTGTGGCAAATTATGCTTGAGAACATAGATCCTTCGTCGTTTATTAGTTCTATTACAGGTTTTATTATTATGGGTTATTCATGGGTAGAGCTAGGCATAGGGCTTAATTGGTATGATCCATTCGTATTTATCGTGCTTGTGCTAGGCAGTGTCTGTGTCTATGGTGGAATTTATGTCACAATGGCTGCGACAGCATTCTACTCTGATGCTCCGACTGGAATTATGCCATTGATGTATAACTTATCGAGCTATGGCAGATATCCAGTGACGATATATAACAAATTGTTACGCGGTATTCTGACTTGGGTGCTTCCATTTGCTTTTGTTGGCTTCTACCCGTCAGCCTACTTCCTTGATCCAGCTAATTGGCTTGGCTATGCGCTCTTAACACCTGTTATTGGGGCTGTATTCCTAGGACTCAGCCTGATGTTTTGGAACGTAGGTGTTACGCGCTACCGTGGAGCGGGATCGTAGTTATTGTCGGAACAGACCCAAAGAGGCATATTAATTAGATGAATACTTCATAAAATAACGCCACCCATGTCACAGGATTGCTCCTATGACATGGGTGGCATGTACTTTACATCCGATATTCTATGTTAGCATTTGTCGGTTTGTGGACGATTCTTTACGATCCGCCAGTACGTCTGCGCTGGTTGTTCGGCTTTTTGTTGTTTTGTGTTTTCATCATTTTGCCAGCATTTCCGCCACCAAAACCGCCTTTGTTCTCACTTTGTTGCTGTTTTTTCTCAGCGAGCTTTTGTTTAATCGCATCTGCCAAGCTTACTTTTTTGATTTCATCAGACATTTAAGACACCTTCCTTTTTCCGTAGGCCATGTCCTCATTCTAATCATTTTTCTTAATTGCTTCAAGTGGCAATTGGTTGAATCGTTTGAATAAGTTCGTGCATAATGAAAGAAGGGTCAGGTAAATAGGTTGTTCTTGACTTAAGTTCTATCTAAATTAGAGAGGAGTGGCTCGAATGAGTAAAGTGACAATCGGACAAGTAGTACCGGATTTTACATTGCCGGCATCTAGTGGAGGCGAAGTTTCTCTAAGCGATTTGCGGGGGAAGAAAGTGATCGTCTATTTCTATCCAAAGGACATGACGCCAGGGTGTACTCAAGAAGCGTGTGATCTGCGCAATCACAACGACGAGCTTAAGGAACTCAATACTGTAACTATTGGTATATCGGGTGATGATTTAAAATCACACACAAAATTTATTGATAAGCATTCGTTGCCGTTTGTTTTATTATCTGATGTTGAACATACAGTAAGTGAATTATTCGGGGTTTGGAAGCTGAAGAAGAACTTTGGCAAGGAATATATGGGGATCGAGCGTTCAACCTTTCTTATTGATGAATCAGGCAAGCTCGTACAAGAGTGGCGTAAAGTTAGAGTCAATGGTCATATTGATGAAGTGCTAAATGCAATTAAAGAAAGCTAATAATTAAATTAACGTAACTAAATTTGATAATTAACGAAAGTTCCCAGTATCTTATCTAAGAGACTTGTGGACTTTTTTTAAATCTATTTAAACTGCGTATTACTAGGAAGGAAGTCTATTTATTTTCCGATTGGGATGATCTGTAGTCATAACAATCGTCTTTTGTCCATATAATCTATCAGCTGTTCAACAAATTCTGGTAGAGTGCAGGTGGAGAAAATATGTTTAAACTATCATTTCCTCAATTTGTTTATGGATTCGTTCGTTATTTGCTTATATTCACTTTGGTTGTTGGTCTATTTAATTTCCATTATAGTACTTATACTTACGCCAAAACGGATGATGAGAAGGTAGACAAGTCTAAATCTATGAACACTTCTGTCTATGAACAGCTGCGATCTGGACATAAACTCATACAAGAGCAGGAATACAAGGTGCCAGAGCAGCCTACTGTCTATTTAACGTTTGACGATGGTCCAAGTAAACTAACCCCCAAAGTACTTGATATTTTGAAAAAAGAGAACATTCAAGCCACCTTCTTCGTTTGTGGCGATCAGTTACAAGATCGTGAGGACACAATTAAGCGAATGGTTGAAGAAGGACATACTATTGGGAATCATTCCTTTAATCATGAGTATTCACAATTATATAGTAAGGGGTTTAGTGGCTTCTGGGAACAAATACAGAGGAACGAGGATAGATTAGAACAAATTACGGGATCCCGCCCAGCACTTATTCGCGCTCCTGGGGGGACTGGGACTAACTTTGATGCGTTCTATTTTTATTATCTTGATCAAGCTGGTTATTCTGTTTATGACTGGGATGTGGATAGCAAGGACTCTCGTCGAAAAGGAGTTCCTGCATCTGAAATTATAGCATCAGTTAAAAAATCACCATTAAAGCATGAGTTAACTGTATTACTGCATGATGGGGCGGGGCATGAACAATCGGTTGTTGCTTTACCCGAAATCATTCGCTTTTATAAGGAACAAGGGTACGTATTCGCACCAATAACTACTGACGTTAAGCCGACTCAGTTTAAGGTCTCGTCTAAACTTAAGTGGAATCGTAGTATGAGCAAAGAGCAATTCCAACAACAGCTTATTCAGTCTCAACTGTATGCAACGACTAAGAATAACAGAGTTCATGAATCGACACTGGTTGCATTTATAAACAACGAACCTGTAGGGCGTAAAGGCAACAACTTAATAGACGATATGAAGAGTAACAATATGAAGAGTAATGATATGAAGAGTAATGATATGAAGAGAGACGATGTGAAGGGAAACAACATAGATATGAATAGTCAGTTAAAAGTACCTCTTCGATCATTAGCCGAAAGTATGGGGGCTATAGTTACTTGGAATGAGTCAGAGCAATCCGTACTCATTCGTCTTGGTACAACATCGATTCTGTATACGAATTCGAATCAAAAAGCTGAAGTGTTTCAATTAGGACAAAGTGTGGCATTATATGACCTAGTAGATGTTGAACGTATAGATGATCGTTACTATGTGTCGAGGAGAAGTATGATGAAGCTACTCAATTATGCTGTTGATAACACCAATCAACAATATTTCCCGGGAAAAGTTGATCAATTGTCGAGTCGTAAGACAATTGACTTGTATAAATGGTGATTTCGTTTCTCCTTGACCCTCTTATTGAGTATCTATATAATTGATTGGATTAGAATAGAAATTAACTTACACAAGTAGTTTGCAACGCAAACTTCATGTAACTATGGGGGGCCAGTCATGACGAAGCCGAGTGAAATAATAGTTGTCCTTGATTTTGGTGGACAATACAACCAATTGATTGCAAGAAGAATTCGCGATCTAGGCGTATATAGTGAATTAATGGCTTACAATACGTCTGTAGATACAATTCGTAAGCTTAACCCGCGTGGTATCGTATTCTCAGGAGGTCCAGCTTCTGTGTATGGCGAGGGTGCACCACATGTAGATCCAGCAATTTATGACTTAGGAATTCCTATTATGGGAATTTGCTATGGCATGCAGCTAATGGCTTATCAGTTTAATGGTAAGGTAGAAGCTGCAAGTAAACGTGAGTACGGTAAATCAGAAATTGAATTTACTTCGAATGCCGCTTTGGTTAAAGGCTTAGATTCGAAGCAAGTTGTTTGGATGAGCCACGGAGATCATGTAGTCGAATTACCAGAAGGGTTTGTTATTGATGCGAGCACAGACCACGCACCTGTAGCTGCAATGACACATCCAGAAAAACGCATGTTCGCGGTACAATTCCATCCAGAAGTTCGTCATTCTGTGCATGGAAATGAGATGATTCGCAACTTTATTTATGAAGTGTGTGGATGTACTGGCGACTGGAGCATGGAAACCTTTGTTGAGGATCAAATTCGTGAAATTCGTGCACAAGTTGGTGACCGTAAAGTGTTATGTGCACTTAGCGGTGGCGTAGATTCTTCTGTTGTTGCGATTCTTATTCATAAAGCAATTGGCGACCAATTGACATGTATGTTTATTGATCATGGATTACTTCGTAAGGATGAAGCAGAAAGTGTAATGGATACTTTTGTCGGTAAGTTTGATATGAAAGTGATCAAAATCGATGCGCGTGATCGCTTCTTAGGTAAGCTTGCGGGTGTCGAAGATCCAGAACAAAAACGTAAAATCATTGGTAATGAGTTCATCTATTGTTTCCAAGAAGAGTCCGAGAAGCTTGGACAGTTCGACTTCTTGGCACAAGGAACCCTTTATACTGATATCGTAGAAAGTGGTACAGCTACTGCTCAAACGATTAAGTCTCACCATAACGTAGGTGGGTTGCCTGACGATATCAAGTTCGAATTGATCGAACCTTTAAAAACCTTGTTCAAGGATGAAGTGCGTAAGGTTGGGGAAGAGTGTGGATTGCCAGCAGCAATTGTATGGCGTCAACCGTTCCCAGGACCAGGACTTGCCATTCGTGTACTTGGAGAAGTAACAGAAGAGAAATTATACATTGTTCGGGAATCAGACGCGATTCTTCGTGATGAAATTGCCAAAGCAGGCCTTGATCGTGAGATTTGGCAGTATTTCACTGCTCTTCCGAATATGAAGAGTGTCGGTGTTATGGGAGATGCACGTACGTATTCTTATACTGTAGGGATTCGTGCAGTAACTTCGATCGATGGTATGACAGCTGACTGGGCACGTATTCCATGGGACGTGTTAGAGAAAATCTCAGTTCGAATCGTCAATGAGGTAGAGAATGTCAATCGTATCGTGTACGACGTGACTTCTAAGCCACCTGCTACGATTGAGTGGGAATAACAGAGCCAATTTCATAAAAACAATAACAAATCCGAACACTAGTTAGATTCACTCTAACTATCGTTCGGTTTTTTTTGTTGACAAATTTCTACAGAGTCATTTAATATGTGAGTATAAAGATTTTTGTTTTTCGTATAATCTTGGGGATTGGCCCGAGAGTTTCTACGGATCACCGCAAATGATCTGGCTACGAAAAAATGAAGGTACATCCTATGCGTTCTTTGTGTATGCTATGCATATGCACAATATCGCGTAGTGTTGAATTCCTGAATTTTACGTAGCCTGCGTCCGAAGTGGATGGCAGGTTTTTCTATTTTGCAAAGCATTTATTCTTGTTTAGGGAATTCAAATTATAGGAGGAATCAAGCACAATGGATCGTTTCTTCAAGTTGAAGGAAAATGGCACAAACATCAGAACAGAGATTATGGCCGGTTTGACCACGTTCATGGCGATGGCGTACATTCTAGCAGTTAACCCGAATATTTTATCTGGTGCAGGTGGAGACTGGTATCAAGTATTTCTAGCAACTGCAATTGCTGGTGGCGTTATGACGATTCTGATGGGGATCTTGGTTAACTTCCCTGTAGCTTTGGCTCCAGGTATGGGACTTAACGCATACTTTGCAGCCGTAATCGCTGGTTCGCAAGGTCAGTTTACTTTTGAAATGGCATTAACTGCAGTATTTATTTCTGGTTTGATTTTCTTGGTTCTAACTTTAACTAAAGTAAGACAAATGATGGTTACTGCAGTACCAGATAGCATGAAGCATGCGATAACAGTTGGTATCGGTTTGTTTATCGCTATATTAGGAATTAAAAACTCAGGTTTGCTTACAATTTCTCTTCAGGCTAATCAGGATTATGCAGCAAAGGGATTTGCAAAGCTGCTGCCATTCGAAACAGTGTTTGGGCTCGGTGATCTGACAGATCCACACATCATTACTCTTCTTTTTGGACTCATTCTTATTGCAATTTTGATGGTTATTGGTGTTCGCGGTGCAATCCTGTTTGGTATTCTGGGTACAACAATCTTCGGCATATTTGCAGGTATTGTTAACTTTGATTCCCTATCTGCCCCTGGTACAAGCTGGATCCCGGATTTATCACAGGTTCGTTTCGCTGATTTTGATTTTAAAGGAATTGCAAATGCAGGTATCGTAACCGTTATCCTGACATTTACCTTCGTTGAGTTGTTTGATACATTTGGAACGCTTGTTGGTACTGCGAATCGTGCAGGCTTCATGAAGGATAAAGAACAAGGTACCAAAAGGATCGGTAAAGCAATGCTTGTTGACGCAATCGGCGTTAGCGCTGGTGCACTTGTTGGTACCTCAACAGTTACAGCATATGTTGAAAGTTCAGCCGGTGTAGCCCAAGGTGGACGTACAGGTCTTACTTCAGTAGTAACGGGTGCTTGCTTCTTGCTCGCCTTATTTATTGCTCCTGTTATTCTATTGATTCCAAGCGCTGCAACTAACGCCGCTTTAATCGTAGTTGGGGTTCTCATGATTCAATCTGTACGTGAAATTGACTTCAATGACATGGTATTAGCGATTCCTTCTTTCTTAACAATCGTTCTTATGCCTTTCACTTTTTCAATTGCTAACGGTATTTCGTTCGGAATCGTTTCTTATGTAATTTTGGCAACTGTGGGCCGAGTATCAGGCAAGAGCGAGCACAAAGTTCACTGGATGATGTGGATCCTGGCCGTACTAGTGATCATTCGTTATGTAATGCTTGGTGCAGAATAATAGACAGAAATAAGGGAAGACGGAAGGCTCCGATCATTGTGTCGGGGTCTTCTTTTTATATATTTAAGTTGTTATTGTCTCAAAAAGTATGTAAAATGATAAATATTTAGTAAATATTTTGAATTTTCAAGAAAGTGTGTGATGGTATGGCAACGATTAAAGATATCGCGAATGAAGCGAATGTATCAAGTTCAACCGTATCGAGGGTTTTAAGTAATGATATAACGCTGCAAGTTGCAGATGAAACGAGACAACGTATTTTAACGGTCGCTAAGCAATTGAATTACAAGAAATCTAAATCTCGTTTAAGTAAGCTCCGTGAAGAAACAGCAGATGCAAAAAAGAAAATTGGTTTATTGATTTGGGGCTCGGAGCAACTAGAGTCTTCAGATCCTTATTTCATGTTAATTCGGCAAGGCATTGGCAAAGAATGTGAGAAGCAGGATTTGACCGTAGCCAAGGTAATATTTATGGATGATTTTAATATGAACATTTCGGATGAAGAGTTCGATGGTCTAATTGTAATAGGTAAAGTTCATATTGATTTACTACGAAGGTATACCAATATTCAGCATATCGTATCAATTGATTATGAGATGGATGAAGAATACGATTCTGTGATGTTTGATTTGGGCAAGGCCACCAGACAAGCAATGAACCACTTATTTCAGCTTGGACATCAGAGAATTGGCTATATTGGAGGCATTAGCTATATTCGTTCACTTGAAGGAAAGGTGCATAATATTGATGTTCGACAAAAAGAGTATGAAGCCATCATGCGAGAAAAAGAGTGGTTTATTCCTTCTCATGTGTTTGTGGATGATTGGCGAACGGAAAATGGCTATCACTTAATGAAGCAAGCGCTGGAAGTGGAGCAGCGTCCTACAGCTTTCTTAATCGGAAGCGATCCGATGGCGATAGCAGCTCTAAAGGCTTTGTATGAATCTGGAATTAGAGTGCCGGAAGAAATAGCGATCGTTAGTTTTGATGATATTCCTTTATCCTCATTCGTTGAACCATCTCTAACAACTGTCAGAGTACTTTCAGAGGATATGGGGATTACATCGGTTAAACTGCTTGTCGATCGATTCTCAGGACGTAATTTTCCGCTTCATGTTACGTTACCTACAAGCTTAATCGTTCGTGATAGTAGTGGAGTGTAATAAGAGTAAAGGTAAATTTAAGCTGCTTTTTCTAAATTACAAGATTTAGAGAAAGTGGTTTTTTGGCATTGAGCATTCATTATTTATTTAAAAATGATCTTGATGGAAGGAAACTTAGGTGGTAGAATCGAGTGAATATTTAGTAAATTCAATCTATTTAGGAGGAGATTTTTATGGATTTTGTGTATTCAAGTGTTAATGAACTTATTACAGGTCGTTTTCATTTTAGATTAATAGGATGTAGTGAAGAACTCAGAGGTTCCTTGAATTCGCGTCCTGTACAACCTGGGATTGAAGAAATTTCAATCAAACTAGAGAGTGATTCTCCTATTTCTCCTTCTGAAATTGAAGTAGTATGGCAAATTCCTGGAATCGATATTCAGGGTACATGGTATCCAAGTTCTTACCGTTCCAAGAGATTGCGTGTGGATTGGGAGCAGGGGATTGTTTCAAAAACTGCATATTCTGCTCCAGTAATCAGCTTGTTTAATACTAGAAGCCATAATCGACTAACATTTGCATTCTCAGATGCACTTAATTCAGTCGTATTATCTGCTGGTGTGAACGAGGAGACAGGAACTTTCCGTTGTGCAGTCAAGTTATTCACTGAACCAGGGCAGACAATATCGAGTTATGAAGGAACTCTGCGTATTGACACCCGAGAAATTCCTTACTATGAATCCTTGAATGATGTGCAACAGTGGTGGGAATCGCTTCGTGGATATACGCCTGCTGTTGTTCCTGAGGCAGCTAAACTCCCTGTCTATTCCACCTGGTACAGTTTTCATCAAATGCTGTCATCCGAGAAAATCGAGCAGGAGTGCCTTCTGGCTAAGCGCCTTGGATGCCAAACTGTAATCGTAGATGATGGTTGGCAAACCAGGGACAATAAGAGAGGGTATGCATATTGTGGAGACTGGGAAGTTACAGTCGATAAAATACCCGATATGAAAGAGCATGTAGAACGAGTTCATCAAATGGGGATGAAATATTTGCTGTGGTACTCTGTTCCTTTTGTCGGTTATAAGAGTAAGAATTGGGAACGATTCAAAAATCAGATGCTGTCAACTAATGATCGTTTGGAAACTGGAGTACTGGATCCGAGATATCCTGAAATTCGAGATTTTATAATTGAGCTCTATCAAAAAGCACTAGTTGAGTGGAATTTGGATGGTTTCAAACTAGATTTTATTGATAGCTTTACTGGAAATGCAGTGAGCATTAATAAGCGGGATGACGGAATGGACTACTATGCAATTCCTGAAGCTGTAGATAGGCTAATGAGTGATTTGATTATTACGCTGCAGAGCATCAAACCTGATATCATGATTGAATTTCGCCAAAATTATATTGGTCCATTAATGCGAAAGTATGGAAATATGTTTCGGGCTACTGATTGCCCCAATGATGCTATTGAAAATAGAATTCGTACAATTGATGTCCGTTTGCTAAGTGGGGATACCGCAGTACATTCCGATATGTTGATGTGGAATACGGATGAGCCAGTTGAAGTTGCAGCTTTACAATTTGTAAATGTTTTGTTCTCGGTACCTCAAATATCAGTGACTTTGGACAGTCTTTCGAAGGATCATCATCAAATGGTTAGCTATTGGCTTCACTTCTGGCAAGAGCATCGGGATGTATTGCTTAATGGTCAGTTGAAACCACTGCATCCGGATTTAATGTATCCACTTGTTATAGCGGATAATTTGCAGAAGAGAATTGTATGTGCTTATGGCGATGTTGTTCTGAACCCAGGAAAGGATATTCCTTCACAGGTTATATTTGTGAATGGCACGCAAAATTCAAGAGTGTATATTGAGCTTGATGAGGATATGGGGGATAAAACGGTTCAAATACGAGATTGCATGGGACAATTGGTGGATACATTGCAAATCAATTTAAATATGGGAATCCATCGTTTTAATATTCCTCCGTGTGGGAATGCAATCGTGATCGATTAACTTGAGGTTCTTGGTTTGCTTAAGCGAAATTAATATCAAAAGATGTATTATTTTAGTAAAATATGACTAAATTTCATGGATAATAATCTGAATAGTTAGTAAATTTATCTTGATTTAACCCTAAATTTTTAGTAAAGTTATCTTGCGTAGTCATTTAATACTTCATGAAAGCATTAAGATTATTTTCAGAATATTTAGTAAATAAAATTTATTTGGAAAGAAGGGGATTACTCTGAAAAAGATCTATTATGTTGTGTTAGTCATGGTGCTTTTACTAACTGTCGTTATTGGATGCTCCGGGCAAAAGGCAGAGGTCAAGCCTACGGAAACTCCACAGGCTGCTACACCTAAGGTAGAGCCAACCGCTGCTGCAGCTGTTAAAAACGAATTTGGTTGGGAAGTACCGAAAACGTCTGTCGAGTTTAGTTATTATTATGCAGGTCAAATTGATCCAGAAAAGACCAAAAAGAATAGTGCAATCATGCATAAGTTTTTGCAAGATAAGTTCAATGTGAATATTAACAAAATCACCTTAGATGCAAAAGTGGATGACAAACTGAATCTGATGCTCGCATCAGGAGAATATCCTGAAGTTATTGTCAATATGGATGAAGCGATGCTAGCCAAGTGGGTTGCACAAGGAAAAGTAATTGATCTGGCTCCACTCGTTGATCAATATGCACCTGAAATCAAGAAACAGCTAGGCGATTTGTATAAAACTTATTTAAAAGATGGTAAATTGTATGCGCTTCCTTCATATTGGGGCTCACTTCCTATTCCCGACTTTTCTGCTCATCTTCGCTATGACTACTGGAAAGAGCTGGGCATGCCAAAGTTTGAAACTCCTGATGAGTATTATGATGTCCTGAAGAAAATGCAAGAGAAACACCCCAAGAATGACAAAGGGGAAAAAACATATGCTTTAACAGCTTATGCTCCAGTAACCGAGAAGGTTGTCCCAACGCTAGCGGGTATGTGGGGGCTTAAGGATGGTAATAAAATCGAGGCTGATGGAAAGATAACGAGCTGGGTCAATACACCTGAAGGTCTTGAGCTCACCTTGTTTATGAACAAAATTTATCGTGATGGTTTGCTTGATCCAGATGCATTCTTGAACAAGTTCGATAATATGAAAGCCAAAATGTCAACAGATCGGATAATGGGCTTTATTGGCGCATGGTGGATTGGCTGGAATGCAGGGCATGAGGTTTGGCAGAAGAGCGATCCGAATTGGAACGAAGAAAAGCGCTTTATGCAGGTAAGTGCAAAGGCTGTAAGTGCTGAGAAGGCTACTTTGTCAGGAAAAAATTCACGCAGTACAGGTATGACTGTAATTACGAACAAAGCCAAAAATCCGGAAGAAATCATGAAATGGTTGAACTTCTCCACATCAGATATCGGTGCAAGATTAATCGGATGGGGCGTACCTAATACGGATAAGTCCATATGGAATTTTGCAGATGGTAAAGCCAGCTTTGTGGAAGCTCAAAAACAAGCGATCATCGATTCTAAATTCGATTATGATACTGGTGATTTGCAGGGAATGGATTTGTATAACTTAACAACTGGTCAAGGTGTTATGAAGGATGATGGCAAAAGTGTTTACTGGTTCGATCAGAATTTCAACGACGATGCTAAGTGGAAAAAGATGATGAATGATAATCTGAAGGATACCATTTATGACAATACAGTTGGTGGAATTAATATTCCTGCTAATCATCCACTTGCGATAACGGAAAAGCAAGTAAAAGATTTATTGGAATCACAATGGGCTAAAGCAGTAACAAGCAAAACAGAAGAAGAAGCTCGTGCAAACTTTGCAGCAATGAAAGATAAACTCAATGCTGCCGGTCTGGATAAAATCGAAAAATACAAAACGGATGAATATCAGCGCAGATTGAAAGAGTGGAAATAATGATAGCGGGAGGGTGATTGTATCATCCTCCCGAATATCCGATATCCCAAAAAAATTCATTTTACCGGATACGGAGGAATTTATGAATAATCCAGCGCACGAGTATAGTAGCCTGACTGGGACTGCCAAGATTAAAAAAACCAAATTGCAATTGATCAAGAGAAGACTATACAGAGAACGACAAATTTGGATGATATGTATCCCAATTCTTCTATTCATTGCTATTATGCAATACCTACCTATACTAGGTACTATCACAGCATTCATGAATTATGTTCCCGGCCAATCGATCTGGGAAAGTGAATGGGTTGGCTTTCAAAATTTTGAAATGTTTTTTTCTTCACCTGATTTTCCGATGATTATGCGAAATACGCTAGTTATCGGCGGACTGAACATCTTGATTGGATTTCCAGCCCCGATCATCTTGGCTTTACTTCTAAATGAAGTTCGAAATAAAAGATTCCGTAAATTTGTACAGTCAACCTCTTACCTGCCTTATTTTCTATCATGGGTTGTTATAGCCTCAATTGCCTTCACTTTATTTGGGAATGAGGGCATATTGAATGATTTTTTACAGCGCTTCGGGTTTGCAGAGGATCCGATTTCATTCTTGGGAGATGGCGGTAAATATTATTGGGGAATCCTTACATCTTTAACTGTATGGAAAAGTGTTGGTTGGAACTCGATTATTTACTTATCTGCCATCACGGGAGTTCCTCCCGAACTGTACGATGCTGGTAAAGTGGATGGACTAGGTAGATTCAAGAGTATATGGCATATTACGCTTCCAAGTATTAGACCTACGATCATTGTTCTATGGATTTTAAGTTTAGGAGGCATTTTGAATGCTGGATTAGAAGCGCCGCTTTTAATTGGTAACGCTCTGACACGAGATTACTCGGAAGTCATTGATACGTATGTGTTTTCGTATGGTATTCAGCTTGGTAATTATTCCTATGCAACTGCCATTGAATTAGTGAAATCCTTTATCGGAATCATATTGGTATTCGGAGCGAATCGCTTTAGCAAAAAAGTGATGGATACATCCATATACTAAGGGAGGACCAGAATGTCTACTTATTATGTGAAGCAATCATTAGGCGGTAAAATTTTCGATGTTTTCAATATCATTCTATTGTTGTTTTTTGGCTTGCTTGTTGTTTATCCGTTCATCAATCTCCTTGCCATTTCTCTTAATGATGGGATCGATGTACTGCAAGGCGGTATCTATTTATGGCCACGTAAATTTTCATTAAGTGCCTATTTATATTTGTTTCAAGATGATAGGTTGCTGTCGGCACTAATCATCTCCCTATTCAGGGTATTCATTGGAACGTTAACTTGCGTAATTTCCACTGGCTTGCTCGGATATATAGTTACTATTAAACAGTTCTCAGGAAGAAAAATGATGAGAATTATATTCCTGATTACCATCTATTTCACGGGAGGACTCATTCCGACTTATCTCGTTTTTCTCAATCTTGGACTAACCAATACTTTCAATGTCTACTGGATTCCAGCTATGTTCAATGCGACTTGGATGCTATATATAGCATCTTATATAGATGGTATTCCGGATTCGCTTTTTGAATCTGCTCGGATTGATGGCGCAAGTGAACTTGGTATCTTTGTTCGAATCGTAATTCCAGTATGTATTCCTGTATTTGCTTCGATTGCAATTTTTAGCTCGGTAAGTCACTGGAATTACTGGCTAGATACAGTAATTTATAACTCGAATGGAAATTGGGATACACTTCCAATCTATTTAAAACGAATGCTGCTAGAAGTGGAAGCAATAGAACAATTAAAGAACCCGACGCAATTAAGTGCGAGGTTGCGAGATCTTTCACCGACTACGCTGCGTGCTGCAATAACGATGCTCGTTACATTACCAATCTTTTTTGTTTACCCAATTATGCAGCGTTATTTTGTTGGAGGCATCACACTAGGTGCAGTAAAGGGATAATAAATCGGAATTGGAATGATAGAGAAACTTGGAGGAGATTATAATGTCTAAAATTACTTTTTTAGGTGCCGGAAGCACAATCTTTGCCAAAAATGTCCTTGGTGATTGTATGCTTACACCAGCAATACAAGGATTTGAATTAGCACTTTTTGATATCGATACTGTTAAATTGATAGATTCAGAGAACATGTTAAATAATTTGAAGGCAACTTTAGGGAGTACATGTACGGTTAAAGCTTATACCGATCGAAAGGAAGCCTTGCGTGGAGCATCTTATGTCATTAATGCCATTCAGGTAGGCGGGTACGATCCTTGTACAATTACCGATTTTGAAATACCTAAAAAATACGGCTTGCGTCAGACAATCGCAGATACCGTTGGCATAGGTGGTATTTTTAGAAGTTTACGTACGATTCCTGTTATGCTCGATTTTGCTAAGGATATACATGAGGTTTGTCCTGATGCATGGTTCTTGAATTATACGAATCCGATGGCGGTTTTAACAAAAGTGATGAATACGTATGGTGGTGTGAAAACGGTTGGTCTCTGTCATAGTGTCCAAGTATGCGTGCCGCATCTGTTTAAACATATAGGTATGAATCATACGAATGTTCAGTGGAAAATCGCAGGAATCAATCATATGGCTTGGCTTCTTGAAGTTACGCAGAATGGCGTTGACCTATATCCCGAAATTAAGCGTCGTGTGATTGAGAAACAAGAGGAAAAGCATGATGACATGGTACGCTATGAGCTGATGCATCGTTTTGGTTATTACATTACGGAATCATCCGAGCATAATGCAGAATACCATCCGTATTTCATTAAAGGCAATTATCCAGAGCTTATTGACCAATTTAATATTCCGCTAGATGAATATCCGCGTCGCTGTATCAATCAAATCAATCGATGGTCAACAATGCGTGAGGAGCTTGTAAGCAATAAGCAATTAACACATACCAGAACGCAAGAATACGCTTCTTATATTCTTGAAGCAATGGAGACGAATATCCCCTATAAAATTGGCGGTAATGTGATGAACACAGGTCTAATCACCAATTTACCGAAGGAAGCATGCGTGGAAGTGCCATGTATGGTCGATGCTAGTGGTGTGGTTCCGACGTATGTTGGGGATCTGCCCCCGCAATGTGCGGCATTGAATCGAACCAATATTAATACGCAATTGCTTACAATTGAAGCTGCAATAACTGGGAAGAAGGAGCATATTTACCATGCTGCTTTACTTGATCCTCATACATCTGCAGAACTATCCATTGGAGACATCGTTGCGATGTGTGACGAGCTGATTGAGGCTCATGGGAATTGGCTTCCTCCGTTTAAATAACATAGCCAGTATATCTCTTCATGGATAAATATAAGAGGCTTCTGCCCTTCCTAATAGGTTTGTTATTGGTATTCATTACATTCTGTCGAATGGAGGGGAACGATTTCGATTTCAAAGTTAGCTGTGAACAAGGATTGGATAATGGGCAAAGTGAATCTAATAATTTGATTCGAAATGCTGATTTTACTTTATTTAATAAGCATTGGATATATGATGGAGCTTTCATACAACAATCAGATGACAAGGCCAGGGTTTTAATTGATCCAGGTCCTTCAAGCTTCTTGGCACAAACAGTTATCATTCCTGAAACAGGTTATTATCAACTGCAATCGATATTTAAAAGAGTTGATGCGAGTGGCGCTGAATTTGGGATCAGATATCCGAAGGGCAGTGTTATCGTACAAAAAGCCGTGCTTCAAAATGATATGCCTTGTACTCAAATGATCGATAAGATTTTGCTAGAAAAAGGATCTCTTGTAGAAATTTACTTTACAGGTATAAATTCTGATGGTAAGTGGATCGAATTAAAGGATCCTCTTCTGGCTTTGGCCAGCTGTTATTCTCAAGATATTTCAAGCTTAACAAATATGCTCTCTCTTGCAGTGCTCGGTCAGGTTGATGTTACTCAAATTGATACTGATGTTCATAAAGTTCAGGTTACTGTTCCTTATGGTATGGATTTGAAGGAAATTGCTCCTAATTTGACGATTTCACAAGACGCTTCCGTTACACCATCATCAGGGATGGCACAAGATTTTACTGAGCCAGTTGAATATACGATTACCAATCAGGGGAAGCGGCAACTTTGGATTGTGGAATGTCATGTAGGTGAGAAGGAAATTATTATTAATTCGTCGAATCTCGTTATTGAAGAAGCCTTTCAATGGGCTGTGCAAAAGGCACGTTCTTATGTAAGAACAGGAAAGCATGGTTTAATTAACAGAGACGAAACATTTAGCAATTCGCCTGAAATAAAAGAGTATATGCCATCCTATTGGGCAGGATATGCTCACCGTTCAGCCTTCTATATTAGAGATTTCGTTCATCAAATGACTGGAGCACATCTGCTGGGACTTGATCGCGAGAACTTGTCCATGTTAAAAGCATTTGCTGGCACCTCGAATCAATTACACAAATGGTACCCTGCATGGGCGCTCAATTTCGATGGATCGTTATTTAAATTGGATTATCGAGATTCGGATCATTTTGTTAGGGAAGTGCCTGCAGTATTTGAGCTTGTTGAAAAAGCTTATCACATGTACTTATGGACAGGTGACCAGAGCTATTTAGAGGATGCAACTCTTTGGAATTATTATTCGAAGGTTGTAACTGATTTTATCGAACTTCATGATGAACAGATGATGAATGGAGTAGCTGAAGGTACTGGCGGAGGTATATTCCAAGGGACGGCTACTTACAATGAACGGATGACGGAGTCCATTATTGAAGCTGGAGATGGGATAGGCTCGCAATATCAAGCTTTGCTGTCATATGCGGAATTATGTAAAGCAAAGGGAGAATATGAGGCTTATCGAATATTTAAAAATCGTGCGGAAGATTTGAAAGAATACTTCAATCAGGATTGGGGAGTTAAAGGAATACAAAACGGGTATATACGAGGTTATGGGTCAGATGGTAAATCCTATAGTGATTTTGCCAAAGAACCGAGCTGGTTTATGCCAATGAAACAGATCACGGAAGTTGGGGAACGAACGAATACTTTCCTTGAATTCATTGATCAAATGGTTGAGACATCAGAAGGAGCGCCATCCAATATTGAAGCGTACACTTACTTGCCGGATACATTTTTTCCATTTAGCTACAATGAACAGGCTTGGAAATGGATGAAGTATATTATCAATGGTCTGCAGGATATTCACGAGGTAAGCAGTCAAGGGACAAACGGTGATTATCCCGAGGTGTCCTATACGCTCATTAGTCAAACGGTAGAAGGCTTAATGGGGATATCGCCAAATGCACCTGAACACAAGGTGACTACACTTTCGAGATTGCCGAAGGATATTAGCTGGCTGGAGTTAGATCATGTTGCGCTAGGTAGTAATGATCTATATATGAAGCATGAGGGTGTTGTTAAGAGTACAATGCGGAACAATGCTGGAAGTGGACCGATTATCTGGGAAGTTCAGTTCGTTGGTGACTATTCATTCATTCAATTAAATGGAGTTCTTGTCCAAGCACAAACAAAATTAGTGAATGGTGTGAAGGTCAGCTATACCTGTGTAAACCTAGCGATCGGTGAAAGTATAGCCGCTGTTCCAGTAACATCATAAAGTATGGGAGATGAGTTCTATTTACCAGTCAAGATTAAATCGATTGCGTCAATATTTAGTACAACAGCAGATCGACATTGCTTTGATAACGAACCCTACGAATATTTATTATTTTAGTGGATTTTACTCGAACCCACATGAAAGATTCATGGCATTGATCATAGATGCTAATCAGGATATCAAATGCATGATCGTCCCAGGTCTTGACCTGGATGCTGCTGAACAGCAATCGGTTATCCAAGATTTGATTCCCTGCTATGATACTGATAATCCTTACATCTTGCTCAATCAAAAAATCGGTCATAAGAAGTTCACTAACATAGGTTTGGAAAAGAACACATTTACTGTGCATAGACTTGAGCGGCTGGAAGAGCTGTATGCAGATGTAAGAACAACGAATCTAGAAGATTTCATCCATCAAGAAAGACTAGTGAAATCAGCTCAAGATTTGCTGCAGATTCGTCATGCAATTGAAATTACAGAGAAGGTGCTGGAGGAAACGGTACAAAAGGTTTGTATTGGTATGACAGAGCTAGAGCTTACTGCTGAACTGGAATATAGAATTCGAAAGCATGGTGGGGATAGACCTTCATTTGATTCCATTATTTTAACTGGAACGCGCTCATGCTTGCCACATGGAAAACCGGGAAAGGCTCAGATCAAAGAGAATGATTTTTTGCTGATTGACTTTGGTTTGTTTGCAGGAGGCTTTTGTTCGGATATTACGCGGACATTCTTGATTGGTGAGGGAACGAAGGAGCAGGAGAAAATCTATGAAATTGTTCTCGCAGCCAATCAAGCAGCGATTAATGAAGTAAAAGTTGGTACACCATATGGACATATTGATCAGACAGGGAGAGCTGTAATCGTCTCAGAGGGGTATGGTGCTTATTTCAATAATCGAATCGGACATGGTTTAGGGCTAGAGCTCCATGAAGCTCCTTCAATACATAGTGACAATGAACAACTCATCGCTCCAGGTCATCTATTTACGATCGAACCTGGCATCTACATACCAACTCTTGGCGGAGTTCGGATTGAAGACGATCTATATGTGAACCTAAACGGTGAGGTAGAAGTGCTGACAAGCTATCCAAGAGAATTACAGAGATTGTGAATATAAACTAATTGTCGAGAAAAGAATATCGTCAGAAATAAGTGAGCAATCTAGTATTCCACAGAAACTGGGGCTCACTTTATTTATGTTCTATTGATGATCTTTGAAATCCTGAGTTGTATTATTTTACCTTGTATAAAAGGGTTGCACACTGCTGTTCTATTTGTTATGATACATCTTGTCGCTTCGGAAGACGCGATTATGTCGAATGAAACAATCGGTTAAACGATTGAATCACAAAAGAAGAATTTAAAAAAAACTCTTGACATTAAGCCTTCTGAAATGGTATGATATAAAAGTTGTCTCGCAGGTAAATGCGAAACACACAACAACAAATTGTCCTTTGAAAACTGAACAACGAGTGAAGAAAAAGTGATTTTTGCCCGCGAAGGCAAAATATCATACAAGAGGTTATTAACCTCAAAACGTTGAGAGAACGAGCGCTTCGGCGTGAGTGATCAAGACAAGCTAGCAAGAAATTTTGAGCAATCAGCTCTAATTATAGCAAATCAACTTTGGTTGATGAGCACTTTAATGGAGAGTTTGATCC